>NZ_JBPFDS010000003.1:0-342557 GCF_059415065.1 Sporosarcina sp. SAFN-010 | reverse complement strand
ATGTAGATTCTCCTCATCTCTTTGGTTGTATTCTACAAGACCCTAACTTTATTGTCCAAGTAAGTGTAGCCTATACAATATGCAGGTCTGATACATTATTAGATCCTCGATGGATTAACCCTATATTCTCTTCTGCTTTATCTGTTGCGTTGTGACTAGTGCGCCAAGCATTAACATCTACGTATAGTTGAACGTAAATCGTTGTAACCACTGTTTCTAATTCTTAAATTCGTCTTCTAATTCCTTTTCAATTTCATCATCACTCACCGTAACAATGTTATCTTTAGTCCCAAAATTCTTTTTTATCAATTGACCCACCTCTGATTTATCAATCCCATCTTTTACTGCTGTAAAGATTACTACGTACAAAATTAATAAGCCAACAATCCATAGTAAAATACTTCCCCATAACATTGGATAGTACCTCCAATTATTTATTTCGATAAGCTATGCCTACACGATCTTAGGACTGATACAGGCACATTACATCTTCAATACCAGCGCATGTTAACGCTTCTTCACAAACTTTAAGTAGTCTGTCTAAGGTTTCATTTCTTTTTGATTTTAAATGTTTTAGCAAATACATAACCTGACAATCCTAGTGAAGCAAAAATAATGTAACATTTATAATTATTAACTTGTAAGTACTGTTCGAGCTCATTCACATCATCGTACCAAATCGGCCAAGCATATAGTTTATGGGACTCAAATTCTTCTCTGTTTTCTGGGAAGAATGTTTTCAAATCTGCTTCTTCAATATCAAGCAATATACTACCTGCCATTACATGATCGAAATAATGAGCTAAATAAGAATCGAATGTAACAGTGTCAATATCACCTGTCACCGTTTCGATATTTATTCGTAATTCATGTTCTAAGAAGTTCACTGTGTACCCGGTTATCACACCATCGTGAATAGATATTTTCATTCACCTCCTACTATGCACTAATCCCTACCGCGAGCTATTGCGAAAGAGAGGATCCGCTGCTAATGCAATAATCATCAATATTCTTTAAGTAGTGAGTACGTCACCTTTTAAAATTGAATACATATATAAATCATCGAACTTACCACAAGTAAATTCATAATGTCTTAATAATCCTTCCTTTTCAAAGCCTTTTTTTTCCAACAATTTCAGTGATGCAAAATTAGCAGGTTCAATTAATGCTTCAATTCGTTCTAACTGTAAGTGTTGAAATCCATACTTAACTACCGCTTCCAATGCTTCGCTGGCGATACCTTTCCCCCAATATTCTTTGCTTAATTCATAACCGATTTCAGTTCGAGAATGCTTGGGTTGCATATTAAGAAAACCACAACTTCCAATAACCCTGCCATTGTCCTTGTGAGCTATTCCCCACCTAATTCCAGTGCTATCTTTAAAAATCTTTTGGTACCACTCAATTTCTTCTAGTACATCTTTCTCTGTTTGAAAAGGGTCCAAACCCATATGTTTTACAACATCTTTATCAGATAAATACGCGAACATGTCATTTGAATCCTCTTTTATTACTTCTCTTAAAATTAATCGATCCGTTTCAATAATTGGGAATTTCCTTTTCACTATGAATTTCCCCTTTCTTAAATTTTCTGGTGTGCAACATATGATTTAACTGATGGGTTATGTAAGTAAATTTGGTCATGTTGAATCATTTAAGAGCTATGCCGTTCACTTCAAGCAGGTCCAATAGGTTGTCTGGAACAAGACGAAGCTCTCCAGATCGAAACGTCTGTATAGGCAGACGCATCACTTTAAATAGTTCCCCGTTATCTTCTATCCCTTCAAACGTACTCGCTTTGTTGAAAGAGTTATCGGTGAAAGATGCATCATAGACCCTTACAATCTCGTGACCTATATTTCCGTTGAAGCTGAATATATTTTCTAGCGTTCCTAAGTATGCAAGACCCGTAATAGCCGTATCGATTTCTTCTTTGATTTCCCGGACGAGTGCTTCTTCACTGCTTTCACCGAATTCGATTCCCCCACCGATTGGCCGGTAAAAGTGGTCCTCTTTCACTGGATCATAACCTTCTGCAACAAGGATGGTATCCTCCTGTTGGAAAACACAAATAACCAATGGCCGTATGATTCCTTCTCTCATTTCAATCCTCCCAATCATGCACCCATATTTTCAACTATGCTTTATCCCTCTCATGAGAAAAATTTGAAGGATATATATAATTCTCATGCAATTGGTAGTACCAACTATTCAATTTAGTCAGTCATCCGTAATAAATCAAGAAAACACTCCTATGTATTACCAACTTACTAACATCCGTGAGTCAATTCTGTAACATTACACTCGAAATTGCAGAAAGGATGTACATTGGAGATACGTCAATTTCCTTGAGGTGTCTAATTATGAGTAAGAAACGCTTATCCTGGGTGGATGGAGCAAAAGGATTTTTAATGATCCTTGTCGTCATTGGTCATTATCCCGGACAGCTTGATTTCCCACTCGTTAAGTATATCTATTGGTTTCACATGCCGGCTTTCTTTATTTTAAGTGGTTTATTTTTTAAACCTGTTATTGAAAAAGGCTTAATGAAACACATGATTCATAAACGATTTATGCAATTGATAGTCCCTTATTTGTTTTTTCTAGGAAGCATTACGCTCATCCGTTACGGGATTGAGTTTAGTTCGGGCAATATAGATTTATCATGGTATGTAAATGATTTTTGGACACTTGTTGTCGGCGGACGCTTTGCCCGAGGTGCGTACGGTGTTTTCTGGTTTGTCACTACGCTTTTCTTTACGTATTTGTTTTTCTTATGGATGACTAAATACTTTAGCCGCACGAAACAAATCATTATTTTGGCAATCTCTTATAGTATTGCTCATTATGAAAGTTTTTTTGCGATGAGCGTCATTGGCGGAAAACCAGACATTGCGTCTCAAACAGTCCCAATGATTTGGAACATCGATGTTGTACTTATGGCAGTCGTCTATTTTGCGTTAGGTTATTATATGAAGAGTATTTGGATGGACGTTTCGAGAAGATGGTTAATCGTTGGATTAATAGGAAGTGTAACAGCCATTTCTCTCGATATGATTCATGTAACTGACTATCATTTAAGTATGAAATTTTTACGTTATGAACATTTCATTTTAGATTTAATCATTCCACTTTCATTTACACTCGTATTAGTTGGCGTATTCCAGCTGATTGCTGCTCAGCTGTCAGTAAAATGGTTGGAAAAAATCGAGAAGCACTCCTTAACGATTATGTACTTGCACATCTTTACAGATATTTTGCTAAACGATTATTTCACATATGGCATTGTTGGTTTCACCGCATTCGGTTTGGTCGTTCCAATCATTTTTTCGATCATCATACAAAAATTTCTACCGTACGGAAAGCTCCTCCTTGGTGGGTTTTCACAAAAAAAGACCTCTACCCATCCAGCAATTACGCATTAAATTCCGTTCCAGTGAGCGATTTATAAAAGTACCTGTGTTCAAACTTTCATGGATGTTAAAACAATCATGTTTGTTTCTCGCGCAGGTACTCTTCACTCTAATATATTTTAAAAATCCACAAAAAAAGGATGGGTATTTTCGTCTAAACAATATTCAATTCTCTGTCTAAAGTTCGTAATTGTTACCATTTCCAATGCTTTCTTTATTGGGAAAAATCCTACTTCTAAACTTTCCGGACTCGTAGTAGGCTTACCACCGACAACTCTCCCCAAGAATAGTGTGTTACAAATAGATCGTTCTACATTCTGAAAGATTCCACAAAACTTGATAATCTCTATATCAATACCAGATTCCTCTTTCGTTTCCCTGATTGCAGCTTCTTTTAGAGATTCCCCCTCTTCAACCTGTCCACCGGGCATCTCCCAACCTCTACGGGGGCCTTTTATTAACAAAAGCTCATTCTTGTTATTTATCACAATTGTGGCTGCTGAAACAATATGTTTTGGTGGTGTCATATACTCATCCCCTTATTCATATAAAATCTCCAAAGTACTTACCTATTTTCTGGACCTCAGACATTATGCGTTTTCTCCCGACTTCGGATAAATACCAATTATCTTTGGTTATTTCATATCGATCCACTACAGGGAATACCATAAATTCAGTCGAAATAGGAAAAGTAACTTGATAGCTCAACAATGCTCTGCGGGAATGACCCGCTTTACAAACAATAATAACCTTATCAAATTTAATTCGATTGTTCTTTAGAACCTCCAACGAAAATCGGGCATTTTCTAGAGTGTGCTGCGCGTAATCTTCTTTTAGAAATACTTCTTTTGGAATTCCCTTTGATAAACCTATATTTGTTAAATACTCCCATTCCGTAGTTCTAAGTTGAGTCTTATAACCCCCGGATGGGAGTATGTATGGGGAAAATCCATTTTTATATAATTTTGCAGCTTCCTCCATTAAGGGTGGATGATTAGATCCTGGTATTAAAATCACATCTGCATGAGAAATTTCAGACTCTACAAATATAAAATCAGTTATACAGTCAAACGGAAACGTCATATATACCATTCCTAATAAAATAATGTTGTGAATTTCATTTGATTTCATCGTGTTATCATTAGGTTTTTGTTTAGAGAGCACCGTCTTAATCTGACAGGGTATAAATGTGGACACTAACAAGGACCTTATGTTCGTCTCCCATCCTTTTTAAAGAAACAAAACCATTAGGTCTTCATCAAAATAGATTCCATCTAGCTTTAATGCGCGTTTCTCTGTAGCGAAAATCTCGAATCCGAGCGAAGAATACAATATTTTGGCTACCTCATTTGTTGTAAGTACTGTTAAATAAACCTGCTCAATACCTAGCAATTCTTTTGACATTCTAATGGCTTCTTTCAGCAAAGCTTTTCCAAATCCCGAACCGCGTTTTTCTGGAGAAACGTACATGGCTACAATATTTGCTTTATGGCATAATTTGATTCGCTGCTCTTTGACTAAAGTGATCATCCCAACAAGTTCGCCATTTTCAAAAGCACCAAAAGTAAAGGAGTCTTCGGATTGGAATCTAATTTTGTACTTGTCAACAGGATAATCTTTTTCCTCTTCGTAAGTAGAACCAAATGCCTCAGGACTGTTTTGTAAAGCTTTTAATCTTAGAGTTAGATAACTTTCTGCATCTTGTGGAACTAAACGTCTGATCATCATAGATTCCCTCACAATTATAGACATGATTTTTTCTTTGTTTTACGATAAAGTAATGAACTCTTGTTCTTCTTGTATAGTTGTGCAAACTGGCAACAGGTTGAATCAAGGTCGTTTTTCCCAAGGTTCTAGAGTTCCAACTATGCTCTCTTCTCGATCCCATCGAATTGCTTTAATTATACCCGCGGCAATCTCCTTGTTTGTAAGCCAACGAGAGGAGGAATCGCTCAGAATAAAACCAAGCACTATTTGACGATAAAGACATCCTTCTGGTAAAGGAATTGGATCTATAGACAAATGGGCGGTACTTCCCTTGACATGAAATAGCCTCCAAGGATTAATTGGTAGATTTGAAAGCTGTTCTGCCAAAATATGTAGCGTGTTTGGAGCATCTGAATGAATCCAGCTAAGGGCTAAAGTGAGTGGTCCACGTTTTTGTTGAATTTCCATAATTTCTTTAAGAAATCGTTCTTCGTTTCGATAATCAACACTTATTGGGAAAACACTAGAAGAATCGCTAGCCTCATTTACTACGTCGTCTAATCGTTTTTTGGTTCTCCCAATAACTGAAACATTGTATCCTTGATCGACAAGCCATAAGCAGACCTCTTTAAGCATCCCAGTTCCTCCTACAACAAGTACGTGAGGTTTCAATATGATGCCCCCTCTTTAAATACTTCTAATCAATTCAAAAGGTATAAGTAGTTTTCTTTTGTTTAAAGGAGAAAATTAATGAAACGAAAAGTATCAAGAAAAGCACATAAAGTTCATATTGAGCTAAAAAGTCCTCCTTCTGTTTCCTTGAGAAAAAGAGCTTATTAAAAATTGCTCCTAATACACAGAGTGGCACTGAAAACCTAATAAAAAAGAATTTTAATTCTTTCATACCATTTTCATTTTGGCAAATCCGAAGGATGACGTTATCATGCTTCCTTAGTTGATTTCACAATGAGAACGAACTCACTCATAAGACAGCTAGTATTACCGGTAGTGTGCCTACTTATAAAACCGAAGTTGTATTAATTGGTTATCGATTCCTAAGTAATCTTCCTTACCAATTCTACTTATCTCTTTGAATCCTACCTTTTTAAGCATTTTTCTTGAGCGAATATTTCCTTCATGTGTTTCAGCATCAAAAATGGAAATCCTAAATTTTTCAGAAGCATACTCCATCATACAGAGAATGGAACTAGTCCCGATTCCTTTCCCCCATACACTTCTTTCTCCAATTGCAATGCCTATTTCAGCAGTATTATTTTCAATATGAGCCAAATCCACATATCCAACTAATTTGTTTTCAAGCAAGATTCCCATACGGACAAGATCTTTAGACTCGAGATTTACACAGTTAAGCCACCATCTATATACTTCTTTTTCATTTCTATTTTTCTCCCAACCATTCGCTTCACAAAAAGTATCATCTCTACTCCACTTTACAACAGTTTCATAATCGTCTTCACGTAAATTCCTGATTTTTATAGTGGGTAGTATGCTTTCTTTATTATTCATTTCATCCTCCCATTTTACAATCTGTCCATTATAGATTGTTCCTATTTCAGAAGTTGCTGCCCATTTAAGTTATACCGTACAGTTAACAAAAAAGAACCTCTTTAGACAATTCTATCCAAAGAGGCTCAACAACGCAATTTAATTTTCCAATAATTCTTAACCTTATTCTTAGCACTGTGCCGCTATGCAGGGAGGTTCATAAAGGGGGATGAGGAAATACATAGTCTCTGATTAATTATTTGTGTTATTGCTACAAATTGGATCTGTAACCTCTATCATTTGGAATGCCCTTCTGACACACTCTCTCAAGCATACTTTTTAATGATGCAGCTTCTTGAACATTTCAAAACGAGCCGTGTTGTGGAATGATGAAAACACTCATTAAGGGATTAGAGCTGTCCAGCATAGGATCGCAATTGTTCAGCCACTTTATTGTTCCCTTGTTCTATCGCCAATTCCATTGCAGTTACCCCATTATCTAACCTTGCATGTGCAGAAGCTCCATGTGTAATAAGAAGACTAATCAGTTCCGTATTATCGTCGTGAAACGCAGCTGTATGTAAAGCTGTATGCCCGTTGCTATCAAAAATATTTGTTTTAGCTCCATTATTTAAAAGAAGCTCAATAACTTCTAGATTTCGTGTTCCTGCAATTGCTGCATGAAGTGCAGTATTCGAAGGGATATACTCGATCTTAGAATGAGAAAGGGCATCTATATCCGTATGATGATTTAAAAGGATAAGAACAGCGTTTTTATCACCTAAATGAGATGAAAAACCTAGAGGAGTTAGTCCTTGCTCATTTTCTGCATTTGCTAAATTGGGGGAAAGAATAAGAGCCTTCTCTAAGGCATCACCATCACCATCACCTGATTCAATAAATTGAAATAGATCTCTAACTTTTGAACTCACAATAAAACCCCTCCAGTACTATTTTTATACTCAAATCATTTCTAATTACAAACACATTAACGTTATTGAGCAGCTGAATTTGGGATTTCGCAGTCTTGGTGGCCTTTTCCATCATAGTTTGGACCATTTGAGGTGAAGCGATTATTCAGCAACTTTGATGAGAAATTCAAACTATGAATTGTGTAAACCAAGCAATGTATTTTGCTCCTGGTATAAAAAATAATTGTGCCAACAAAGTTCCTAAAAGCCTGGACGTAACCATCATCAATGAGATATTTTTAAGTGTTTGATAATTACCTCTCTGATTCACGACATCATCCGCAACCACGGAGACTTTTGGATCGACGAAAATAACTAATAGAATTGTAGCCATACCATTGATTAAGCCGGATGCCATAATTGCTGTTGATGCACGTTCTGGGGTGAGCAGTGCTGCATATAAAGCAGCTAACACACCAATAGTGTATATTGCAGTTATTATCATATTTATTAAGAATAACCTTACTGGAATATCTTTGATCTTAGTATCTTTCAGATATGAAAATTTAGGTAAACTGAAATGTGTAATGCCTCGTTTGATGTACTGCGAGGAAAACAGTCTTTTAAATAACGATGGAACAGAACCCTTTTCTTCAGATAAATGAATGATTGCCCTTGAAAATAGAGCTACAAAAGTAGGGAGTAAAAGCATTCCAAACACAGTACCAACTGTTGAGGCACCTATGAGAAAACGAAATTGTGTCTCTACGAATTCTTGCGCATTATGAGTTGGCGCAGTGTCTATTAGACTTCCTGTAAAAGGCTGTTGCATCATATTTGCCAATCTTGAAAACATCACCATTATATTAAAAAGAGATAAGGCCGATGCAATCATCCGTACTCGTGCTCCTGATAGTCTTACGGCGTAAGCAAGCGTTTCAATAGAATGAATGATAAAAATGAACAACGCTATATATATGAGTTTTTGAGTAATAATCTCCAACAGGATTACCTTCTTTTTAGTAAGTTACAGGTATCGAATCATTACCTGCCTATGTAAAGGGCAAGCATTGTTCCTACACTAGGCGGATTTAGATAACAAATTATTGACTGTGTATTTAGCTACTACAACTCTATCGCTTTATAAACTCCTATTATTTAGGGACACCGGTTTTTTGAATTGGATAAAACCTGAATTTCACTTCTCCAATAACGGAGTCGGTCGAAATTAGACCATATTCTCTACTATCGCTGCTTTTCAATCGATTATCCCCCAGAACAAAAAGATAACCTTTAGGAACGGTTGTCTTTCCAGTAAGTTCTTGCAATGTGAAATCACCAGTAATTCTACGCAATTCAATACCATTGTTTCTTTTCACATAAGTTTCATCATACGGCGTTCCGTTAACGTATAGCACATCATCTTGCATTTCTATACTATCCCCAGGTAGACCGATTATTCTCTTTATATATTGTTTGTCAGCATCTGGAGCTTTGAAAACAATTGTATCAAATCTATCCATCTTGCTTGTTTTACTTACAACGATTCTATTATTATCTTCGAAAGTGGGTTCCATAGATACGCCCTGAACGGTCACTGGTGTAAAGATAAATTGACGGCAAACAAACACAATAAATGCAGCAAATACAATTGATTTTATCCAAGAGTATACTTCCTTTTTGGTGCTTTTTTGCAAGTGAGTTCCTCCTACCCTATTTTTGTCTAACGCCATCGATTTTAAGGCGAGTTTTTGAATGAAATTGTTTAACGAATAAAGATGCAGTAAACGTGAATACCACCGATGTGCTTAATAAAGGAGAACCTATAATAGGTACTCCCTCATTTAACTTAACTCGTTTATATGTTTGATCACAGCCATTTCCTTGCCAAAGCGATCACCATTATCAATAAATCCTAAACTGGCATATAATTGGTGGGCTTCCTTGTTATCCGGGTGGTAACCCACAACGATTTTTTCTGCATTTGGTAGCTTGCCCATCTCTGAAATCATTAACTGAGTTGCAGCTTTTCCTATACCTCGCCCTTGGAAGTTCTTATCAACCATTATTCTAAATATCCAATAACCATCAAGTTCCTCTTTCAAAGTATTAAACATTAGAAAACCAACTACTTTCTCTTTGAAATAAATTGCAAAGGGTTTTAAAGATGGCTCAAACTTTGATTGGGCAATTGAAACAGCATTCATTTCTATATACGTGGCTTGCTTCTCTGATAATTCTAATTCACAACAGTCATACCAGTTATCTTCGTTCAATTCTTCAATTTTCACATTACCTGCTCGCATACATTTTCCCCTTTCGATTTTAGAGGGAACGCTAAGCCACAATTGTTAATTAGACGTTATTCCCTTTAAGTTCTTAACTAAAAAAGTACTCTCGTTAGCCATAATGAACGCCCCCTTAAACATGTTTTTGTTGTTAATTGCATTGTGAATTTTTAAACTATATAGGTTGAAAATAACCGATTGCGGAAACTCTGGTGCAATTTAAGTGCGATGGTTCTTCAGTAACTTCTTCTGTTAATTTTAAAAGAGGTATCTATAAGGTTGAATTTACTAACTGATGAAACTTAGCTTCCTCTTCTACAAAAGGATTATGATTACTATGCTCGAAGGTTGTCAACTTGGCATTGGGCATTAATTCAGCAATTTCTACGCCGTATTTATACGGACATTGTGCGTCAAATCTACCTGCGTAAATATGACTTGGGACAGCTATGTTTACCAAGGCTTCTCTCAAATCGTATGTGGAAACCTCTACTTCTCTAAAATAATCTAAACGTGGTCCAACTGTTTTTCCGCTATTAGGGATTCTCAAGGCTGACAATAGTTTTTCTCTTGAATAAAATGACATCTCCGCCCACTCATTCCCTAGTTGTTTGCGAATTTCCGGCACGGTGGATGGGTCATTTAATTGATTCATAATCTCTATTATCCGAGGGAACATGGGATTCTTACGACAATATATAGAATCTGGATCAGTACAATATTCTTTACTAGCGGCAGCTCCCCCAGCGATGATTTTTGTTAAGGAGTGTGGGGCTAAAACTGTATATTTTAGAGCGAGCATTCCACCTGTTGAATGTCCAGCGAATCCCCATTGTTCATATCCTAATGTTTTACGTATAGATTCCAAGTCTTTTATGGACTCTTCCATACTATATTGGCTTCTGTCTTTCGCTTTAACAGAATTACCACAGTCACGGAGATTAATTAAATACACTTGATAATGTAAGGTGAATGGATTTGCAAAGGTGTTTCCTCTTTCGTCAAAAGCACTATATAAATGAGTTACACATAAAGGTTCTCCGGTTCCTGAAACAAAAACTTCAAATTCTCCTCGCTCGGTTTCAACAAAAGTTTTCTTCCACATACCACTTTAGCACTTCCTTTTTAAACCTTTAGTCAGTCTGAAAACAATCGCTATCCAAGATAGTCAAGATTTGGCACATCAATTATACAGTTATTGCGCCGGACTGGTTAAGATAAGTTTGCATCCTCATTGTCCAATCTCTTTAATAATTTGTATGGCTTTGTTTCCCAAGTTTCATAAGGAATGAACGACTGTGAATTAATAGCATCAATAACGCGAGACTTCATATGGGGACGAGTTATGTAGGTGCCAATGGTATTATCATCTAGAGCGATAAACTTGGCTTCTCTAATTTCTTCTGGTTGTATTTTTAATTCGCCACTGACATATCTTACTTTAAAAACCACAGATAAAATTTCACTTGAAGCATTATAATAGACTCCAGTAATTCCAAGTGGTTTTATAATAATATTGGTTTCCTCTAAAACCTCTCGACGTACTGCACTTTCCAAAGATTCACCTTCTTCAACTTGTCCTCCTGGAAGTTCCCAAGTATCTGAACGCCAATGAGTCTTAACTAATAAAGTTTCATCGTTTTCATTAGTGATATATGCAGAGACAGCAATAATATGTTTTGGATAACTGTTTACCATTTTGCCCTCCTATATTCTTTAATTTGGATCCTATTGTCTATGTCCCAAAGTTACCAAACATCATCATACTAATGACGAACAGAATTACGACTAGTAGAACTAACATACCAATAGAGGAAATAGCTAAAGTAACTAGTTTCAAACGTCCTTTTACACTGAAAAGTGCAGTGACAAAAGACCCCAGTAGAAGGAATAGTAATAGCAATAAATCCAAAGATTCAGGTAAGAGAGTCAATACTTGTGGAATAATAAAAATTAAAGTGATAAAAGTGATTATCAACACTAATGAAATAAAGCCCAAATACTTTGACAAAGGATCATCCTCATTTCCCTTTAAGCCTGTTCATTTTATACTTGGTCGTATAGAAGCGAAGTGCTTCTTAAGTAACTGTTCCTGACTGTACCTGAGAATGCCAACTACATTGAGGTAATAAACAACAATAACAGCATGAGTATTGCTAGCAAAATACTTAAAAGAATATTTAATAAGGATACAATTATATTGTTTTTGAATTCCCTTATTCCGAACAACAAACCAAAAATGACTGTACTCCACCACAGAACATCAAACATTGTTTCATTGAGGTTTTCTAAAATTCCAGTGAAGAAAAATACAAGTAGTGATAATTGTAGTAAAAGTGAACTAATTCCCAATAAAGATGGTTTTTCTTGAGTATTTCTTTTTCTGAAGTATAAAGAAACGCCAACTACAATGAAAACAAAAATTAGAAATATAACAAACAACAAAATAAGACTACTGATAAAACTCTCCTCCTACACCGTCGATACTTCTTTCGCTAACCTTTCCATTATTGTAAGACGTTTGAACTGGTGGAAAGTTCTGTTTTTTAATGGGCATATAAAATTTGGAAAATCTTATTTAATTGGCCAGTATCATATAATAGTATTTCACTTCATGTAATAAACTGCTTAAATCAACTGCTGACACAAGAGTAAAGTATAGTGCAAGTGTGCCTGCTAGAATAGATATTAACGCGCCGTTACCTTTAAGCATCTCACTCTTTTTCTTGTAAAGGATCAGGGCGATTATACCAACAAGTACAAAGTAAGGGAACGATATTATTAATGTACCTAATTCTAATTTGCTCTCGTTGACACTAATCCTAAAATTCTCTAGATTCTTTACATTATCTGCATTCTCTTCAATGAGTAAGTTATTTCCTTTATAACTAATATCCCAAGAAAATGTATCTTGTTCCTTAACCACAATGTATTGATATCCCATGACTGCCCCGTAGCCAATAACCCCTGAGTAACCTTGTACTTCATCATTTTCCCCTTTGGAACAAGCCGCAAGTAAAAAAATAGTTGCCAAAAGCATTAGAAGAACATGTTTTTTCATGTCACATCATCCCCTTTCAAAATCCATCTTGTAAATTGAAATAAGATAGAAACAACTATTTCATAATGAAGCTAAGCTCTTCAATTAGTTCAGGAGAAGTAGACAATTGCTCACTTTGTGAAATGAATTGATAAGCTTCTGTATATTTCTTTTCATTCTTCAATTCATGATAGTGAGAAACCTCATCTACCCATTTTTGATGGAAACCCCAGTCCTCAATATTATCTTTCTTAACTATCTCTAATGCTTTTTGAGCATTGTTTACAGCCTCTTGAGAGTCAATAACGGTTAATAAATAGGAGAGATACATGTAACTATTCGAATTTCTGGGTTCAATACTAACGACTTTTCTTCTAGCACTGAGGGCATCATCCCATCTTTTTTGCTTTTCCAGCATTAATGCGTACTGGTGCCATGCTAACGCTTCGCGTGGATGCTTTTTAAGAATTCTTTTATAGTCTTTTTCAGCGTTTTTGAAATCATCCTCTTGCCAAAGCTTGTAGGCTGCATCTAAATCTTTTTCCAATGAATTAATACTTGTAATAGTAAGTGTCTTTGGATCTAACCCAGTGAGTTGTATAAATGAATCATCAAACGTACCAGCTTCTTTTATATTCAAAACAATGTCTGATAAAATAATGGAATTGTCAACGCTTCCTAGTACATAATCAATTGCTTTTCCTGCAAAGTAATAGACATCCGATTGCTTAGTAGCATTCTTCCAATCTTGAAAACTTTGTAAGTTTTCAAACGTTAATTTAGGGCTAATGTTTCCAGGGAATTTTAACTCCTCACTTATCTGATTCCCCATGTATTCGCTCACGCCTTCATGATACCAAGCAGGGACATCGTCAAACTTCATTTCCTTGTCGACTAAAAACATGTCCATCAAATAGTGACCATACTCATGGCTAAAAATTTCAGACAAAGAAGGTTCCTCACCATTCTCATCTATTGGTTGCTCATATAAGATAGCTCTATTATCCATTCTAGTATACGAGCCGCCCTCCCTTTCCCCTGCAGATGTTCTTGCTTGTATGTACTCATCATAGTTAGGCAAAATAATTACTTCTAGATTCTTCGTTTTAGGTATTTGATATCCGAAGATTTCCAGTTCGAGCTGTTCAATATCATCCATTTTGCTGATCATCTCATGAACTTTGACCTCCGCATTCGGAGGGTATTTAAACGTAATATTTTGGCTCTTTAATTCAGGATAGTCTTTTATGAGTTGTTGAATTGCTTTTTCGTTAATGTCGGTCTTACCCAAGAAGATATTCATTTTATCAAGCGGAGTAAACTCCCCGAATTCATCAATTATTGCAAAGTTAAAAATCCATAGTACTACCAAGAGAATCCCGGTTATAGCCAAGTACAAAGATTTTAAGGAAAGTTTTATTAGTCCGTTCCAATTATAAAAATTAGACTGAGATTTAATAAAGCTGATTAGTGTAAAAATAAAAGCTGTAAACAAGGCGATCAATCCCAGAATCAAAACAATAGTCCCCCATAGTTTACTTGATAATAGAAAGACGCCAACCAACAATATAGCTGTGAAAATTAAGCCTATTAAGGTAAAGAAGATGTATTTAACAACGCGCAATTTGCTTTCCTCCAAGATGACACAAAAATAGTAAAAAAATCTAATGTTTTCACTTAATGCTTTTTTAATGGTGACAGGTTTATCCGTTCTATTTCAGGTACAACGCTTCTTCGACAACTGAATCCTTTTGAGAGAAGTGCACCTCAACCTTTTACCGCCTGACCAAGTATGGACTTAAGTACACGATTCCTAAACTAACTCCAACTGCCACTGAAAATGCCGTTAATACGTTGATACCATCTTTGAAAATGAAATTAACCATTATATTAATAACGAAAAGAACCGAGAAGTATGTTAAAAATTTGATATGGCGCTCCCTCAAACACTTTCCCCCTAATTAAGATACATTATATTTTTTTATAATATTTTTGCTAGGCAAAAGCACATCATTTATGAAGTACCGCCGTCAGTTAATTAGATAACTCATCAATCGCTTTAACAGCTAATCCTAATGCTTTCATCCTTCTCTCTAAAAGAGTTTTCTGCGGGCTACCAGCCTTTGACTTAGCATAACTGTTCTCGATTGATGGGAATAGACCATTAAGAACACTACGAGCTTCCACTAAATCTGCCGGTGTGTAATGATAAGGTTTTTGATCCCAAGCGTATTCCAACATAGATAATCCTATGCAAACAGCTTTGAGTCGCTTCTTTACTAATGTTGTGTTTGTACCTTTCTGAGTCATCTGAGAAAAAGCATTTTCAAGTTTACTAATTGTCGATTGTAAAGATTTTAATGATTGCGCTTTATCTTCATTTGTTACGTTCTCCATATTATTACTGTCCTTTCTTCATCTTCCATAGGCTCTTGTTCCTGAATAGATGCAAATCCTTAATAAAAGAATATCTCCCTTTTGCTAAACAGAGAAAAATCATTTACCTATTATGGCTTTCTAACCGATTGAACAATAAAAATCATGCCTACTACTGCTACTAAGGTGGCTATTATTAATGGTAAGGTTCCTACTTGTAGTAGAGCAGTTTTAAAAACACCATACCTTGAATCCCACCCCCCTCCACCAGGACTATTCAAAACCTGAGTATAGACAGATGCAGAGATTAAAGTTGAACCGTAAAGAATAGCACTTACAATTAACAATGTTAGACCAATGTTTACGTGTTTAATTTTTCTCACCCCTATCTTTAACGAAATGGCCATATTAATCCGCAACAATTACTCAACAACTACGCCAGATAATGGATTAAGTTATAAATATTGCTTTTCCCATTCACTTAAATACATTTTTTCCGATTGTTCAACTTCTTTAGGTAATCGAGTTATCAGTTCCAAACTATTTCCATCCGGATCATCGAAATAAATCATTGCGTGCGCTTGGCTAGGAATAACGATGGGTTCTTCTGTTCCTATGCCAAATTCATCCCGTACTTCGATTCCTCTTTCTTTTAACCATGCCTTCGCTTTCTTTATATCTTCCAAATCAACATAAAATGCTATGTGTCTTAATGAAACGTGATATGGTATCTTTGCTTCTGAACCTACCCATAACCCGATCCAACTTTTACCTTTCTCAATCCAAAAAAATGCTACTTTATCATATCTTTTATATAAAGTAAGACCAAGCTTTGTGTAAAAATCAATTGATTGTTGTAAGTTACTAACAGGTATATGCGCTTCATATAAACCCTTTATCATTAAATACCTCCCATAGTAGAGCGAAATTAGTATGAATGATCAAGTGCATTTAAAGCAGGCGAAGATAACAAGTTGAACCTCTGTAGGTTTTTAAAATGATATGATGGAATTCATCTAGCATTATTACTTTTTCTAACTTCAAAAAGAACTAGCCACTAGCGGTGTTATCAATAATAAAAATGAAATGAGAATTAGCAAAAATGACACTTTTTTTGGGAGTTTTTCTTTACTTTTTCCTTTGTACCATCCTGAAAACTGTAACTTGTTTCTATATAATACAAAAATGATTATAAAAATTGCTGTTGCACCTACCCACATGTATTTAATAGGTACTTCATACATGGTATAAATATTGTTTAATACAGCCCATCCCAAACCGCCAAAAAATATAAGAATTATAAGTATGCGAAGTAGTTCTAATGACGTCCTCATATCGATACTCCGTTCTTTTTAAGATTAAAATTTATTTGCATGTGTGCTTTGGAATTTGGCACGATTCATAAGGGGATTGCATAATTAAAAACACAAACATTTTGTCAACGACGGTTAAATTGTTTCAGTAAGAAATCTAAATCCTCTGGGTATGTGTGAGACATTGTTTTCACTTCAGGTAATGACTTCCAAGCAGCAGCTACAATAATCCCATCAGGATCCTGGATACCAGTGCTCGTGCCAACTTTTTCTACTATAAAATAATAGGTTTTCACTTCAATCCCTTTAACCGAAGTTTCTTTAACTAGCAATTGTTCGATGATATTTACATCATATCCTGTTTCTTCTTTAACTTCCCTTAGACAACATTCCTCGGGACTTTCACCTTCTTCGATTCCGCCAGAAGGAACCGCCCATTCTTCTGATCCGTGACATTTCACCATTAGTAGTTCATTTTTTTCGTTGAAACATATCCCTGCTGAACCCAACCAGCTTTTCATCCAATCCCCCAAATCATCAATCCTGTTATTGAACTATTTGGCCATTTTGAAGAAGAAGCGATTTATAGTAATATGCTCTGTTGATTGTAGCGGAAGAAGGCCGACTCCGAAGGGATCAGCGTGCGTCTTGAGACCCCACAGGACGCATGCTTTTCGCGACCGAGGAGGCAAGCCACGCCCCTCGGAAAGCGTGCCTTCTGAAGCGGAAAGCAAGAGTCGCCAAAGACAGTAGCCCTGATGCAGCACAGACTTATTGAATGCTTTTGGTGAAAAAGAAAGTGTTTACACCATCTATCGACTTAATGAATCTCATAAAAGAGACAAAGCAACCTTTAAGTTATGATAGAACGCTAAGTGGTTGAACAACTTCGCAAACTTCACTTTCTTCAAGGAATTTGGTAACGATTGATGAATGGGAGCTACCTACTATAAACAAAATACGTTCTTCCTGTGACTCAATTAGACGGGTCAGATTAGAGAACATAATTAAATTCCTTTTGTACCACCAGCTTAACCAGTTCATACCGACATAGTTATTGAAGTCACCGATACGTGCTATATTTACATATATCTTATGGAACATATTAATGGGAACTGGATCATTTAGCTCTTTATAATAATCTACTATACTTTTATTTTCTGTTAATTCGGGCACATGAAGTTCCTTGTATATTTCATTTAAAAGTTCTGGTTGGTTTTCTCTCCCCCAACTCTCGACTTCTCCATAATGCATGTCATACTTGCCCATCCAATCGATTGCGTGTATCTGTTCATGGCCAAGCTTTAGACCTAAACGAAACCCTACTTGGTCGATTTCATTCATTTCTAAGTTGTTCGAGCCCGATCTGTATTGGATATATTTTTCGTTAAACTCCTCATTCTCTTCTGCTACCATTTCAACTGCAATCTTCGTTGGTTTATAAATTGCTAGTTTAGAAACTAATTCCTCGATTTCAGTTTGTCTTGTTTCGGAGTTTAGGCCTTCATGTTCAAACATATGAAAAGTTCCAAGTACAAGAATTTTCGCCTTTTTCTGCATCAAAGTTACTCCCCCTTTTTTCTCCATTCACTATCCAAAACACTATAGAGAATGGAATCTCGCCAACCCTCTTCCAATAACATATTTTCTCGCATTCTTCCTTCTTGAGTCATTCCAACTTTCCCTAAAACCTTTGAAGAGCCTACGTTTCTTGGATCACATGTAGCGAAGATACGATGTAGACTTAAGGTATCAAATCCAAAGTTTATTAAAAGAGTTGCTACTTCTGTAGCGTATCCCTTTCCCCAATAATCTGGATGCACAATATAACCTATTTCCCCTTCTCTATTGGTTAAGCTTCGTATATTCAGCTCGCCTGCACCAATTAGTAAGTTATTTTCTATGACCGCAAAAACAAATCTACTTCTTGGATTACTTATAGCATCTGACAGTACTTGTCGCACAAATATCTGTGACTCTTCTTCGGTATTCGGCCCCCAAGGTTGATATTGGCAGACACTGGGTTGAGAGGCATAGCTATGTACATCGATCCAATCTCTTTCTTCCATCTCTCTCAAGGTAATTCTCTCACCATCTAAAAATCCAGTCATTCAAGCAGCCTCCCCACTCCAGTGGTATTTCTTTCTATGAAAGATACAATCAGCTAAGTTACAAATTCCATTCGAACCATCTTCCATGACCATCCGTGTCACCGATCGTGTTTTTATATTCCACACCATTCACATAGTAATCGAGGTGGAGTTGCCGATCCCACATATTATTGTAAATATGAAAGACATCTCTCTTACTCCCGATCTTAGCAATCTTTTCTAATAGCTCGTGTTTAGTTTCAGTTGGGATTTGGTTTGCCACATGAGTGTGGAAGATACAAATCGTGGAGTCTGTAGGAAGTGTATCCACTACGTCTGGAAGTAAAAATACTCCATCGCCCTCAACCAGTTTTACTGGGTTTTCTTCCAAAGACTCAGCAGCCCTGTCGAATAACTCCAATCGTTCCTGATGCTCGGGCCAAATGAGTGACTTTAACCACAAATAGTCTTCAGGATCAGATAGATAGCTTATATTGAGATCTAATCCAATTTTAGATGCAATTGGAGGGCTTTCAGAAAGCATCATTGGAAAGTGATCCCCTTTAACTTCCGAGGTTATATGAACACGAGCACCTTCTTTTCCAAACGTTTCACCAGTACCATATGAATAGCTATAGTGATCCCATAAGAGCTGAAGACCCGCACTGGTTCCAATTTCAATAAGAGACAATGGTCTTTCAACTTTGTTGTAAATCCACGAAAATACTGGATAGAGATAGCCGCATCGCCTAACCTCATTTGTTTGAACTAACTTGCTCTCTACTATTGAAATGATTTCCTCTCGATATCGCTCACAGAAATCTTTAAAATTGATGAATGTCTCGTTGTCTATTTTCCTTGGTGGATTTGTAACACTGCTATAATAGTCTTTTAATGGATGTACATATCCTTTTAATAGAAGATAATGAACAGCCCCGAATAATAGGTTAGGTACCGGCTGCCCTTTTGGAACTGCCAGGCACAAATTGAGTACTTCAGCGTCTTCTGCTATTTTCAATGACAGAAATTCATAGAGTTCACTGGAGCCCTTACATTCCATGTTTGCGAAGTTCATAAAACTCCTGGATAAATGAGAGTTTTGCATAATTGTTCCTCCTCTGCTACTCCTTTAAAACGGCACCAACATTCCTATACTTAAACGTCAAGCCAACACTCAGTACAAGATACAGTTTTTGCATCTGCATCTAACTTGACCTTTTTCCCAATGGCTAATGGATGCATGGGATGGGTGTGGCACGTGTCAAATTCAGCTAGAATTGGAATTGGCAGTCCATCCAGCTGTTCTAGCAATAAATCCAAAGGTTGTTTGCCTGTCCCTAAATCATCATATAATTCATGTTTCCCCAAAATGATGCCCGCGACATTGTCGAAGACGCCATGTACTTTCAGCATAGCTAGATTCTTTTCCACAACAGATGGCGATTTCGTACAGTCTTCGATTAGTAAAATATCCCCTTGCTTAATCTTAGGGAAATACGGTGACCCGATAAAGCCGTACATCGTATTCAAGTTCCCTCCAATCAGCCGTCCTTCTGCAACTCCTCCGTTCCCCGTCACCCATTCATTTGGATACAACTTTTTCTCTGTCGTCTTCTCCAACCAGTTGACCGGTTCGTCGGACCAATAGTCAGGCATAGGTACTTCATAAGGAATGTTACTTTCTTGCATAAAATACTGCTCGAAATAGCGATACGTAACAGTGACTAGTGGCTCAAACTCACCGAATGATGGAACCAAAGCGGGTCCATAAAATGTCGGGATACCTATTTTTGCATAAAGCGCGAGTAGTATCGCTGTTGTATCCGAATACCCAACTACAAGTTTTGGGTTTTGTTTAAATGCTTCGTAGTCAATATAGGGCAACATACTATTTGAGTTGGTACCACCAATTGTCGACATGATCATCGTGATATCGGGATTCCTAAGCAACTCATTCAGTTCATCTGCTCGCTCTTTAGGTGCGCCTGATCGGTACCCCTCCGCTTTCCCTGTTAAATTCCCCTCTTTCACGATGAATCCTTTCGATTCCAAAAACGCTTTTGCCCGTTTATAGCGAGGCTCTGCATTCACGGTTGCAGGTGATGATGGGGAGAAGATTCCGATTGTATCCCCTTGTTTTAATCGCTTCATTTTCTGTACTCCTTTCGTTACTATTTTTTCATCTTATCAGCAATGGTACGCAAGATTTGATTTTTTTCTTTCTGTAATTTAATGAAAGTGATTAGAAACCAAATGATGAACACAAATGGTACAAACCAAAAAAGTAGTGAAAGGATTGGGAGTATTGAAATCATATTTTCCATAAGAATGCCTCCTTCCTATTTAATAACTTACTCAGTTACTGTGGATTATGTATAACGAGACTAGAAACTATTTTCCGAATGTTAACTCTTTTGTTTCCGGATAATTATACCATATCTCTAAGTAGCGTCGCATGAACAATGGAAAATTCTGAGTATTGGTTCCCAACTAAATCGTTCTTCTCAATACACTGAATGAAAAAGTTTCGCAGCGATTCAATTGTAATGCTGTGTTTATGTAGCGTTCATGTTGCGGGAGTACACTGAAGGTAATCAATCACGGAGGTGTTCACCATGCAAATGGCGTGGAAAGAAGTTAAAAAAAGTAAAATGAAATTCCTGATACTCGGTTCGATCATCTTTTTGGTTAGTTTCTTGACCTTCATTATCTCGGGGCTTGCGAACGGATTGTCTGAAGACAACGCTGCCCTCATTAAAAATGTCCCCAATGGGCAGTTCTACTTAAATGAAGATGCAAACCAAACATACAATCTTTCTAAAATCGATGTCGATCAGCAAGACAAATTGCTCGCAGACTACAATGGGGCAACTGCGATGTCCATTCAAATGGGATTCGTCAACGACGCGGAAGACAAACAGCATAGTGTTGCGTTTGTGACTTCCACTGACAGTGAATTATTCCCCAATGTCAAAGACAATGAAGTCGTATTAGATGCTTCCTTGAAAGATGACGGGATCAAAGTCGGTGACATACTGACGAATAACCAATTCAGCGGAGAGTTTAAAGTCGTTGGATTCGCAGAGAAGCAAACGTATAGCCACGCACCTGTTGCGTTCATCAGCATGAAAAACTATCAAGAAATTTACCGTGTGATGGAAATGCAGACGGTATTCATCCCAGGATCGGATAGTCCTGATTCCATCAAGGGACTTGAATCATTCAATAACAAAGAATTCTTGAATACGATTCCGAGCTATGGCGCAGAACAAATGTCCCTCAACATGATCATTTGGTTCCTCGTTGTGATCAGTGGTATGCTGTTTGCGATTTTCTTCTATATGATGAACGTCCAGAAAATCGGATTGTATGGCATATTGAAAGCGATTGGTGTGAAGACCATTTCACTGTTTAGCATGATGTGGTACCAAATGTTACTGATTACAGCTGTTGCGCTCGTATTATCCGTTGCACTCAGCCAAGTGTTTAGTATGATAGCTCCCGCTGGTATGCCGTTCAGCTTACCACTTGAGACGTCATTATTATTGTCTGGTGTATTTTTAGTGATTGGATTCCTCGGAGCAACTATTTCAGGATTCCAAATCAAAAAAGTGGAGCCGTTGCAGGCAATCCAACAAGGAGAGATGTAAGATGGCGATTTTCACAATTGACGATGTCGAAAAAACATTCAAAAGTGGTGATGTCAGTGAGAAAATCTTAAAAGGTGTCGATCTTGACTTGAACGAAGGCGAAATCACGGCACTCGTTGGTCCTTCAGGATCTGGTAAGTCGACGATCTTGACGATTGCCGCTGGACTGCAGAAAGCAACTGGTGGGCAAGTGCTTTTTGCAGGTAAAGACATGACCCAGATGAGCCAAGAAGAGATCCGTAAAATCCGTTCAAGTGAATTCGGATTTGTGTTCCAGTCTTCGCATCTTGTCCCCTTTTTGACGGTGGAGGATCAGTTGTTGCTCATGCTCGATGTAGCAGAAACAAAGTTGAACAAAAAACAGCAAAAGCAAGAAGTGTCGAAAGTGCTGGATCTTGTCGGCATGTCACATAGGAAAGATGCCTACCCTTCTTCCCTCTCAGGTGGCGAAAAACAACGTGTCGCAATTGCACGAGCGATCATTCATCAACCGAAAATGCTATTTGCGGATGAACCAACAGCGAGTCTCGACTCTAAACGTTCCAAAGAGGTAATGGAAATCATCCGGAATTTAACGAAAACGTTGAAAATCACTACCCTTATGGTCACTCACGATGAAGAAATGTTACCGTATGCGGACCGTATTGTTACGATGAAAGATGGCTTGATTGAATAATTGAGCAAACCCCTTTGCCTGACGTTCAGGACAAGGGGTTTTTGGGTAGAATAGAAGTGAGGGCATCAACCCAGCAGATTCATACTCACTTCGACATAAATCTGGTAGTATGGACACCATTATCAGAAGGAATAGGAGGCAAAACAATGCGCAATATCTTCACGATTTTTAAGCGGGATGTGCGCAACATCTCAACAAACTGGGTGGCCGCAGTGCTGATTGGCGGCTTAATATTCCTGCCTTCTTTGTACGCATGGCTCAATATATATGCCTCTTCAGATCCATATGGCAGAACCGATAAATTGCCCATCGCTGTTGTTAATGAAGATAAAGGAGCGGATGTGCAAGAGAAGCACATTGACACAGGTAAAGAAATCGTTTCGACTCTCAAGAAAAATCCATCCATGGAGTGGCACTTTGTATCTCGAAAAGAAGCGATGGATGGAGTTGAGTACGGCGACTATTTTGCTGTCATGGTGTTACCAGAGAACTTGTCAGAACAACTTGCGTCAGTTGTATCCGGCAATCCTCAAAAAGCCGAAATCGACTACTTTGTGAATGAAAAATTAAACTCCATCGCACCGAAAATTACTGAAAAAGGTGCAACGGTGATTGTTGACCAGGTTAGTAGTCAATTCGTTTCCACTGTGAACGGTGTCATCTTTGAAATGCTAAACAAACTTGGCCTTCAATTAGAACAAGACTTACCGGACGTTCAAAAATTCGAAAACTATGTGTTTGAAGCCGAAAAAAGTTTGCCAGAAATCTATGACCTTCTCAATCGAGGATTAGGCGATGCGACAGATGCCCAAGCCATCATCCACAAAGCGCAAGGCAAGTTGCCGGAAGCGAAACAAATCACAGATGATGGGCTTGGCCAAATCAATCGAACCATTGGCTATTTAAACGAAGCTGAACAGAAGTTAAATGAAATGTCTCCAAAAATTAAAGCTGATTTGAAAAAAGTAAGTGATATTTCTAACGAAGCGAACGATTTTTTGAAACAGTTACAAGGCGTTCAGATGGATTTTACGGAACTCGATAAAGCGAAAAAATCCTTGGACGACCGGATGTCAGCAAGTATTGGACGGGTCGAAAGCGTCAAGCAAGATCTTGTTCGTTTGCAGGAATTAGTACAACAGTTACCCACACAGGATGAAAACCCTGATAGTGAAGAACAAACAACTCCCTCATTATCATCCCCCGACCTGTCAGGAAAACTGGATGATGCGATTACAAAAACAGACAATCTGAAGAAGTTGTTACAAGAAGCACAAACGAATGCTCGTACAGTGAACAGTGTCGTTACAGGTAAAGCTGAGGAATTGGACCAGGCAGTCGATGATTTACAAAAAATTGCCGGAAATACATCTGTTGAATTAGATGCATTCATGAAAGAATATGTGAATACGATTGAACCGACTGTGAAAAAAGAAGTCTCTACAGCAAAAGGCACGCTTGGACAGGCAAAAGGACTTCTTACGGAAATTCAATCCACCCTTCCAAAAGTGCAAACAATTCTTGGCAACTCAGATCGGGAATTGGCTGAAGGAAAAGAAACGATCGAAAAAGCTGTAGCTGAGTATCCATACGTTTCTGAAAAAGTAAATCAATTAGCGGAGAAAATCCGTAATATTCAAGGTGAAACGGATATTAACAAAATCATTCAGTTGCTAAAAAATGATCCGAATGCTGAAAAAACATTCTTTGAAGAACCAATTCAATTGAAAGAAAATCGATTGTACTCCATTGAAAATTACGGAACTGGCATGACACCGTTCTATACGGTACTTTCCCTCTGGGTCGGTTGTCTCCTTCTCATTTCCTTACTTTCCACAGATGTGCATGGAGAGGGGTTCACAACACGACAAGTCTATTTCGGACGTTTCCTGACATTTGGCTTAATAGGCTTACTGCAAATGTTCATTGTAGTTGCGGGAGACTTATTGTTGCTCGATGTTCATATACGTGAACCATTTTGGTTTGTCGTCTTCGGAGTGATTATTAGCGTGGTCTTCATGTCGATTGTCTACACGCTCGTTTCTGTATTTGGTGATGTTGGTAAAGCCATGGCGATTGTCATGCTCGTTTTGCAAATTGCAGGCTCTGGTGGAACGTATCCAGTTGTATTGCTACCCGACTTCTTCGGGATGATCAATCCGTTCTTACCGTTTACGTATGCAATTGATGTCATGCGTGAGGCAGTTGGCGGTATCGTTTGGGAACGAGTTGCAAAAGACTTATCTTTCCTTGCTTGCTGTTCAATTGCATTTATCCTGTTCGGTGCACTGCTCAAAGAGCGCATTAATAAAGGCACGAACCAACTCTTGAAAAAATCGAAAGAAGCTGGGATTTTCCATTAACTAAAAAAGCACTTCAGTCCTGTCGCTATGACAGCTGAAGTGCTTTTTGTATGAACAAATGTCTACTTTTCAAATCTGAAGAAGATGCCTAATACTGCCCCAAAAAGTGCATGACCTAGTATCCAATATAGAAACGATAGACCATCCGTAATCTCTGGTGTGCGATCGGATAATGCTGTAGTTGGAAATAAAGCAATCCCGATGATGACGCTACCTACCGCACAAATCGTAATTGCTCTTTTTTTCCACGATGGACGCAACCGGTACAGCAAATAAAACCCGAGTGCAACCGAAACCGAGACTACAAGGTGAAAGAACACTTCTATCCATTCCTGGAAAGTGATATCTCCTACAACAGGTATGTAATCGACATTGAGCAAGAACGTGTATACTTTTTCACCTGTTGCAGACTCAATCCATTTAAACAGGAACGTCAGGATGAGTCCTCCAATTAGACCGTATCCAGCTGCCCAAAGAGTCCGTTTCATGCTTGCCCCTCTTTCCTTCCTTTTATGAGCGCATATGCATCAAGAGCACGTGATCGAGCGGCAGAATGGTCAACAATTTGGTACGGATAAGTCTCACCGAGAACAACCCCTGCTTCAACTAAGACCTCTTCAGGTGCAATATGCGGTTCATGGAGAAATACATCTGGAAGTGCAGCTAATTCAGGAATCCACCTTCTAATATAAGCTCCCTGTTTATCGAATTTCTTACTTTGCATTGTCGGATTAAATATTCTAAAATATGGAGCCGCATCAAATCCAGAGCCTGCTACCCACTGCCAACCTAATGTATTGTTCGCGACATCAAAGTCGACGAGCGTTTCACTGAACCACTGCGCCCCGATACGCCAATCAATGAGTAAGTGTTTGATGAGGAAGGATGCGACAACCATTCTCACACGATTATGAATGGTACCTGTCTCCCATAATTCACGCATTCCTGCATCAACGAGCGGGTAACCGGTCATCCCCTTCTTCCATGCACTCAGTCCTTCTGAATCATCAAGCCAAGGGAATTGGAGAAATTCTGAACGTAACGGTCGTTCGGTGATGTCTGGAAAATGAAACAGTTGGTAGTATGAAAACTCTCTCCACGCAAGCTGCCTGAGAAACGCTTCTGGTTGTGGGGCAATCCCCTCTTCTTGTGCATTTCTGACGGAATGCCAAAGAGCTCGGATGCTCATATTCCCGGATGCTAAAAACCCGGACAGTCTGGAGGTGCCGTTCAATGCAGGGAAATCACGCTTAGCGTCATAATATTTTAGCCTTTTATCACGAAAGTTGATCCATTTTTCAAAAGAACCAGTTTCACCTGGCGTCCATTCTTCTTGAAGTGAAGCATCCCAGTCAATCGAAGATCGTAAACCTGATTGTTCCAAAGGTATAGTTGCTGGATACACTTGAAACCAGCTCTTCAATGTAGTGGGAGCTGCGATCGGCCAAGGGATCGTTTGTTGTTGCAAAGATTTCCAAAACGCGCCAAACACTTTATACGGCTGTCCAGCTCCTGTTTTTAAACTGGAAGGATCCAGCAACATATTTGGTGGGAAACGTTGAATGTCCACTTCCGATAACGCTTCCAATTCAAGCAAGTCGACTTCTTCTTTTCGGGAAACAGGATCCACTTGACTATTGAAGAATAAGGCATCTGCTTGTGTTTCTTTTGCGAGTTTTGATAGGACTTTTGAGGCGGGGCCTTTTAAAATTGTCAATGCGCTCCCCAACTCAAAGAGCTGTTGCTCAAGGTGCTTAAGAGATTCATACACCCACCAATCAGCAGCTGTCGGGGACGTATGATCCGGTAGAACGAATACGGGGAGCACGTGACCACACTCGGACGCTTCTTTTAAAGCAGGATGATCATGCAGGCGCAAATCATTTCTGAACCAGACAATTGTTTTCAAAAAAACCCTCCTGAAAAAGGACCGCACACTATGGCGGTCCTTGAATTATTCCTATTATAGCGGTGATAGCGCTGGTTTTCCAAAAAAGTAACCTTGAAACAGCTGGTAGCCTTTCTCCTTTAACCATTCGAAATCTTCTTCCCGTTCGATTCCTTCAGCAAGTGGAACAGAACCGCACTCTTTAGCTTTCGTCAAGAACATCTCTGCATTCTCTTGTTTTTTTACGTCCAATGAGACACCGTCTACAAATGATCGATCCAGCTTCATATAATGAGGTTTTAAATCTGATAATAATTCTACTGTACTATAGCCTTCCCCTACATCATCAAGTGCATAATTGAATCCTTTGTCGCGATAATATCTTAATATTGTTTTTAAGTGCTCTACATCATCTACTTTGTCAGTCTCTACAACTTCAAAGACAAGTTGGAATGGGTCGATATTGAACTGTTCTGCTACTGCAACGGTCGATTGCAAACAAAATTCAGGTGAATAAATGGATGTAGGTACAAAGTTAATAAAGGCTTTTTTATTGATAAGAGGTGCTGCATGACGAACTGCAGTAATCCGACATAACCGATCGAGTGCATAAAGTCTTCCACGAGCTCTAGCCGCGGTAAATGCTTCATCTGGATAAATCATCCGACCTTCAGGCGAATGGAACCGAGCTAATAGCTCGTAGCCGAAAACAGAGCATTCTGCGTCCACAATAGGCTGATAAAAGGAAATCACGCGTTCTTGTTGGATGAGGTCATCAATCCACTGAGAGGTGAACACTTCATCCACTTCTAAGAGGGACCTCCACGGTGCCTCTCCAGATATTCGAAAGTATAACTTTTTCATATCTAAAAAATCCCGAGCAAAGTCAGTTAAATCTCGGAGACCAGCTTCATTAACAGTAAATACAGAGCTGTCCTCTCCGTCAATAACGCCTAGAACATGTAGTCGTTCCATGTGTTCTGTTAGCATTCTGCGTTGTGTTAGGTCATCAACCTTAACTTCTATTTGTAAGTCGGTAATTATACATGCCGTTTTGCAAGTCAATTCAAACCCTCCGTCCTAGTCCGCATTTCGATCCACCCAATTTATTATTAATTGTAATCGATTACTCCTAGCTATGGCAAGCATCAGACTACGAAATGCCTATAATAAACTGAAAATAACAGCATGCCCATGGTACTTTTAGGGACATGCTGTCATTTAAAACTTATATGCCGAATTACGTAGGTAGACCTGTTCCTGTTGTATCCGTACTTTTAGGCTCTGGTCGTTCCGTTTTCACTTCAATAGTGGTATCCACTTCAGACTCGATCGTCTTCCCGAGCATATAATATTCCGTTTCTTCCTGAGTTAGACTATTATAGCGCTTCTGGATGACACTATAGAAAACACCTCCAAGTACTGCCCAACAGACTAACAAAATATAAGATGGTGTTGTCAGGGAAGCTGGAGAAAATGGAACGAGCAATAATAGTAAGAACGCGATACTAGCTACAATTCCGAATAAGGCGAGTCCTTTTTTAATCGGAGCGATTTCACGATTGGCTTCTTCCGCTCCCCAAGCAAGTACTTTGTACGCAGCGATGCATGTGAATAAGTACGCTACAGTTACCCCTGTAGAAGACATGTCCACGATCCATGAAAGTGCTTGGCGTCCGAACCAAGGAGTAGGAAGAGTAATTAGCGTTACAAACCAAATGCCCCATACAGGTGTCTGGCTTTTCTTCGAAATCGTTCTGAACATATCAGGTAGTGCACGTGCACGCGCCATAGAGAAAAGAAGACGACTAGAAGACATATAGAATCCGTTTAAGCCAGTAAAGATTCCCATCATAATCGCAACTGCCATAACAATGAGTCCACCATATCCGAGTGCGGAATTCACGACTTCACCTGTCAACCAAAGGCTACCATCTCCTATTGATGAACCTGAAGGGAATGTCCACGCTGTAAGACCAATCATTACAGCATAAATAAGGAACGATGCAAATAATGAAGCTACAATGAGCATGGTCGCTTTTCGCGGAGAGAAATTAAACTCTTCTGCAGCTTGTGGAACATTGTCGAATCCGACATATGCCCAAGGTGCAATTGCCAATATGACAAGAATCGATGTTAAAATGGATTGGTTGCCGCTGAAAAGTGGTTTCATGTTTTCAAATGGGGCTTCTGTTATGCCAAATGTAAAGGCCCCGAGCAATACAACACCTGCGACTAATAGAATGCTAAAGTAAAACTGAATACGTCCTGAAATGTTAGTCCCTGTTGTATTAATGAAAGCAAACAACAAAATGATTACTGAAGATATTATGACTTCCGGCAAATAGACATCCCAGCCTGCAACACTATATAGATAGAATTGCTTCATAAAACCAGGTGCTAAGAACTTAAGAAGTAATGAAAATGCTGAAGCGTTTAATGCGACGATTGATATGTATCCAAGTGATAGAAACCACCCGCATATAAATGCCCAAATTTTACCCGCTCCGATAAAGGCATATGTAAATCCGCCTCCGGATACTGGGAATTTCTTAATCATAACCCCATAGCTTGATGCGATAACCATCATCACTAGCGCTCCGATTAGCAAGCCAATCATGGCGCCTAGAGGACCTGATTCTCCAATCCAATCACCTGGAAGGATAAAAGCTCCCCATCCGACTGATGATCCTAGCGCAATCGCGAAGACCCATGATGGTTTAAGCGTTTTCGTTAACTTTCTGCGCTTCTGATGCGCATCTGTCTGATCCATATGTAAGTTCCCCCTAAAAAATCTTTCTTAGATTTATTCCCTTCTCGTCAGAACTAAAACCTATTATTCGGTAAAAAAACAAATTGTAAATCACTACATCTAAATGTGTACCTAAAAAACTGTTATGAGAAGGACTAAGAGGTTTCAGAAATGATGGCACGGGTATTCTCAGACTAGCAACGAAATCTAGTAATAAAAATTCCAGGAGGCGGTTCAAAATGGTAAAACGACAAGTAGTAGGCTACTATGAAAGTGAAAATGATGCGATTCTTGCAATTGAAGACTTAAAACGACAAGGCTATTCTTCAGATGAAATTTCAGTTATCAGTAAAGAGCGCGAACACGCGAACGCTGTGGTTGAAGAAACTGGAACACATGCGACGGATGGCGCGGCAACGGGAGCAGCCACGGGCGGTGTCTTAGGTGGGCTTGGTGGTGTACTAGCGGGTATCGGAGCGCTTGCGATTCCTGGTATCGGACCAATTATCGCTGCTGGCCCAATTGTTGCAGGGATTACGGGTGCTGCTGCAGGTGCAGGTGTTGGTGGATTAGCTGGTGCTCTCATTGGTATGGGGATTCCTGAAGAAGAAGCATATCAGTACAATACGCACTTCGATGAAGGGAAAATTCTCGTTCTTGTGGATGGGGATTATCCACGTAGAGCCAATCATGATTTGGATGAATACAACCGTACCCTTTTATAATCAAGAGATTCTCCCCCCCTTTTTCGTTATATCGGAAAAGGGGGTTTTTGTGTGGACATCGAAAAACGGTGCGAGGCGTGCTATACTGTAGCAATGGCATGGAAAGAACGGAGGCGGAATGGAATATGCAATATAATCAGCAAAAGATGGCACAGCTTGTGAAAAAGGATCCTGAGCTATCTACACGGTTGACTCAGATTATGAAGGAGCACGAATTGGAACGGGCTTTTGCGTTGAAGGCGTTGTATCACGCGGAAGTGAAAGATAGCGGACGGTTTATGAAGCCGTATCAGGAGTTGTAAGGCAAAAAAAGCACGGACATCCCATTTTTGACTGGGTGTCCGTGCTTTTTAAATAAGGGATAGTAGACTGTGTTGACTCTCACTTCAAATGGAGATTGTTAACGATAGCATACTCAAATGCACCAGTTCTTAATAGTAAGGAGAAATTAAGATATAGACTAGTACGCCAGTGAAACTGACGTAGAGCCAGATGGGCATTGTGAAGCGGACGATTTTTCGGTGACGTTCGATTTCTCCATTCCATGCACGTGCTACGCTTGTTAGTGCAAGTGGTACGATTGCTGCGGCTAATAGGATGTGCGTAATTAGGATGAAAAAGTAGAATCCTTTCATGAATCCGCTACCGCCGAATGATGTCGATTCTGCTAAGAAGTGATACATTACATAGGTGATCAAGAAGAAGAACGTTGTCACGAATGCTGCGTATATGAATCCTTTATGTACCTTGATATTGCGCTTTTTAATGGCGATTAATGCCCCGACGAGAAACAGGAATGTAAAGGTATTGAAGATTGCATTGAGCATCGGAAGAATTGTAATATCAAATGCGTCAAAGTTTTCAACTCCAGGTATTCCTGAAAGAATCCCGATTGCACCGATTAGAATGACCGATACAATGATGATGAACGGCTTATAATTCCGCTTTTTTATAGGCGTTTCAATTGTAGAAGACGCATTTTTCAACGTTACCACTCCATTGCTAGTAAATTGTCGTACCTTTCCAGTTTACCATATGAGGAAAGGTCGAACCACTTCACATTAGCCTAAAGTGCGCGCTAAGAACGCTTTTGTTCGATCATGTGTCGGATTTGTTAACATTGCGGTTGGTACGCCTTCTTCGACAATTTGTCCGTCTGCCATGAATAACGCCTTCGTTGCGACATCTTTCGCAAACGACATTTCGTGTGTCACGACAATCATCGTCATATTCTCTTCCGCCAACTTTTTCATAACTTCGAGTACTTCCCCAGTCAATTCTGGATCGAGTGCAGATGTCGGTTCATCGAACAAAAGAATCTCAGGTTCCATCATAAGCGCGCGAGCAATCGCAACGCGTTGCTTTTGCCCACCTGACAAATTAGCAGGATACGCATCGACTTTTTCCGCAAGACCGACTTTCGTTAGAAGTTCTGTAATCCGTCCAGTAAGTTTCTCTTTTGGCTCACCCTTAACAAGTTTAGGAGCAAGCGCCAAGTTCTGTTTCACAGTTAGGTGTGGGAACAAATTGAAATGCTGAAACACCATACCGATCCGTCTACCAATCTTTCTGATTTCAGGAGTGCTCGCATAGATCCCGTCATTAACGAGCGATTCCCCGTCGATTCGGATAGTTCCCCCTTCAATTTCTTCAAGGTGAGCTAGACTTCTAAGCATTGTACTTTTCCCTGAGCCTGATGGTCCAATGACCGCTACCACTTCGTTCTTCTCCACCTGGAATGTGATCTGTTTTAAGACTTCTATATCTCCAAATGATTTTTTCATATCGATTACTTCAATCAATGCCATTGCTTTTCACCTTCCTCATACATAATGGAATCGTCGTTCCAACCACTTGAACACGAGTGTCAAAACCGCTGTAATCAGTAGATAGATCACGCCTGCCATGATAAATGGAACAATAGTAAAGTCTCGGTTGACTGCCGTTTGCGCAAAGTGAAGCAGTTCCGGAACAGCAACTGCATACAACAACGCCGTATCTTTCACGAGTGTCACCGATTCGTTCGCAAGAGCAGGAAGCGCAATGCGAATCATTTGAGGAATGACAATCCGTGTCGTCGTCTGCCACTTGTTCAATCCGAGTACTTGTGCTGCTTCATACTGTCCTTTATCAATAGATAGTAGACCACCACGGAAGATTTCTGCGAAATATGCTGCGTAATTCAGTACGAAAGCAAGCGCAGCCGCAGCGAAGCGATCCATAACTAAGTATTCCCCGATTACCGGAATTAGTGGCAATCCAAACACGAAGAACAATAATTGCAGTAAGAGCGGTGTTCCCCGCATGAGATAGATATACGTATTCGCTAACCACGACAGCGGTTTAAACTTGCTGTTTACCGCGAGAGTAAGCAAGAATCCGAGTGGGATCGAAGCAACGATTGCGATCACAAACAATAGAATCGTTGCCTTAGCCCCTTCAAGCATTGGTTTTAAAATCGATAACAAATAATCTGGTGACATTGTAACCCCTCCAACCTAACTAGAAACCGTGACTTACTTCAGTACTTTGTTTTCACCAAACCACGTTTCGGAAATTTGTGCAGCTGTTCCATCCTCGTTCATTGTATCTAATGCATCTTGAAGTTTTTTCAATAAATCCTCGTTACCCTTTTTCACCCCGACACCGTATTCTTCAGGAGCAAGCGTTTCGTCAAGTACTTTATATTTACCTTCTTCTTTAGACATGTAATAGTCGATCACGACTTCATCGATAATGACTGCTTCTACTCGCTTACTCTTCAAATCAGAAAGTGCTAAAACATTATCCGAGAATTCCGCTTTGTTCTTAACTTTATCTGCGATTGGATTTGCTTCTAATGCATCAGCTGCTGAAGACAATGCTTGAAGACCAACTGTTTTACCTTCGAGATCACTAAGTGATTGAATGTTTGAATTCTTAAGCACTGCAACTACTTGAGCGTTGCTTAAATATGGTTTTGTAAAGAGCACTTTCTTCTTACGATCGTCTGTAATCGTATACCCGTTCCAGATAAGATCGATGCGTCCACTAGCCAGTTCTGTTTCTTTCGCTTTCCAGTCGATTGGCTGGAACTTCGCTTTCATGCCCATGTGTTCAGCTGCAGCTTTCGCATAGTCAATGTCAAAACCAGTGAGCTCATTCGCTTCATCTCGGAATCCCATTGGTGCGAATTTATCATCAACCCCGATGACTAATTCTTTTTCACCGTTTGTTGCTTCTTTAGAATTCCCGCAACCAGCTAAAAGTGCAATGATACCAAATCCGGCTAACGCAACCTTCATCTTTTTCATTTTCATATTGTTTTCCTCCACTTCATCGCTTTAGTCTGTTAAAGTAATAATAGAATAGCACACAATTCAAAGAATGCAAAGCATTAGCTATGAAAAAACTGATTCTTTTTTTGAAACCGTTTCCACTGAAACTCGTATATACTAGAAAAAACAGGAAGGTGGTTTGACTATGGATCCTTTTAACGATTCGTTCTTTGGCGGATTCCCAATAATTTTTGCAATTTTCTTCTGCATTATAGTAGGAATAATTCTTTTTACCTTCATAAAAGGAGCAGCGGAATGGGGGAAAAACAACAACTCTCCTCAACTCACGGTTGCTGCACATGTGAAAACGAAACGCACAGAAACTTCCGGCGGAACTGGTGATACAGGAGCGAGTACTTACTACTATGTGACTTTTGAATATGAAAGTGGCGACCGGCAGGAGTTTCAAATGAGAGGTAATCAGTATGGCATGTTAGCCGAAGGTGACATTGGCAAGTTAAGTTTTCAAGGTACTCGTTTTCTTGGATTTGAACGGGTTCTTTCTTAAAAAAACGGCTCTCCGTCTACTGGAGAACCGTTTTTTTATTTATTGAATAACCGGACGCTTTTTACGGCCAATCAACAAGTATAGGATAAGCGCAACGACGATTAATCCTGAAAGAATCATATATAAATCGCGGTAGCCAAATGCAGTGGCTACACTCCCTAAGAAGTAAGGACCCAATCCGAAACCAAAGTCTAGGAAGATATAGAAAGTAGACGTTGCAATTCCGATCCGTTTAATAGGAACACCTATAAGTGCTATCGCCTGAGCACAGGATTGGAAGTTCCCGAATCCTAACCCAATAATAGCACCTGCAATTAGCAGGATGATTCCAGTATGTGTCTGACTAAGTAGTAATAAACCGCCTGCAAACAAAATCAATGAAGGAACTACAACAAATGTCCCCCCTTTTCGGTCAAGCAATTTTCCAGAGAAAGGACGGGAAACCAAGATTGCGACGGCATACACTAAGAAGAAGAAACTTGCAGTATCGACAAGGTTTGCTTCTTTTGCGTAAAATGACAAGAACGACAAAACACCTGAATATGCGATTCCTGCTAACAACGTAATTACTGCAATTGGTATCGCAGATTTTTCGATGTAATTTGCAAGTCCTTGTGGTGCGTCTTCTGGTTCGCTTATCTCATGTGGTGCCTCTTCAGGACGTTTATCGACAAAGAAAAACATTCCGAGACCAATAATACTTAATACTAAACTGAACGCGAAAATCCATGTAAAGTCGGCATGTTGACTTAAGTAAATACCGAAGAATGGTCCGATTGCTGTCGCAAGTACAGTACTCAAACTAAAGTATCCAATACCCTCACCACGACGTGATGGTGGTATAATTTGCGCTACCATTGTACCGGTTGCTGTCGAAGCAATACCGAGTCCAATTCCGTGGATGAAACGAACGAGTAAAAGAACCGGAAGCGAGTGCGCAGTGAAATATAGTGCAATGGCTACGACTGATATAACCATACCAATCAGTAAGATGCGACGGCTACCAATGCTTTCAATAACACGCCCTGTTGCGATTCGGGCAGATAATGTTCCGATGATGAAAATTCCTGAAACAAGTCCTGCCATACTAGCGGATGCTCCATATTCTTCAACTGCAAATGGAGCAATTGTTACGATGAGCATATACATGACAATCATTATAAAGAAGTTAATGATTGAGATAAAAATAAAGTCTTTTGTCCATAAGTTTTGCTTGTCTTCCATATAATGACCCTCTCTATTAGTTGATAAGATTTTCGTACGCCTGATCGAGCAGCTGTTTAGCAGCCTGTATATCTTCTTCAGGAATTCCTGCTAAAATATGTTCGTAAAACGGAAGCAGTTCCGCTTGAATCTCAGCTGTGATCCGCTCGCCCTCACTCGAGAGCTTTAACAACTTTTCACGCTTATCTTGCCCTTGAGTGACATCAAGATATCCGATTTCATGAAGACGTTTCACTACTTTCGTAACAGAAGGTTTTTCGATCATCTGTTCTTCAGCAATTTCAGCAGAGGTCATCTCCCCTTCTCTTGAAAGTAAACTGAGAATGGTCCATTGTGCGTTGTACAAGTCATAATGCAATAGCAGTTTATTGAGTTTGTTCACCAAAGGACGGTACAGTTTGACATAGCTTCTGATAAATTGATGCTCCAAATGCATTTCCTCGCCTCACTTCACAGTTAAAATGATTAGTTAGCCTATCTAACTATATTAGTATACGCTCTGAAATTTCATTTGTAAACGATAGCGTTTCATAAGACCACCTTGTTTCCACGGTATACAATCCGTCCATTTCTGACAATTTTATTGTGCGAATTTTGAGGAATCCATCAAAAAATCGACCTCCATAAAGCCGGAAGTCGATTTTTAACGGTATTCAAACCTTAGTATGCAGACCAGCCATTATCTGCTTGCATAATCACGCCGTTAACATAAGAGGATTCATCAGATGCTAAGAACAACGCGATGTTCGCAATTTCTTCTTTCGTACCTGGACGGCTCAATTGGCTAACACCTTTCAAAGCTTGCTCCATACCGTGCTTGTCTGGTTGTACTAAGTTGTTCGTGATATTTGTAGGAACTTGCGCAGGTGCAATCGCGTTACAACGAATGTTCAAATGTGCATAATGAGACGCAACATTTTTTGTCATCCCTGCAACTGCGTGTTTAGACGCTGTATATGCAAGTCCTCCTCGACCTCCTGTTAGTGCAGAGATGGACGCCATATTGACGATTACGCCAGCTTTCTTTTCTTCGAAGATGGAAAGTGCTTTTCTTGTAGCACGCATGACACCGGTAGTATTAATCGCTAATACTTTGTCCCATACGTCATCAGTAATAGTTGCAGCGGAATACATATTGTCCATAATTCCTGCGTTGTTAACAAGGATATCGAGGGTGCCGAATGTATCGACAGCTGTATCAATCATGCGCTGAACATCTTCCTCAGCAGTAACATTCGTTTTCACCGCAAGCGCTTCCCCACCAGCTGCTTTGATTGTCTGAACGGTTTCTTCTGCACCTTCCATATTCATGTCTGCGATGACAATCTTTGCACCTTCACGTGCATACAGTTCTGCGATTTCACGACCGAGTCCAGAACCAGCACCTGTTATTACTGCTACTTTGTTTTCTAATCGATTCAACTAAATCGCCTCCATTAGTTATGTTCGTACCATCGTATCTCAGTATACGCTTTAATGCTTAACTATTAAAATAATTTGATTTACTAGTGGAAGACAATAGATTGGTTGCCGATATGGAAAATATGCAGTATACTGATATAGTTAAATCCTAAATGTCTCAGTAGCTCAGGGGATAGAGCAACAGCCTCCTAAGCTGTGGGTCGCAGGTTCGATTCCTGCCTGGGACGTATTGAATAAACGCTATATCACGGCTTTCTGTCTTTTTTAGATTAAAAGATAAGCCTGCTGATATAGCGTTTTGTGCCTAAATTGTGCCCTGTTAATAATTTCATAAGCCAATAAAAGGAGGAGGCATATGCCTCCTCCTTTTATTAACTCAACTTATTTCTAGGAGAATCACCAGTAATTTCTGTTCTTAACCAACGTTTACCATGGATTTATTCAATGGTGCATGACGCATCATCGGATACGTGATAAAGAGTGATCCAAGACCAAGCAAACCGGCTAACGTAAATAACTTGAGAGGATTTAAATCATGATTCCAAATCCATTCAAAACTGTTAATGTCTAAGATGTTGCCATAATAGAGAAACATTCCAATAAGTGACAGTACCGTAGTGATGATAATAGTCCTTTTAATACCTAAGCGATATAAAATGCAATAAAGCAAAAAGGCAATCCCGAATAAGAGCAAGCCAACCATCAAATCTATCCATAAATAAGAGGGAAAATGATAATCCCCTAACACGTATACTCCTGGATGCAAAATGTTAACGGAACTCGACCACTGGTTGTAAACAGTAATTAAAATATATTGAAGTATATTTAAAAACAAGATACTAATTGATACTGCAGCAATTCCTGTTACATAAAATACTTTGAGAAGTTGGATTCTCGTCCCTCCAAATGCGATAGCTATTGGCAAAAGGGACCTGAAACCAGTGACAGCAAACATAGGTATAAAAAAATAAGTTGGACCGGAAATAGCTACAACGGTATTATCAGGTACACCAAAAAGTAATCCGATTAGAATCCAACCCACCGTCAACGGGATTGTCAGGTAGAGAAAAAGGAATTTCCCTAAGAAAAAAAGTGCACCTTCGTAGACTAGCCGGACTGTACCTTTCATAGAACTCATTCGACCATCTCCTTATCTTCTTCAGTCATATTCAATAAATAATCCTGGAGTTCTGCCTTCCCGATCGATAGACCATTGGAATGCGCGAGTTCTCTCCACTCCTTCGAGTAAGGAACATCCAACATTACTTTCATCACCGAATCCATTTCGCTTTTCTCAATTATCCTCTCTCCGTAAATTACTTTTTCCAGAATGTTTTTGCTTCCCGATAACCAAATCCCATTCTCTTTTATCTCATCCATCGGTTCGTTGAATAGTACTCCCCCGTCTTTAATAACAATAAGTGTTTCACAAATTGCCTGAATTTCTTCGATGTGATGCGTTGAGAGCAATATGAATCGGGGGTTGTCTTCATGGCTTTCTCGTAAAACTTCATACATTTTCTTCCTCATTCCAGCGTCCAATCCATTAACCGGTTCATCAAATATGGTGACATCCGCATGACTGCAAATGCCGATGATAAACTGAAGGGCAGATTTCATCCCTTTTGAAAGTTTCGTGATTTTTTTCTTCTTATCCAAACGGAAAGTACCTAAAAGTCGTTCTGCCATATTTTGATCCCAGTTGGGATTAAAGTATTCCCCAAATCGTAACGCATCACCTACATTCCAGAGTGAACTGAATGGATGTTCCTCCTGCATATAACAGACAAGCTGAATCGCCTCAGCGTTGTTGTATGGACTCATCCCTTGTATTTCAACCTTTCCATGATTTGGTTTCTCATATCCAGCCAGAAGTTTCATCAATGTCGTTTTACCGCTACCGTTTCTTCCCCAAAGACCTGCTATAACAGGGCTTTGTTCCGCTAAAGACAATTCATGAAGTACAGGCTCTTTCTCGTAGGTAAACGTGAGATTATCTACTTGTATCATATTATCTCCCCCTCTTTGATCATCTTTATTACATCTTCCACTCCTATGTCCAAACGCTTTGCTTCTGCCAGCAAAGGCATGACGTACTCATCCCGATACTGCTTTTGCCTTTCTTTTATCAACTGTGCTTTCGCTCCTACCCTGACAAACATTCCAATTCCCCTCTGTTTGTAGATTATATTTCCGTCGACCAAGGACTCAAGCCCTTTGCGCACCGTTGCTCGGTTTATGTTATAAAATCGTGACAATTCATTTTCGGATGGTACTTTTTCTCCTTCCTTGAATATACCTTCTACAACGCCATTACTAATAATCTGTGCAATTTGCCGAAATATGGGTTGAGATTCATCTAATATCGGTTGCAATAGGAGTCCTCCTTTCTTGCTAAACTAACGCTACTAGTTGATTATTTGTATGGTTGGATACTCATGTATACAACTATACAATGTTTTCCGATTCCCGTAAATGTGTTGTTTTTTACCAATAAAAAATACTCCTCCGGTAAACTATGTCCGAAGGAGTCAAGCACGGTAGTTTTTTAGTGAAAGGTACCATTGAGTGAAACAAACATGAAGGTTTCAATAGGTACCTTTTTTAGATCAAGAAATAGGAAGAATTATCAGCTTCAAACTAGTAGTACACACTTGGGCCATTGTCGATAAAGATCAAAGTGTTAAAGAAGGGAATGTGTGTTCTGTAATACTTCGTTTAACCATCAAGAATGATATACTTATAAAGTAGCAGCATATAGCGGATGGGCAGTTGGCACTCCCTTGAGAAAGGGGGTGTTACAATGGTGACTTACGATGCAATGAGCTTGTTATTCCAATTTGGAATGTTCCTCATAACAATGGCAACAGCTGTTGTTGCAATGATTGCTCTATACACCAAAAGAAAAAAGTAACCACCCTCCGCTAACTGACCAGTAAGCAGGGTGATTACTCTTAACACCTTCGTTGAACTGGTCAACCGCTCTTCAAGCGGATGCCAGCTACATTGACCGGGTGTTGGTGCACTCGGTCTTTTTTAGCATATGTTTATATTACCACATTCATACGATTTCTACACATGAAGAAGTGTTTAGGTGGAACTATCATATCTGATCTATTCAACGGGAATAATAAAGTTTTTCTTAAGAGAATGGCACCAGTTTGAGAAATAAACGTAAATGTTTGAACAAACACGAAAGACCCTCACAGGTACCTCCCTTAAAAGAAGTTATTGCAACGACGCATTATCGTCCTATCATTCGGGTACTTCAGGAAACTTTTGTCATAAAAACTTGGGATATTGAAGTGTTTTCAAAACCACTTGCCAGTAAGGATGATACTACACGACCATTCCCTTTTAAGAAGTTATAAGTTGTACGATTGATAGGTTGGTCATATTCTAATGCGTAAGCAAGGAGTTTGTTGAGAGCATCTTCATTCCCATTTTCCTTCACCTGATATAAAGTAATACTTTCCGTCTCATTGCCAAACACACATTGCTTTCGAATTAGACAAGCTGCCTGGACCTCTCCGTTTTTTGTTAACATCACAGCTTCTCCACCTATTATTGGCGTGTTACTAGGATCCGTTTGCCAAGGAACGAGAGTTGGAAATAAATCTGATCCAATAGATTGGGCAGCCGGTATTCTTGTAACTTCATAACCGTCAAGGTTTGGTAAGGTACTATCTAAAACTTCATTTGCACTTAAAAAGAGTAAATCGTCCTCTACTTTGTAACCACAACGCTCATATAAAGATATAGCTGCCTTATTTTCAGAAAGAGACTCTAAAGTTGCGACAGTTACATTAAGTCCTCTTAAGAGTTTTTCGGCTTCCACCATCAAGGAATAACCCAGTTTCCTTCCCCTGTATTCTGGAATAATACCTGTTCCTCCATTCCAAGAAATCTTATGACCATCCACTTCCCTAATTCCTTGTAGCACAAAACCGATTGGCTCTGTTTCATTATATGCAACGATAGATAATGCCGGAGATAATCCAGCATTACCAAAACGACTAACGAACGTATCAAAAGATAAATTCATCGGTACTAAATAGCCTTCAAACCCTTTATTAAATAGGACATGCGCGTCTTCAAAACTTAATGAAGACATCAATTTATACGAAATGTTCATGATTTTCCCTCACTTTGTTATTGAAATTAATTTAAATATACCGGTATCTATTTTCGAGTCCTATCCTCTGCTCTAATAAGATTGCAACGGGGACCATTTATGTTGGAACCCTGTAGTGCTGCTACAACTTTACCATTTAGTAAAAACTCTGCGCAATAAAACTATCCAACTTGTGGTTGTTTGAAAGTTTTATGAAGCACAGAAATTCGATTGTCTTGCGAATGAATCGATCAATCCAAGTGGAGGGGTATTAGTGAAAGGTGTGCATGAAACAAACAAAATTGTTTAACAAACAGGAAAGTTTCTTGCATGGATACCTTTTCTCGGCGTTGCGGGCTTTCTATGTGACGATAATGCCAATTCCTACTAATTAGTAAGCAGGAGCAGGATTTTGCACAACTGCATAATCATTACCTTGATTAGGGGTTATTCAGTAACACCTAATTTAAACTTTGAATTTCCTGACTTCGTTCTGAAGCTCTTCAGCAACGAGAGCTAGACTGTGTGCATTTGAAGAAATCTCTTCATTTACAGAAAGTTGTTCTTCAGTTGCAGCACTTACCGAGTTCGATTCGTATGAGGCTTTCATAGCAAGGTGTTCCACTCTTTTTGAACCCTCGAAAACCTTATCTGTCTTTGCGCGTACTTTTTCAATTGTTCTGCTTACAGTTAACAGTTTATCATTCATCTTATGCGTTGCATTTTCGATCCCATAAAACACTTTCTCCGTCTCTTTTGAGACCGATTGCCCTTTTGTAATTTGGTTTGATCCTTCTTCAACACTACCTACCGCACTTTCCACTTTGTGAACCATATCATCAATCATCTTGCCTATTTCTTTCGCGGAACGTTTCGATTGTTCTGCAAGATGCCTTACTTCTTCCGCAACGACTGCAAATCCTTTGCCATGATCACCTGCTCTTGCAGCTTCAATGGCAGCATTCAATGCAAGTAAGTTTGTTTGTTCAGCAATTGTTGTAATCAGTGTTGTCACTTGCCTGATTCGTTCTGAATACATGGCCATTTCACTTATTGTTAGAGAAGATTGCGAAATGCTATAACTAATTTTCTCCATTTGTTCTGTAAAGTCTTCCATTTGTCTCCTTCCAGTCGATACGAGTTGAGAAACCGACTCGGAAGCCTGTAGCATTTGATTGTTGTCCTCATTCATTTGAGTCATACCTTGTAGCATCTCTTCTATGTAACAATTGGATTCGGTGACTGTCGTCACTTGGGAACTGCTCGCTAACCTATTTCTTTCCGTAATTTCCGAAATAGTATTAGAAGAAGCAAGACTTTCCTCAGAACCTGCAGATAAGTTTTCTGCTTGTTCCGCAAGCTGAGTGGCTGAGTTTCTTACAATCGATAAAATTCCTTTTAAGTCTTTAGTCATTTTATTGAAAGCACTTGCCATTTCTCCGATTTCGTCTTTGTTTCGAATTAGTAAGACATCTGCAGTAAAATCCCCCATAGCAATCTGCTTCAATGCTTCTGTCATTTTTTCAACTGGCCGGGCGATACTTATACTGATTCTTTGAGCAACAAAAACACTTGCAATGAAAGCGACGATCATCAAGCTAGCTATTAGAATTTTAATCCAATTTAAAACAGCTAGCAAAGACTGTTCCGTCTTCACTTGTTGGCTTTTTTGATGTTCAATTAGTTTTTTTAGAGTTGCTGTTATGGCATCTTGATAATAAGCACCTTCCTCGGCTAAAGCCATAGCACTATCAATATTTCCTTCACTGACATCCCGGATAGTCAATGCACTAATTTCCTCATAACTTTTTGAGGCTTCTATTACTTCCTTCAATAATTCACGAGCCGATGGTGTTCGAACAATTTTATTCAGTTCTTTCAATTTCCCGTTAATTGAGTTCATGTTTTCCTTCCGATGCTCAACATGTGACTCATCCTTATAGATGATATATCCACGAATATTTTTTGCTTCTTCGTTTTGTTCAGATAAAATCTGTTCAAATAATAGTACTTTCTTTATTTTGTCATCAATTAAAAATCGATATTCGTTATTTAATTTTGAAAGTGACACTATTCCTGATACACCGACAACCACTAAAATTGTTAGTAAAAGTAGAAAACCAAACCATATTCTTTTTCTGACGCTCAATCTCATACCTTTCGGCCTCCCACTATTCATAGTCAATTTAGATTATAGACTATAGTATTACGTTATGATGTAAAGCTTTTGTAAAGATTGATGAAAATACTTAACATAATTTCAACATAAAGAAATCTGCACATCTTTTGTCCTGATTAGGGGTAACAGGTCATGAAACATACACGAAAATTTCTTGCGGTGGCTCCTGTCACTTGGAAGTTGATCAGTATTTGTTGATTTAGTTAGCTTGGAATCTAAAAAAACATCGAGATCTCAGCCAAAATCGGCAAAAATCTCAATGTTTTTTAAAATAGGGCCTGCTTTTTACTCTTTCACCCGCGACATTAACAAGTAAATTTAATCGTTCCTGTATTTACGAACAAATGATTATTATGCTTTTGGTGGTGTTCCTTCAGCGTTCGACACAACTGCGTCGATTTGGATTAGAGCATCATTTGGTAAAGCAGAGACGCCAACTGTTCTTCGTGCAGGTACTCCACCTGGGAAGAATTTTTTGTAAGCTTCGTCCACTGCATCCATGTCTGAAATGTTTTTAACGAAGATATTTACTTTAACGACATCGTCCAATACGTGGTCGATACTTTCTACAATAGCTTTGATATTGTTCAAACACTGTTCAGCCTGCTCTTTTACACCACCAGCTACCAATTCACCAGTTTTTGGATCCAACGGTAATTGAGCGGAGAGGTGGTTGTAATGAGAGAATGCTACAGTTTGCGTAGAAAGAGAATTCTTAGGTGCATTCTCCGTGTTGTTTGCCCAGATTACGATTCCGTGTCTGTCTTCAATAGCTTGCGGAGGTGTACCGTCACCGTGGGAAACTACAACTTCAATTTGCACTAAAGCCCCCATAGGTAATGCTGCAGCTTCAACTGTTGTGCGTGCAGGTACATACGCTACAGCTCGAGCAATCGCTGAGTCTGGGAAGAATGTTTTATACACTTCATTTACCGCTTCCGTATCCGATAGGTCTTTAAGGAACACATTAACCTTAACGATGTCGTCAAAAGGAACGTCGATACTTTCTAAAATTGCCTTGACATTTTTTAAGCACTGTCCAGCCTGCTCTTTTGCACCACCAGCTACCAATCTGCCAGTTTTCGGATCGATCGGCAATTGAGCCGAAAGGTTATTGTAATGAGAGAAAGACACGGTCTGTGTAGATAGAGGACTTGTTGGGGCATTTGCCGTGTTATTTGTAAGCTTGATGAGATCGCCTGCTTGTGGAGCGTTAGGAATTGTACCTTCACCGTGTGAGACAAGTGCTTCAATTTGTACCGAAGCATCCATAGGCAAAGCTGCAACCGCAACTGTTGTCCGTGATGGAACATATGTTGGGAAGAACGTTTTATAAACTTCGTCTACAGCGTCAACATCTTGGATATCCGTAACGAATACAGAGATTCTAACAATATCGCTCATTACATGATCGATGCTGTCTACAATTGCTTCGATATTCTTGAAGCACTGTTCGGCCTGCGCTTTAATACCACCATCTACTAATTTACCAGTTTTAGGTTCAATCGGTAATTGAGCGGAAAGATTATTGTAATGAGAAAAAGCTACAGTTTGTGAATATAGGCCGTTACCGTTTGGTGCATTCTCCGTATTTTTTGCTGATACTGCGTTAAAGTTTGTCATGAAAGAATTCCCCTTTTAGATAATTTTTATATACATATTTATAAACTCATGTTTTGCATCATGAAAATGGTCTTACAATTGTCCCGAGATTGCAAAGACGTAAAACGGATTCATCATGTGATTCATGTTCGTACAAAACCACTCATTGCCCACATATCCAGATGAGTAAAAATTTATGTATATTAAATAACCTTATCATGAAAATTTCAATAATCTATTATCTTTACGAAATTGCAAGACTATCCATACTAATTTTAATGTTTTTAAGTCATATTGCTAATAACTAGTAAGCCATATGTATAATAGTGAAAGGTACCTGTGTGTGAAAAGTACGTGAATATTCACTTGAAAATGGAAGCTTCTTACGTAGGTATCTTTTTCTAATGAGATTTCTTGCAAACATCATTTGTTGCTCAATCAGCTCTACCAACGGTAACTGGTGTGCTATTTCCCGCAATTTCTTGTATCGAATTGCCATGCCATCACTCCATTTATTGCAAAATGTATACTTCGTCCTATCCCTGTAAATACTCCTAACTCGCCTAAAGGCAAAGGTGACTGTAAAGAGACGGCTGATCGATTAGGATCAGCCGTCTTTTTTGCTTTAATCAGCCGCCCCATCCCCTAAATGACTATCACTAGCAAAATACTTTCTGCAATGATTGCTTCTTTTTCTAGTGCTGTTAAAGCTAGCATTTTCTCACCTATTTTGAGTGACTTTTAGATCGGCATGACATCGATATACTTCTTCTGTATGATATAATTTTTAAGTTCTATACATAGAGAAAGGAAGATTAGATGTCCAAAATAGCAAATGTATTTATACGACCGCTTATCCTCTCGGATGCTGTCGAATTACTTAGTTTAGAAAAGAGAAATCGAGCTTTTTTTGAAAGCTATTCCATAGCTCATCCTGAAAATTATTGGACGTTAGAAACTCAAAAAGAATTAATCGAAAAATGGGAGCAAAATACAAAAAAAGAATTAGAATATCGATTCGGGATTTTTAAAATTGGCGAGGAAACTCTTATAGGTACTATCGGCTTGTTTCAAGTTTTCCGTGGACCTCGTGAAAGTGCGCTTTTGGGCTATTCCTTAGACCAAGAACATAATGGTAAAGGTTATACTACCGAAGCTACCAAGTTGGTTGTTGATTATGCTTTCGAAATTCTAAAGTTACATAGAATTGAAGCAGGAGTAATGCCAAATAACATAGGTTCCATTCGAGTATTAGAAAAAGCTGGTTTCCATAAAGAAGGAATAGCTTTGAAAAACGTTAAAATTAATGGGTCTTGGGAAGATCATCAGATGTTGGCGATCATTAATCCTAAAGACTAACCTTGTAATTGACTCTAATTTTTAGACACTCTCTTTTTCCACTCATTTAAATTATGAGTGGTTTTTTAGTTAGAGACGTATTTTGTTCGGGATGCGTATTAAAAATCCAATCCGTATTCTTCGGGGTAATTATCTAAATGCTCGGCAACAACTTCTTCCAAAGCTGTAGAAACTTCTTCTAACATTTCGTCTGATTCCATCATTTGAAGTACAAGACGCTTCTTTCTTGCTTTACTCATATCATCAAGTTGTTCAAAGCCAATATTCCCATTATTATTTTCAAGTGCATCCATCAGCACAATTGCTGTCGCTTCTCTTAAATCCATAATCACTCTCTCCTTTTCTCGTTACATATTCTCTGTCTCGTGCGTCTCTTATTTGTAAGGAGCGTCTCGTTACTCTTTATGTCGACATATTAATTCTTCCTTACTCACCACATACTGTATCTGCTTTTTATGTGATGACTATATCCTAGCCCAAGAAAAATACTGGGCTTATCACACTTAAACAAATTCATACATATCCTGTATATGTGCTAACTATGCATATTTGACATCATCAGAAAAGGATGTGCTTATGAATTCAAATATTGATTACACTTCACCAACCACCCAGTTCACTTTTGATGTAAATGAAAGTCCATTGTTCAGAAAAGACGGCAGAAACTTTATTAATGTTTTAGGTATTCAACAGTTAAATACACTAGAGAATGTCTCACTGCTTGATATTTTCCTAAGTACTAATAATGTGGTGGAACCTCACTATCATCAAAATGCAGCTGAGCTAGTCTACTGTATTTCGGGTGCAGCTACTGTTTCGATACTAAATCCATTTACGAAAGAATTACTCAATTTCCCTATTACACCTGGAAAAGTCGCAAATGTTCCTCAAGGGTGGTGGCATTACGAAGTGGCCACTACAGATAACACTCATCTTTTGGCAATTTTTAATGCACCAACTCCCGAGGTGATCTTAGGTTCAGACATCTTAAAATTCACTCCTGCAAATATCATGGCTCATACCTATTGTCTCGATGAAAATCAATGGAGAAAAGCTATAGAACCTGTAAAACCTTCAACATATATCGGTCCATACTCGGATTGCAATAGAGGTACAAATAATATGACTCAGCATAATAATCAACAGTATTACCAGAATTACCAACCTGGGTACAGATATTATTAAGCTTACTTGATAAAAGATTTCGTAGTTAGGCATGGATAATTCCATGTCTATTTTGTGTTACAGTAACCGTGTGAAATTCTCAGTCAACATGCTTATGTTAAGGCAGCGTAAAGAAAGGTGTGCGTAAAACAAACGTGAATGTTTAAACAAACACGAAAGTTTCATGCACACCTTTATTAATAGTATCTATTTTAATATTGTTCTTATCTTACACACGTTTCCTTTTTTCAGCTTAATGGACGTGCTTATTTTTAATATATTCCAATCCTTTTGTTGTTATGGATAAAACTAGATTATCCGTATCTCCCCCATTGTCTGCGGCATATTCCTTTTCGATAAGATATTCAATAGCCAATTTGCTATTTACGTCGGCATTTAGCATTGCCTTTGGTAGCGTGTAGTGTTCGCCGTTATAAGCAAAGTGATAGTCATAAAGACTTTGTAACAGCATATCCGATAGTTTGTTTACGTCTTCATTTGTCATGAGCATTCCCTCCCTCTTTCTACATTTCGATAAACGAGACGGTAATCCTTCAATTAAAAACTACAATGTAGCGTGTTGGGGGCACAGGAATAAGTTCTTCGCTTATGGATGAAGAAAACGTGAATGTTTAAACAAACACGAATGTTTCTTTCTCAGGTAGCTGTTTATGTTGCAATATGATATATGATACAAATCAATTAAGTCCATTTCACAGCATAGCTCGGACTATAAGAATCCATTTTTTCTAATAATTCTTTTGGGTCTGAAGAGATAATTATCATTTCTCGATAATTTTTATTCATAAATCCCTGTTCAATCGTATGATCTATCATGCTAATTAAGGGATCAAAAAAGTTATTTACGTTTAGTAATCCACAAGGCTTTGCATGATAACCTAGCTGTGACCAAGTAAATACTTCAAACCACTCTTCTAATGTTCCCGCACCCCCAGGCAAAGCGACAAATCCGTCCGCTAATTCTGCCATTTTTGATTTACGCTCGTGCATTGTATTAACTACATGTAGTTCCGTTAATTGATCATGAGCAATCTCTACAGCTTTTAGTTTTCGAGGAATCACACCTATCACCTTACCCCTACTGTGTAAGGTGGCATCAGCCAATGCGCCCATACATCCCACCTGAGCTCCACCGTAAATTAAAGTTTTATTATTGTTAGCTAATTCTTCTCCAAACTTTTCTGCATGCTCTATGAAACCACTATCTATCCCCGTACTTGACCCACAAAATACTGCAAGACTTTTAATTTCCATTTCAGTCACCCCTTTGATCTTTGTTTACCGACTTAAACATATCTATTGGATATTTTACGTATTTGCGGATGAATGCTTTTACAAAGGTACCTCTTTTTCAGCTCATTTCTCCTCAGCCCCTTCGTAAACAATCGAATAATCAATCGTTAGAAAAGGAAGCGAAAATATCCACATTTCATGTGTAGCTTTTAAATTACCGTCCTCTGTTTCCTGAATGAAAAATGTTTCTTGCAGAGGTAAAGTGAATAAATCTCTATTGTTGAATGACAAATATACTCCCGTATCTGAAGCTGGATCCGTCCGTTTACTTGTAAGCTGCAATCCTCCATCAACTGCCTGCAACTCCAAAATTCCCGTCATTGTCGAATAAGGTAAGGGCAACGCAATATTCATGTACATACGTTCATTTGTTTTATGCTGCGAATAAAGAGCAGTGAAAATCGTTTGTTCACCGACTTTTCGTTCCCACACGCGCACTTGTTCCCGTTCATCGAGTCCTTCATCCAACGTAAAGATATCCCCCGTCATCTCGACCACTTCAGAATGTAACGGTAAATTAATTTGCTGCGTGCGTTTGCTGATGAACGAATAAAGAAATGCAAACGGCTTAAACCAGTGATGCCAGTGGGTCGATGCGTACAGCCTGAAATCTAGCGTGTGTTCGTAGAAACGTATGATTAAAGGAGAGACCGAGCCAGACGACAGTCCGTAAACAGTTAATTCATCAGACAATCCGCGATGACCACCGACCTGGCCGATTTCTTCCGCAACTTGTCTTCCGCGAATTCCGCTCCTCGGAAATGTCAGCGGCACAAAACTAGATGGTGGCACATCCAACGACCACCCAATTATGCCGGCTAAAGCAAATATGATGCAATTCCACATCCCATGAAAACGAAGCATGAAATCAACCGTAACGGAAAATAGACCAAAACCATTACTCAGTACATACAGCATGGAAAACGTAATAGTGACCGCAAGTGCGCTAAACGCTATGCGCAACAGCCACTTCTGCAAACTAGAAGCGAAAGAAAGTTTCCAAACGATCCAAATAACCACACTAAACCCATAGATATATAGCAGGACAGAGAACATTTCAATCCATCGTGAAAACGTAATCCCGACCGCTACGATCATCGGGGCTGCAAGCAATGCTGCCACCGCCCACCGATACAAAACCGATTGATGCAAACGCCCTATCCATCCTATGAAAATCGGTAATATAAAAGCGGAATAATGAAAATGGATGGCGGTCAACCACGTAAGCAATGAACTAAACCCCAAATCGATTTCCGCAACAAAAGCGAAATACCAACCACCACCCATAGCTAAGTATACGAGGCCAAGATCGATCGCAAACTCCTCGACATTCGTAAATCCTCGACGAAGAAACCGGGTGATTCCGTAAAGAGCTATGTATACCGTAAACAATAAGTACAGTGCAGCAATCCATCCATCCCATCTGGTAGAGACTACTTGTACAAGCAATACCGCGGTATAAGCAGGAATGGCGACATACGGATAATACTTCCAAAACCAATCGCGTTCCGTACAGACCATTCGTAATAGAACTGGAATGTACACAAGTTGCGCAACCACCAACAAGCCGTACGGCCACGGCGCATCACTGAAAACGATTGCGACCATAAACAACAGTATATGAATCATGACAAACTTACGCATCCGCTGTAAACTCTCCTTCATATGACAATACCTTACCTATCAATGGGTTCTTGACATCGACATGAATTCGAAAGACACCATGCAGCTCATCGTACGACTCTACAACTGTCGCTAATCCTTGCAGAAATTTCGGCAATGGAATCTCTATCTTCCCGATTATCAATCGTTGATTCAATGATTCGATTTTCAATGCGTGGCCATCCACGACGGTAAACCCCAAATCCGAATAAAAGATCGACGGTTCCCCGAGGTAATCTTTCACAACCATTCGTTGTTCATCCAAACTCATCAAAGCATTGAAATAGCGCATCTTTTTTGGAAAACTAAACTTTCGTTCCCAGTGAATTTGTTCGTCGCCTGCCGAATTAGTAAAGCATGAATTGACAATCGTAAACGAAATATTCGTTCCGTTTTCTGGAAAAACGAATTTTCGTCTCGCCCCCAATTGGAAGAGCGGAAAAAGCCATTTTGGGCCACCCGATATGCGATTCATCGTTCCTACCGCTTGAAAGACTGGCTCTTCAAAAGCATATCTTTTTTGAAGCATCGGATGAAGACGAAAAAAATCGTCCCCCAACACTTTTAGATAAATAGACACTTCACATTTCACCTCTTTCTTTTACAAGATGTAGCAGTTGGAAGATCCCGGCTCCCGAGCAAGCCGATTCCTGTCAGCACAAGTAATGATAGATTAAACGTGATGGGATTGAATGGATGAATGGCAGTTTCCGGAGCAGCAACGAAGGCTGCAATAGTCAACAAAGGAAAGGCGCCCATTTGCAAGATTAAGAGATGTCGTTTCTTGCGATATATCAACCAAACACCTCCGAATAAAACTTCAGCCAAACCAATCGCCCAGACAACATTCGTCGCTGTAGCATCCGAAAGCGATAGACCACTTGCAACCATGGCCTTTTCCTGTGGATGCATGGTAAGGAGTTTAGGTACGAGACCTTGATACATCCATAGAAAGGCGAAATATAGCGTGAGAAGTTGCATTGTGAAGAAACGGCGATATTGAGATATCGGGGCTTCTCCGCGTTCGATCCACCGTTTAAGTACATCAAAACTCAGTGCGGTTGCATACCCCATTAACGGTCGAAACAACTGATCAATCAATTGTCCAGCTTTACCGAAGTTTGTTTTATAATCATATTGCGTCAAAAACTTGGTACCTTCCTCCATCGGCTCATACTTCCAATAGCCCCGACCTTCACGTATCGGCGAGATTTTTTGATCCGTGCCGAAGTGTAAGGAAGAACTGCGCGAACCACCGTCCAAATAAGCAGAGCCACTACTTTCCCCCCACCCTTCTACTGTTATAAATGGACCAACAGTTCGTGTATAAGTAAACCGTTGCGGCTGATTGTCTTCCTTAGGTAAATAGTGAATGGAAGAAAAGCGCAAGTCCCACTGCACATGTAAATCTGGTTCTTGCGAAGCTTCCCACACCCGCTGTAACGGAACATCTATTGGAATTTCTACATAAATTGGTTTTGACTTCATAGTTTTCACCTTCCGATGTACATTTTGATACACTATTTCCAATTGACCTCACTTTTTGCGCTACTCTCTCTAGTTTATCATTTTTATTCACTAGATGAACCATCCTACACGAAAGAAAGAGGAACCGCCGAGGGCTCCTCTTTCTTAATCATTATTAAGGTACTAGGTGGGCAAACAGTTCTAAATTATTTAAGGAGCTGGGACCTATTCTTGATATAGAAATAGTGTGCAAACCATTGTCATGGAATTACACTGTTTGCTGATGACAGTATACAAATAATGAACTTACTTAATTGGAATCCAGATCTCCGAGTATAAATCTGGATTATTGGGATTTTCATCCGTATATAATTCAAATTCTGGTGTACCGGCATGCTCATACCCAGTGGAAGGGAACCATTCGGAGAAAATTCGTTTCCACGCATTTTGCATCGCGGCAGGCATAGGTCCATGCACTTCAAAAACCGCCCATTTGGAAGCAGGGATTTCTAAGCTTAGCATCCCTTCTGGAACCTTCCCAGCGCACGAGGTTGCTACCCAATAATCAAATACATTAGCCTTTTTTTGCTCTTCGCTGACTTCCCCACAAATTCCTAAAACTCCTTTTACTACCCTGTCATTCAATTGAAACAGCAAATCGCTTGTCCCGTTTTGATTGACCTCTTCCCAAAGTTCCGGAATTCCTACTATGTTTTCTTCCTCTGCCACACTAGAAAATTCCCGTTTAACCCCAACAATTTGAAACGCATTCTTCTCGACTACACTATATTTCATTGGTTCTGCCCCTTTCAAGGTTACCTGGATTATCAGGCGGTTATAGGATTGCAGCTTCCCTTTATTCTTTCGCGCTTCACTCGGAGTAATCTTGTGCTGTCTTCGGAAAGCCTTAGAAAAAGCCTCGGGAGTTTCATAGCCATATTTATAGGAAATGTCAATAATCTTTGCATCCGTTGTCAGTAGTTCCTCTCCAGCCAATGTTAATCGTCGTCTTCTTATATAGTCACCTACCGTAATTTCTGTCAAAACAGCAAATGTTCGCTGGAAATGAAAAGGTGACACATTGGCTTGTTTAGCAATACTGTCAATCGTAATGTCTTCCATTATATTCTTTTCCATGTATTCAATCACCTTTTGTATTGACTCCACCCATGCCATGGCTTTCAACTCCTTATCGTCATCTTAGCAACTTTAAAAAAACTTATCCTGTCAATTTATGCTTTGCTGTGGCAGATTTGATTCACGTATTGCACGAAAGTGTAGCTTTAGTATAATGCAACAATCTCCCTATTTGTTATCCAATTTTAATTGACCCTTAATGAATATTAAACGGTCTCATTTTGGTTAGCAAAATACTTCTTAGGATCAAGTTCATCAATTTTTGGTAGCTTACGTAACTGGGGGATGATAACCCAAGCTAATGATACAAACAACATACCAAGACTCCCTATCGCAAATGCTAAATGACTATTGGTGACGGTACCAATATAACCTCCAAATAATGAGCCTAAAGGCATTGCAGAAAACGAAATACTAGCAATAAGTGAGAATGTTCTAGCCAAATATTCTTGAGGGATAATTCGTTGTCCAGCAGCAGCCATTGTTACTTCAGCTGCACCTAGAGGGATTAACGCCATCCCAAATATAATGATTGATAATATATTTGATGGGACAAAAACCGAGGAAAACCAAAATAATGAACTAATAAAGAATGATGTGATTACCATTTTACCGAAGTTAAATCTTTTTAAATACGATGATAATATGACTCCACACAAGTAACCTGCGGAATATGTACCCATAAATATTCCGTAAAGCTCAACCCCTCCCCTAGAACTTGAATATGCGGGAAGAACAGCTAAGGCTATTCCGAACGAAAAATTTGCAGCTACTGAGCCGTAAAAAAATTTAGATATGATGGATCCCCGAACAAATTTGTATCCGTCAAGTAAATCATTAAAATATCTTTTGGTGACACCCTTTAAAGTTCCACTTTCAGATTTCATTTTGAGTTCCGTAGGTTCTGAATAACTAAAAAGCAAAAAGATAGATATAGTTATTAAAAACAAAAAGGCATCAAAAAAGTATATATTAATAGCGCCAATAATTGTAATTAACACGCCTCCTATACTATTTGCTAAGATATTTACTCCCGAATTAGCAAAACTGAAAAGCGAATTTGCACCAACTAAATCATCAGTTTCTACTATTCTGGGTAGTGCAGCGGATTGGGCCGGGAAAATAAATTGATTTATACAAGTTAAAATTGGCATTATTATAAGTAATAACGTTACATTTAAAATTCCAATGTAATGTAAAAGTGGAATACTTAGAACAAAAATGAATTGAATTAATTGTGTAACTACCAGTAATTTTTTTAAAGAAACCCTGTCTACTATAGGTCCAATTAAAAATTGCAACATATGAGGAGCCATAGTTAAGAAACCTGCCAATCCGGTATAAAAAGTTGACCCTCCTAATTCATATACCAACCATATTGCGGCAATAGCATATAAGCTATCACCGAAATTAGCAATGGTTCTTCCAAAAAAGAGCGCTGCGAAATTACGGTTTTTAAATAACTTAATCATTCATTCATCCTCATCTCAATTTCAGACTATATTATTAGTGATGTTGTTTAAAAAAATAAACCGAGTTAAAAAATTAAACCGTCTACCTAAAAAAATATCATTCCCAAAAAGCATTTGATATTTCAAAACCAAAGTTGCCTAAATAAAACATTCTCGTGTTTGGGTTAGACTTATTTTCTTTCTCCATTAAAACAACTTCATCAAACAATTCATTTATCTTATTAGATATCTTTTCAAATTGATCTTTAGTTAGGTTAACCTCCGCTTGAATCATAGATGTGCTATATTTATCATCTTCAAAAAATGCTGTACTCGGTGCATTAAATACTCGTTCTTTTACTCTATCTATTGTTTTTATTAGCGCCATTCTATTAGCCTGACTTATTTCATCAGCATAGGGGAACAATTCTATACCTGGAAGGAAAGATAATGCAACAGCTCTATAAAACTTTTGAACAGTTCCGCCTTTTACCTCTTCACGTATAAGTTGTATAAAATTCACCTTTTTTAATGCCTTTAAGTGATAATGAACCTTTGAACGTGGGATTTCTAAAACCTCAGATAGTTGTTGCCCAGTATATTCCTTCTCAATGAGTAATATTAATAGCTGGACCCTCAACGGATCGCTTATTGCCTTAAGCTGTTCTCTTGAATGTATAATTTGTATGTTTTCCATTCTTTTGCTCCTCTTTTCTTGTTTGAAATGGTTAATCCCCCCTTAATCCGCTTCTTTTGTATTAGAAATTGAAATACCTCGATTAAAGGTTGTTGAATTACTTGTCACTTCATAAAAATTAACTATAATTTATTTTCTCACTATTAAAAATAATATGCATCTAAATATTTCCAAAACTGGCTTAGCGTATAAAATTTCCGAAGTGTTAGTGGTAGCCCGCTGAGAAAAATAAAGCCTAAAATTGATGCAATTAATCACTTGAAATGACAATCAAGGATCTTAAAAAGGCAACAGAGTATAACAGTTGTCTTCATTTATCCTTATGATTGGTAAAACATAGTATCTGGAAGAAAGAACTCCCTATCTTGTTTATAGTAGGGTACACTAATGAATTTTATGTGCAATATGCAGCTACTCAAACGGGCTTGTATAAGGGCATTCATTTTTCAGAAAATGAGTACATCGAAGTGCAAAAAAGCACTCTCTAAAGCGAGAATGCTTATCTGTTCATTTAAGATTGACGTACCGTAAAGTATTTACTATAGTCTTTGCCCTATTACTGAAAAGAGTGCACATCCTTATGCCAGGAATGCCCCGTTAAAGGTATACGACCTTCTTTACCAATTTGGTCCATCACTACTGTCACCTATTTTCAGATTAAATAAACTGGTATCTAAATTGTTATTTTCAACGGACTCATAAAAAGTGGATTTAACGTCTTCCTGGGCGAATTCAGTCGCATCCTTATTTACTAACACATACTTTACCCGAATATCATTTTTCGAATAAATTGCAACCATCATTTGAAAAGAATAACCTTTTGCCTCTATTTTGGCGTTTACTTGTTCAAAAAATCCATTCTTTTGATAGAGGTGGCTTGAAATTTCTTCTACTTCTCTTAGATTCTTTTCAGATACTGCTTGTATTTCGGGACTCATTGACAGCGGTAATTCAGATGACTCTCCTTTTGTTAAGGAGTTATTGATAAATAAAAAGGTTACAACAAATATAATCACAATGGTTCCGATCATAATCATTTTCCCTTTGGTCACTTTGTACACTCCCTGTTCTTTACTTTAAATATATGAATGTACAAAGGCTTTTAACCTCAGTTATGATATTTTCCGGCTCAATTATTGGCAGCACTTATGCATGAAATGCCCCCGAAGGTTGAAATATTAAAAAGGACCAGTGTTTTGGTCAATCCTTCCCACTTCCCGTAAAGCATCGCTTCCTGCTGAGTTCTGATTCAATGACTTTTCCTGTTCTTCAAAATTGCGTTTTCGTCCAGACAATAAATCCACGAGATAGGCACCTACAATCACAGCTACGAAGAAACCCCAGAAAATCCACACTATATTCCCTCCCTTCTTTTAAATACATACGTAGTATTTAGATAAAAGTTACATTTAACTTTAATTCAACCAAATGGTCCTATTGTTTAATAGGCACAACTTCTTTTTCCATAATTGCGCCAGTTGATTAAATTAAAATGGAATTATGTATTTTCATATCTACTCCATAATGCCTCAGCATTAACTCTTTCTGCTATCCATCCCCTAGGTAAATCCCATAGTGAAGAAAGTGATTCATCTATCTTTAAAATTTCTTCAAGAATAACTATTCTTGCATTGTCTGTATCAAGTGCCTTTGACCCATCAAGAAATTGCCACATCCCATCTTCTTCGTCATGGGATACATGAAGGACAGGTTTTTCCCCATTCAAAATTGCATTTAGTGTAATAACCATCGTATTATAGGATTCATTAAACTGGTTCATAAAAACACTCCATTCAATTAATAAATTCTATTGTAGCGTCCTTGCGTTCAAATAAAGCCCCCATTTGAAGCACAAGCATTGTGCCATTAAAACCCGCGTTAGTCTATAATAGTCATAGGATAAGGCGTTGATTCACCATTAACTTTGATTTCAATTGTGTCATGAGACTCATCTATTGTTAACGTGTATATATATTGCTTTAGTTCATTATCGTTCGCATCCACTTCATCTAACTTGATAAGTGCTGTCTTATCCACTGATTCCAAACTGGCTTTAACATCTTGTTTTGATTGAAAAACAATGTAAGTCACTTTACCATTTTTATTAATCATTTGAAGTTGATCATCAGGGTTTATTGCTTCTGTTACTTTTTTAGGAACAGTATCCACTTCGTCAAAGCTTAATTTTTTCTGTGTACATGCTGGTAGAGATAAGATTGCAAGAGCAGAGAACATTATTAAAAATAATTTTTTCACCAATTTCACTCCCTCATCAGTTTAGTGTTATTTAAAGATTCTTGCTTTTTTACGATATAGACGAAATCACTTATAACACAAATGCCCCAATTGCGGATTATTTATTTTTCACAATTTTACTGAACCCATAAATTAAGAATATGATTCCTAGAATTAAGAACACTGGAACAAACAAATTGGCAAAGAATCCATTAACTTCAATGTCCGGAACTTCACCATTCATTTGTCCAGAGAAAAAGCCTGCTTGAATTACACTCGTAGAAAGCAAAGAGAATCCTCTTTCCAAAGTATATATAAATCAATCCTGCCATAGCAATAAATACAATTCCTGTAATCTTATAAATCACTGCTCTTTCAACTCCTAAGACGTTATTTTATTCCACGATTTGGTCCTATTGTTGAAAAAGCACAAATCTTTTTACAAGAATTGGGCCTGTTTGTTGATTTACTTATTAATAGATTTAATATTTGAAGCGAAAGTTTTTTAGGGTGCGTAATTGTTTTTGGGCTAAATTACATTTGTCTTCTAGATTATTTTTGGACTTTTCCGATGTTTAGTAGCTTGTTCAAAAGCATATGCAAACTTTATTAATATACCTTCACTAAAGGCGCTACCTGCAAAAGTTATACCAAATGGTCTTCCACTTTCTTTGTATCCAGCAGGTAGAGCTATCGATGGATACCCGGCTTTGGCACAGATTGTCGAACCTATATATGAAGGGAAAAGAATTGCATCAAGGTCATGCTTTTTCAAGGTATAATCAATCCCAGTTTGGGAAAAATATAAATCCTCTAGTTTTGCATTCAAATAGTCAGGATTACTTAACGTATTGGGTAGTACCACAATTTCCTCCAACTTATTCTGTCCGTATTTCAATGCTCTATCTGCATTCCTCTTGTTAAACTGAATCAGATCACTTATTGAATGTATAGGTAAATGTGAAGGGAGTTTGGAAAGATAATTTTCTAGGCTATGTTTCAACTCCGATAGTAGTACTTCCCTTTTCCACTCTCTATGATAAGAAGGGATTTCTATATCTTCAATGACCAAGGCACTTTCTTCCTTTAAGGTCTGTATGACATCCTCAAACAATTCCTCGTCATATTCTACGGATTCATAAAACGTTTTAGTACCATCTTTGAATACACCAATTTTCGCACCTTTCAATCCCGTAGGGTCCAAAAATTTCGAATAATCCGGTTGTAATATTCCTTCACTTTTATAGGTAGCGGGGTCATGTTTGTCAACACCAACTAAAGCTCCCAATAAAATAGATGCGTCCTTAACAGTTCTTGCCATTGGTCCTGCCGTATCCTGAGAATATGTAAAAGGGATTATACCTTTTCGGCTTATTAAACCAACAGTGGGTTTAATGCCGACTACCGAGTTTTGGATAGCAGGACTAAGAATGGATGCATCTGTTTCAGTTCCTACGGATAAAACGGAGAAATTTGCAGCTACAGCCACTGCGGAACCTGAACTGGAGCCACCTACAAAAAGATTAGCATCTCCATATGGATTTAATACTTGTCCACCTCTGGAACTATAGCCTGCCCACATCGTATTTGACATCCCATTAGCTAGTTCGGTCATATTTGTCTTGCCTAATATGACTGCACCCGCGTTACGGAGCTTTTCGACAAGAAAAGCATCGTAATTACTAATATGCGTCTCTAATGCAAGTGTTCCTGCACTTGTATGCATTGAATCATTCGTTTCAATATTGTCTTTAAGAACAACAGGAATACCGTGCAAAGGACCTCTAACCCCCTTTATTTTTCTTTCATAATCTAATGCTTCAGCAATGAATATTGCGTCAGGATTTATTTCAAGAATAGAATTTATTTTAGGACCATCTTGGTCATACTCCGCTATTCTGTGAAGATAATACATAACCAACTCTTTGGAGGTTACTTCTCCACTTTCTATAGCTACTTGTATATCCTCAATTGTTAATTCGTCTTCAAAAAAATTGTTGAAATTAATTTCCAATAGTATGCTCCTCTATTACTCCATTTTTTATTCAAAACTATTATTCAACATTAAGAAAATACCTTTTTGAACAAATCGTCCATTTGGTTGTAGTAGAAAAAGGCGCTATCCGTTCTTTTACTAAAACCCTGGATGTTGAGTTATAATCAGATCTTTTATGGCGATTATTCTTCAAGTAATAAGGGAAATACTTCACGTAAATAATTTGGAATTTCCTTTTCTTCAATACTTGCAATCTGTTTAAAAGTTATACCTTGCTTCTGTAATATTTTCACTATCTCCCAGCCAACAAAGTATAGCTCTCTTTCATTTCCAGTGGTTCCGGTCCCAAATGTAAATTTAGTGATTGCTTCTGATGAAGAGTCATCTAAATATGGAAGTATACCTTTTACTATTTCTTTCTTCTTTGCTTCACATGACTTTAGCCAACCTTTTGTGTACTCAATGTATTGTTCGTCCTGTTTACCAGGCACTAAATATTTGCTAACACGTGTTGCAAGACCTTCTTGTAATATTGCAGATCCTATAGTTCTTTCCCATTCGGACTTTAAATTAGCGGTTTTTGAATGTACAATGTGAGTGAGTTCGTGTGAAAGAATTATATCTGAGGTATCACACTCAACTGGTAAACATAACGCAATTCTTTCTTGATCGTATGGAGCAACAAATGGATTATTTTCAAATCCTCCTACGAAATAAATTATAATGAAGTTAACGGCTCTGTCGTAACCCAATACCTTTTTAACTTCTGTCAGATACCCTAATACAAGAGATTCATCAGGTTCCCAATTTTCTATAAGGCTAATATAATCAGAATATTTATCCCATGCTTCATTCAATAATTTCTTAGCTATCTCCTCACCATTCTCACCTGGAGGAACAGCAGCAAAATTATAGTATTTTTTCCATAGTTCCCATCTCTCTTCACAATCAATATCTTTAGTAGTTGCCTTTTTATAAAACTGCAAAAACTTAGGTACTAAATTATGAATTTCAATATGATCATTCAAGTGCTCAATCCTCCTAATTAACTAACAATCTGGTCCGTTTGAAGCAAAACCTTCTTCTGTTATTGGCCCCGTTAATTTAATTGATCATTAATTTTATCAACTGACTTTGTCGATAATGAGTAGATAGTATTCGTATCACTAACATCCATTATAGTTCCGTATTCTTGACCTAACCAAAGAAAGAATGATTTCTCACCCAATTCGACTTTGTAATCTGGGTCTGCCATATCCACTACTCCTGGTTGTTTCTTAGCACTGCTAAAAGCCTTTTTAAATCGTTTAATTGCTTTTTCATCTGTAAAAGTGACTAATGAATCTTTTTTAACTTCAGCAAAGCTTTCCATCTCATAAACATTTACTTCCTTAACCGCTTTAATACCATTGCTACAACCGCTTAGTGTTGGGATGAGAACAAAAAGAAAGATTGCTATAACTAAACATTTTTTCATATATTCGTTCCTTTCAAATGCACGTGTATTGAGGTTAATACTGCTTTATCCAAGTTAGTCGCGATCACTTAAATAAAGTTTCATATATACCCTTTAAATGAAGCGATTGAAGCATGTAAAATAGCCCCCAATTCTTTAATACGGTCGCAAGACAAATGTCAAATTATTTTTTCCGGTAAACATTTATTTCGTAATCTTCCCAAGTTCGATTTATTTGTTCAAACTGAGTAATTTTTAATGGCTCAAAGAAAGTTTGCCCGCTTTTATTAAAATAAACATCATTTTCAATGTGATAGGAAGCGTGTTGGATAATATTATTCGAATTTATCCACGTCACCACATCACCTTCTTGAATGTCATCATCTACCATATAATAATTGTTAATAAATAATCCCTTTAAAAATGTTTCGGGATGCACCCATTCATCGAGAATCCAAGCTTCTCCCGTGATTGCAAATAATGTTGAGGCTAGACAATTACTACCAGCCACAGTTGAAAAAGTATTCGCATACGCTTTAAGATGTGTTGGCGTTTTTTCTGGAATATTATTGCATGTCCACTCGTCAATTTTCATAGCATATGCTTTTACGATGTTTGCCTGTACCATTCGAGGTAGTTCATTCCACATACTTGATCGGAAAACAATGAATTCCTTTTCGTGGGCTGTAATATTATCATTGAAATATTTATTTATATTATTATTTCTTTTTACTATATATTCAGCTGGAATAATACCTGTAGATTGGAACAATGAAGCAGGGATAGTTAACCCTGTTCCCATTTCAAGTTGAACTTCAAGTATGCGCTTTCTCAAATGAAGTGGTAACTCTGTGATCCAACTACCCTTCGCAACGATAATATAGTCAATTCTATTCGATAAAGTCCAGTACATATAGCTATTCACAAACTGGATTTGATTATAAGAAGAATGATCGAAAAACTCCGCTCGTGGTATAACCATTACTTCATTCAAATAACCTTTTAAAGTACTTAAGCTGTTTTCCTCTACAAAAAAGAAATCTTTTTGGGGGACATAATTTTCAATCCAAAAATCTATTTGTTCATGTGTTGGTTCTACTTGTAGGGTCATATTAATTAGCACCTCAGTTATTGAATTTTATTCTTCCGCAGCAATTAAAATGGATATCTTTTAGAAATTGATAAAACACATTTAACAATCAAATGGCTAAATTGCTGTGTAGTGGAATACGAAAATATGAAACCTTTGTTATTTAGCTAAAGTAGAAAATCTGAAATTTCTTTGAACCAGATAAACGTTACAATTCAATATCTTTAAAAATCAGATCTGATGAAATTGGTTCTTTTCCAATTTCTCTAGCCCAGATAGATAATTGACCAATATGATGTATTTCATGAGTAATGATGTGATAAAGAACCTTGTTGTATGTCCATTGCTTTTTCTCACCACTTTTAGAAGTATAAGTAAATATATTATTCTCATTGCTTTTCTCATACTCTCTAATAAACCTCTTACTTACCTTTTTCGTTGAATTAGAAAACTCTTTAATTTCATCCGAATTTGTTATAGCTTTCATATTTTTTTGCGTAATTACTGTTTCTTGTAGTTGGTTAATCCATAGTTGCTCACAATCGATAACATGAAACAAGTTATGAAGTATACTTCCCATACCGCCAGTTCGCCTCTTATTGAGTTCTTCTTTGGAGAGCCTATCGCACCATTCAATCCATTCCTCTCTAACTTGCCAGTTATAATTAAACATTTCATAAAACATTATAAATACATCCCCTCAAATTAGATTAAATGAAGATGTTGTAAAGCAAATTCAATACCATCATCACTTGATTTTTTCGTTACGTAGTTGGCACTCTTTTTTAATTTGTCACTACCATTACCCATTGAAATACCATATCCTACTATCCCTAACATATCGATATCATTATCCCCATCACCAAATGCTATTGCTTCACTAGAATCTATATCAAAATACTTCAATACTTCTTTAATAGCAATTGACTTTGACACTTCCTCATGTAAAACATTTACGATATTCGGATGCCACCGTTGAAAAATTAAATCAGGAAACTGCATTTTATATTTTGGAATGGTTTCATCTCCTACATATAAACACATTAAGTATACTTCTCCATCAAATATTTTTTCATTGAACTTAGGGTATTCTAGTAATGAAAGAGTTTCATTCATTGCTTGAAAAGTAGTCGGATTCTGTATTCTGTTCATCGTTAACTCTTCTGTGAAAAATGAAAGACTTTGTTTATTTTCATATGCAACGTTTTTTACAGAATGAACTATATGTTTTGGCAATACTATTTTGTGTATTACTAGATCTTGGTGTTTAGTATAGGCGCCATTAGCAGTGATAAACGTGTCTATTCCTAAATCTTTTAAATCTTGACACATCGATAATGGCCTACCTGTAGCTGCCACTAATCTAATGCCCTTACTTTTCAATATTTGTAGAGCGCTCTTTGTACTTGTAGAAATACATCCATCTTCATAATTTACAAGAGTTCCATCAACGTCGAAAAATACAATCTTTTAATTCATAGCAAACTCCTTTATATCATTTTTACCATTGAATTTATCCTATTGCTGAAAAAGGCACAAATCCTCATCAAGAATTTGGCCGAATTCCGACACAGTGCTTATTCCACAACTGCTCCAAATTAAGGAATACTTATTACCTTTTTGATCTTATTAACTTAGTAACGAATAGAGTGATAATTACAATTATTAGAAACAGACCTAAGTAGAGTAACCCTCTTCCGATGGGGTATTTGATCGCATATTCTTTTTGAAGTTCCAATAGCTCTTTACTACTTACAAGATTTCTATCTTGTATAGGGAAAAATATAGCTCGTAATATGAATCCTATTACTATTAATCAAAATGATAAAAACTAAGCTGTAAAGCGTTATTTTGTTAAAAATCAATTGCATAGTAGGACCTCCGTTTTCTTCCCTACACTTCAAAATGAACCGATTGTTGGCAGCACTTATGCATGAATTGTCGCCGTTAACGGAAAATCTTCTTAGTTTCATTAATCCTTTTTAATTGGCTTAACCCTCCATATATCATCATTCGGACTTTTTTTGAAGATACCGCGACTGTCATTCAAATTCTCCTTCTTCCTTTAAAGCCCTGTTTGCTTGCTACAATGCTCATTTAAAAATCTCGAATCGAATCTAGTAGTTTTTCAATCTCTTTTTGGAGAGTAAGACCCACATTGTTATAGCGAAGGCGAAAATATAAATTGTATAGAAAGTTACGTACATTAAGCTTAAGATATAAGCTGTTAAGGTCAGATACAAGTTTCTTTTGAGTGTCCAATTGGATTTTTATATTGTTAATCCAATTTAAAATTTGTTGTTCATTTAATAACCCTCTATCGATTGTATTAAAAGCTGCGAGTGCCATTCGCTCATCTTCATTGTGAGTATAAATAGAATTAGGAAATAGCACTTTAGCATTAATAACTTCCAATAACTCTATTAAATCATCTTCCTTTATGTAGGGATGATTGGCAATCTCCCCCAATGCATCGGCAGCGTGAGCCATAGAATGTGCCCATCCTTTACCATCTACATATCCTCTTACATCTTTTTCTTCCCTGACATAAGTGAAAAGTCGTTTTCGTACGTACTTTATTTCACTTTCGGACAAAAAAGGGTCGCGCTGATCTACATTCAGAATAAAAGGTAAAATCAATACTGAGAATGACCTTACAAATACGGAATCAGTTTCATTTTCTCCTAACCTATAAAATAGATGTTGATCATCAACACAAATATCTAATAGTTGTTTTATCTGGTCCTTGTTTAGAATATTATTTGCCACGATCATTTGCCCGAATGTTATGTAAATCAATTCATCACGAAGTTCACTGTCTGTTGATCCAATGTCCTTTAACATTTCGGAAATTAACTTATTGAGATCATAACCAGTGAAATTGTAGTCATTTTTTTTAATCTCTATTAATTGGAATTTCAGGTCTGCCATTGATCCGCCTCATTTCTTTTTTTGCTACGTATTTGTGCGTTATTTTGGACCGATTGAAGCACCACAAACCTTATGCGACAACTGCCCGCGTTAGCTTCACAATGGTTATTTAATATCCGGACAATTTTATTTAAGGGTTTGTAAAATAGTACCTTGACCATTATCTGATTCAACTTGAGCGTATGCTCCATTTATGAAGGTGATTTGTGGTGGAACATGACCGCAATCAATATCGTATAAGAGAGGAATCTGAAGCTCTTTTGAAAGTTCATTATAGACATCTTCAACTGTATAATTTTCAACAGGTGTATTGGCAGGACTTCTACCAAACATAATACAAGTACAATTCTCAAACCAACCAGCGAATTTCATTTGTACGAGTGATCTACGTAAGTCAGTGGTTGATAACTCGCAACCCTCGAGATACCAAATGATAGAATCTCCCTCAATATAATTTTTCTTGAAATTCTGTACATCGCCATATGGTGTGCCAACTAAATGCCTAATTGTGTCAATACATCCGCCAAGTAAACGGCCCTGCACCTTAACCTTTTTATTTTCAGTTGATTTCCAGTAAGTTTGTTCTGTTAGATTGAAAATATTAGGAGTAGGGTTATCATGTTGCCATTCTTTCTGATATTTTTCCGATGAATGTTGGAGAATCGATTCACCCATTTTAGTGGATAAAACAGATTGCCACATGGCTGTTGTATCATCAGAATACTCTCCCCTTAAATCCACTAAATTTGTTCCATGAGCAGTAGCAACCCCAGTTTTTAATGTGATTGCTAACAGTAGGGTACTAATGTCGGAATAACCCAATATCCATTTATTCTGTATGTTTTCAAAGTCAATATACTCAAGAGTCTCAATAAGTAGGTCTCCACCCCAAGGTGGAATAATTAGTTGTATCTCTTCATCAATCATCATTTTATTAAACTCTTCTGCACGCTTTTTAGCAGACGCAGATTTAGCCTTATCCTGAGTCCAAGCGGTTTCATCACTAATTATGTGGAAACCTTTCTTTTCCATACTTTTAAATGCAGAGTATAACAATCCATGTAATTCACTTGGTACTCCAGATGATGGTGCAGTTACGCCTATCATTGCATCCTTTTCTAGGATTGGATACTTTATCATGCTTAACCATCCCCCTTAGTTTGATATACTTTCGACAATAAAAATTAAACAGATAAATAACTACTTCTTCTATCTGTGCCTATTAATTAACGGGAATAAATCCTTGTTCCAGAATTGCCCTCGTTGATTGAACAAAAAAGTTTTACAGATTCTAAATTATGTTGTGCACAAGCATGTGATTATTTTGTAATCAAAGTTTAGATTTCAATAATTCTTTAAACCTTTCTGGTTCATCTACTCGAATAGCAACTTGCTCATAATTTTTCTTCATTCCCATAAGTAAAGTAGCTTCTTGTGGATGTTTTAATCTTATTATTACGTCCGGATAAGCTTTCTCAAAATCGCGGGCTACAAAATCTATAGTGCTCTTAGTGAGCTTTTTTTCTAATGTGGAACGGTCTTCTATGATCTCGTCAATATCTTCCCACCTTATCTCCATGCGTTTCATTAATCCCAAAGAAACATACATACGATCATTATCAATTTGCAGAGGGTTAAATCGTATAGCCTGGATATCTCCTAAAAATAGAGCAATTGAATAGATATTTACAACTAACAATAGCAACGATAAGATCAATGACTTATCATATAACCACCAATGCACTCCCAAAGTTTCGACTACAATTGCATGAATCATCATCACGTAAAATGGAATCAGGCTTGATTTCTGATGAAGTGTAAAAGTATTTTCTTTATGTGCAGGCTCTTTTTTCAAAAGGCAAAAAGCATAATAGAACATCAGCATTTCTGAACAGATTACTTGTATAATCGGATGTTTTCTTACTTTTAGATCTACTGCATTTGAGAAAGAAAATAAATATGGTATAGTGCTCTTCTTTACACTTTGGATGATTTCAGGCAAATATTTAAAGAGAGATAACAATATTAGTATCTCAAGCAAAACGAACGCAGCTTCCACTACAAAGCCCATTAGTGTAAGTGTCTTAAATGGAGTTAAATATTGCGATGGGATCATAAAGCGAGCGACAATTAATCCTCCGGCCATCAATGTTAGAAGATACTTCCAACTTATTTTTCGTTGCCAAGCTAAAAATAATACGGGAGCCACAATAGTTAGGTCGATAAGAGAACCCAGAACCACAGGTTGAGTATTGACTGGCAATATGCTAATTCCTAATGAAGTGCGATATAAAGCTAAGTTCAAAGCAAGTACAAGTAAAAAAAGGATTGGCCATATCATTCGTAAAGAAACTTTTTTTAACACCATACTTATCACCCCAATCATTTTTCATTATCAATCTCTTTGATCCGATTGAAGCATAAACCTTATACGAGAAATGCCCCCGAATCTGGAATATCTTATTTTGTTATTCATAGTGAATCCACTTTTATTTTAGTACTCACAATCACTTCCAGATTTCATCTAATTTATTAGAATAGAATTCAATAGCATTTTTATAACTTATAATTTCATCATCAGATGTTGTCTCAATCAAGCATTTGAGTAACAACTCCATAGCTTTACTATGCTCTTTCAAGTTGTACAAGGTAATCGCATAGAACGTTTGAATAGCTTTATTATCTGGAAATGACTCAATTGCTTTTTGAAATATCCTTTTTGACTTTTCATATTCTCCTAATGTTCTATATGTGCTACCCAACCCCAAAAGAGCACCCTCTAGTTCATCGGGAGACAACCCTAATCTGATTGCATCTTCATAAAAAGCTACTGCCTCAGATTCTTTCCCTAATAAATCAAAACTCCAAGCACAATGATAGTTAATCGACGCATTATCGGGAAAATCCTGCACCAATTTCATAAGCAATTCGTTAGATTCTTTATGATTGCCACTTTTTCGTATCACGATAGCACGTTCTAATTCTTTTCTCATCATTTTCACCTTCAAACATTATTTGTTGCTTCGCTGCTTTTATAAGTTAGTTTTTCATAATATTGTTTAATTGAATCAACTAATTCAGCTGGTTGAGATACGCTACATAACCTCCCGATTATGGAAACGATTATTTAATAAGCAACTCGCGTATGAATGGGGAAACATACCCCAAGGCAATAAAAACGATGGCAACGTAAAGAACAGCTCCAGTTAATGGCAGATACCATTTTTTCTTATTGGATTTGTATTGGAGCCAATAATTAACTGCCCACAAGACGAACATAAAACCAGTAGAAATGTTTCGAGATACTTTATCGATAGGATCATCTATAGGTGCGCTAACACTAAAACTAGCGATTAGCAAAAAAAGACATATCAATACCAATAGTATAATATTTACGATAGCAACGAGAATATGATAATTAAATTCTTTCATAAAATCTCCACCCCAATCATTTACAATTCACAAAGTCAATCTTCTTCAAAAAAATTGACCGATTGAAGCACAAACATTATGCAACAGCTATGACCGATAATTATAAACTTAGTATATTTCTTTCCTATCGATCCACTCAAATAAATAATGAAAAAGAAAACCTAGTATAGAAAAAGACATGACTTCTAACCAATCGATTCTCGACCTAAAAACCCATTGTGCAACTATTAGTACTACAAATAAGAATACAGTAAACTTCGCACTAGCTTTTATCATCATGAACATCCTTTGAATAACAGAATCAGAAATTGGTCCGATTGTGGTACATATGAATTCAACAAACGCCAACTATTGCGGTACATGAAAATATTGTCTTTATTCTGTTAGTTAATTCCATTTTCTTTCAAAAGTTACACAACTGCTATCTGCATTTAAAAGGTATATGTCAGGATTACTAAGGTTTGCCCATTGATCGAAATCAAACTCTTTGTTGTAATGATTCAAAAGTAAAGCCATTAAATTCCCGTGTGTCACAATTATTGTATGTTCAAACTCGCTTTTAAAAACATCTTCGACAACTTCCACAATTCGGTTTGCAGCCTCTTCACTAGACTCTCCACCATCAAATTTCAAGTCGGGATTATCGAATGTTTTTCTTAAACTTTCAAACCAATCTGGTAACGGTTCTGTACTTAGTACTCGTTATTCTAATTTGCTTTTCATTTCAATCTCAATATTTAGCCTTTTTGCAAGTGGCTGTATAGTTTGAATGGCACGCTTGTACGGACTCGATATAATCCGTTCAACTTTAACATTATCAAAAAAGATAGATAATTCATTCGCCTGTCTACAGCCTGATGCAGTTAGTGACGATTCAGGTGACTGCCCCTCGGCTACACAATGCCGTACTACATAAACTCTTTTCAACTGAATCACTCCAAAATCAATCCTTTTATAGTACATGCAAACTATCTTGTAGCACATTCGCCGCTAGTTTAACATTCTCCTTTAGATATACAGGAAGATCCGTATGATCAAGAATTTCTGAAGTGGTCATCCAAATAACATCATCAACTTCTTCAGTGCTTTTAGCATATGGTTCTCCTGATTTATGATGACATAAAAAAACGACGTCAATTACATTTATCCCTGATTCAGTAACGAAAGAAGAACTATTTACATATTTGATGGCCGTCACTTCACAGCCTACTTCTTCGAAAACTTCTCTTTTTAAGGTCCGTTCAAGAATATCAGATGATTTTCCTTCGATTTCACACTTTCCGCCAACTAATGAAAGATCCCCTCCAGCATGTTCCTCCTTTTCACTTCTGCGGATTAAAAGCCATTTATTATTGCGATGGATAGCCCCTTCTACATTTACTACAAACATAAAATATCCTCCTGAAATTCATACTTTATCTTCAACAACTTGGCCCTTTAACGACATAATCCTTATTTCAGAATTGCCCCCGTTTACGGAACGGAATTATCATTGTTTCGAGTTTATAATTTCAATATTTAATGCTTGAGTAAATGCAGGTGAAGAAGTGTCTATTCCACCATCTACCCAAACAGCCACTTCATGTCCTTCTTCATAATCTTTGATGTCATCATTTTCATGTAGTGCAACCCATGTTAGACCTAATTCATTATCCTCAACCAAGATACTATTTCCAGGGCTATACAGATTGCAGTATTGGGGCATCTGATAATAAAACAGACGCCCACAATTACTTCGCAATGACATAACTTTTACTATTTATTTCTAAACTTAACAAAATACATAACTACAACCGCAATGATTGAAATTATTATGGAATAACACGCGAGATTAAAGAAAAATTCTGGATAAGAGGTTTCAACAACTGAACTCATTCCATTCAAATCCGTCGTGTTTTTTTCTCTGGGTATAACTATAAATAGCAATAAAAAAGAAATAATAAACGTATACACACCTGTTTTAACTAAAAACTTTTCCATCTAAATTCACCTACTAACGTATTTAAGAATCTATTTAAAAATCTGGGCCGTTTGATGCACTGTCCTTATCACGCAAACGCACCCGATTCTGGATGAAACCCCATATACTACAACAGCCATTATTAATACTAGAACAATAATTCACTTTCTTTAATCATCTAAATCGGTTTTTATAAACGGTTTTTCATCTTCCTTGTAATCGTATTTTTTCTCAATAAGTTGACCAACAATGGAAATGTTGATTCCATCTTTTACTGCTGTACGAATTACGAAATACAGAATAAATAAACCTACTAACCAAAGTATAATAGCTCCACTCATTATTATTTCTCCTGTCTTTGATTAAGTTAAATGGTTCCATTGCGACATAGTGGTGTCAATGAAAAGCCCCCGATTGCGGTAATTAACACTCATATCAAATGCCTCGTACAATTGTATAGAATACAATCCCAATTTCCATTTGTATTATTCAATACTGTTAGCGAGGTATTATCTATATAAGTTGTTTGGAACATTGTAGGGAGTAAACGTTGTAAGGTCAAACCGATTAAGGCCCCGTGACTCACTATTAATATTCGCTTGCCGTTATATGTATGGGCTAGTTCTTCAATGAATTCCATACCTCTTTTACCTACATCTTCAAAGCTTTCCATTCCTAAGTCTATTTCACGCCAGTTGCTACCCCATATTGCCACCCGGACTTCTTCTGTAGTTCCTTCAATTTCTCCACAATCTATTTCTCTAATCCTCTTGTCAAAACAGCTAATAGCTAAGTTTATTCTACTTCCAATGATTTCTGCAGTTTCAATTGCCCTTGATAAGTCGCTGGATATAATCATATCCCATTTACCTTCTTCTAAAAGCCTATCGCCAACAGTAATAGCTTGCTTTCTACCTAATTTGTTTAAGGGATTATCCGATGTACCTTGTGATTTACCAAGATCATTCCAATCAGTTATCCCGTGCCTAATTAAACCTATGGTAGTCATCCAATATCCCCTTTTTCTATTCCGCAATTCAACTACACAGACGCTTATATATATGCTTCAAAATGGCCCTATTCTTGAATGCAAGCTTTATAATAACTACACTCCGTTGCTTGGAACGGAAGACGGACGACTCCGAAGGGATCAGCGTGCGCCTTGAGACCCCGCAGGGAGCGTTTTTTGCGACTGAGGAGGCTCAAGCCACGCCCCTCGGTAAGCGTTCCGTCTGGAGCATAAAGCAACAATCTGCAAGCTAGATAATGGCCCGATTAAGGAACTAACCTTCTGCCGATAATGCCTCCGTTAGTTTAAATACATTTTTTCACATACTTATAAACTACTTTATTTTTAAGGCTGTTTGTATCCTTTAAGAACTTTATTTTTTGTATTTTTCAATCTTTATATTTATCTTTATTTTTTCTTCGGTAACTGTTTCTGTTTCTGAAACATTCTTAATAGAATCTTCAACTATTTGTTGTATCAATGTATCATCAATTTTTGCATCCTTCGGGAAACCTACTGCAACTGTTAATTCATCAGTACCACCATCTATCATTAGTAATAGTGAATCACTTTCAAGTTCCGTTTGCTCTGTAATAGATTTTATTATTTCATTATGTAATTCAGATATTAAATTTGATATACCATCATCCTCCAAGTTTTTCTGAGAAACCATTAATTCCTGCTCGCTTTCTAATACCTCGGTTGTATTACATCCAACTAACAAGATTGAACAAAATAAAATTCCTGAAAACATAGCTTTTTTCACCGCTTCTAAATTCCCCTTTCAAAATAAGTTGCACATTCTACAACAATTCTCCATACGTAAATTTGACATTAACTATTGGTGAAGGTTTCAAAAATTAATAATGATATCCGGCAACTAAATGGCCTGATTTAGGAATTAAACAAAGACTTCCAAGTTATGGTTCTTGAAAACCCACTGTCCCTATTAGAAATACGATAAGATAAAAGAATATTGCTAGGATATTTGTAACTAATAAGATTCCTCTAACCCCACCTTTAATTCCAAACCAACCCAATATAATGCCTAGTGCTCCAAGGACAAATGGAAAGAACGCACTTATATTTATAAAAATCGTAAAAAGTTTATCACTCCACAAAGGAGCGATTGTCAAAATTAAAAATATCCCTGATAATAGAGAAAATATTGTCGAAGAGGTTTTAGAATCACACTTCAAAATGAAGTAATAAATAAATATTGCATATAACAGCAAAAGCAACCAAATCATATTTTCTCCACCTAACTTTGATTTAGTCTATTATTGGACGACCGAAAATTTACAGCTTTTAGATGATCACTTATACATTTGATTGACCTGTTTCAAACTTACATTGATTCATTTACTGTATTGATTATTTAGACCGATTAATCCAGCAGCGCTTGTTACATAACTACCCCCGTTTCTGGATAATTTATATACTTACTTTTCTGTTCGCAATACCAATTATGGTGCCTATCCATATTCCTATGAGAATACTAATCGCAACAATCGCTATTCCCATACCTTCCCAACCACCAACAACCGTCATACTCAAAATAACTACGCCAATACAGATTAAACTCAATACTAACGCCAGTGAATATAAAGCTCTTTTTGATACTTTTCGAGAAATGAAGAAAACGATTACCATAAACAAAATCCCCGAAAGTAATATAGGCGTCCATCCTTCTAACATAAATGCATTCATACTATCACCTCACTTATTTAATTTACCTTTGAAAATTGGACCGTTTGAAAAAGAAGCTATTGATATTAATATGCTCTGTTGCTTGTAGCGGAAGACGGCCGACTCCGAATGGATCATCGTGCGTCTTGAGATCCCGAGGGCAAGTAATTTTCGCGATCGAGTAGGCTCAAGCCACGCCCCTTGGAAAACGTGCAGTCTGAAGCGGAAAACAACAGTCTTCACAGACAGTTTAGTCCGGTTGTTGAATTTCCGAATTTAATATATCTACTATATTATACCAAACCTCCAGTCAATTATCAGAATTTATTTGAATAATAGATTTCATACCTTAAGGTTAATGACAATGTGTGAAACAATTTTTAGCTTATAAGAGTAATGACAAAAACCCACACCTAGTAAATAGATCTAGGTGTGGGTTTTCAGAATAATGAGTTCCTAAAGGTGAAATTTAAAACTCTCTTCCCTCTTGATTCACAATATTTCTAGAATCTCACTCTGGACAAAAAATTTCACTTAAAATCATATTCAATAGCGCGATGTCCAATATCACTTCTCCAAAATACTCCCTCTTCATGAATCTTCTCTAACTCTTTATAAACCAACTCGCTCGCTTCAAGAAGATCTTTTCCCTTCGCAGTTGCAAGCAACACTCTGCCACCATTCGTCACATAGTCCCCGTTTTCATTCTTCGAAGTACCTGCGTGAAAAATATCTACAACTGCACTAATCGAATTCAAACCAACTAACGGAGTTCCTTTGACGAATTCCCCTGGATAACCTTCAGCTGCGACCACTACTCCCACTACAGATGCTTCGTCCCATTCAAGTTCGTAAGACTGACGATCGAGAACAGCGAGCAACGTTTCAACTAAATCGTTTTTCAATCGGGGCAATACGACTTGTGTTTCTGGGTCGCCGAAGCGGGCATTGAATTCTATTACTTTCGGTCCTTTCTTAGTTACGATAACTCCTGCATAGAGAACGCCAGTAAAAGAGCGATCTTCTGCTACCATCGCATACGCAGTAGGCTCCAAGATTAGTTCGATGGCATCAGAAATAACTCGTTGAGGAATTTGCGGCACTGGAGAATAAGCACCCATTCCTCCTGTATTCGGTCCGGTGTCACCGTCAAATGCCCGCTTATGGTCTTGAGAAATCACCATTGGATAGACATTCTTACCATTCACAAAAGCCATTAATGAAAACTCTTCGCCTTCCAAAAATTCTTCCATAATAACAGATGCTGAAGCTTTTCCGAATTTCGATTGCACGAGCATGTCTTGTAGTGCTTCAACCGCTTCTTCATTCGTTTGAGCAACGACGACACCTTTTCCAGCAGCAAGTCCATCTGCTTTTATCACAATTGGTACGCCAACTACATCTAAGTATTTCATCGCAGTTTCAAAATCTGTAAATGTTTCATAAGCAGCAGTTGGAATTCTATACATCTTCATTAGCTCTTTAGCGAAGGTTTTACTTCCTTCAATAATGGCAGACCGTTTGTCAGGACCGAATACGCGTAGTCCTGCCGCTTTGAAATCGTCCACAATGCCATTGACCAATGGTGTTTCGGGTCCTACGATCGTCAATGAAACGTTTCGTTCTTTAGCGAAAGCAATGAGATCTTTATGATTTTCTTCAGGAATTGGAACAAGTTCTGCCACATCTTCCATCCCAGGATTGCCTGGAGCTACAAATACTGTTTGCACACCGTTACTCATCGATAGTTTCTTCGCCAGCGCATGCTCGCGACCGCCTCTGCCAATCACTAATACGTTCATGGAATCACCTCTAGGTTTAATGAAAATATGTACGTTGTTTTAGCATTCAAAACTTAGTGTTTAAAATGGCGAACGCCTGTAAAGACCATTGCAATACCGTATTCGTCTGCTTTTTTAATGGAATCCTCATCACGGACAGATCCGCCTGGCTGGATAATCGCAGTAATCCCAGCTTTGGCTGCCGCTTCGACTGTGTCATCCATTGGGAAAAATGCATCGGATGCGAGTGCAGCACCAGTTGCCTTGTCACCTGCTTGCGCAAGCGCGATATTTGCTGCACCAACGCGGTTCATTTGTCCTGCGCCAATTCCATATGTCATCTGTTCTCCGCTAACGACAATTGCATTGGATTTCACATGTTTCACAACTTTCCAACCTAACTTTAGTGCAGCCCATTCTTCTTCAGAAGGTTCACGCTTTGTCGGGATGGAAATCGTTGCCTGATCGAACCCGTACGTGTCTAAATCCTGAACAAGTAATCCACCTTGGATCGATGTCGTTTTTTGCTCGTTTTTACGTTCTCCTTTAAAATCGACAGTCAACAATCGAATATTCTTTTTAGCTGTTAAAACATCTAATGCATCCTTCGTAAATGAAGGTGCAATGATGATTTCTAGAAAGATATCTTTTAGCATCATTGACGTTTCTAAATCCACTTCACGATTCAACGCGATGATTCCTCCGAAAATCGAAGTCGAGTCTGCTTCGTAAGCTTTTCTGAATGCTTCAGCAAGGGTTTCACCGACACCTACTCCACATGGGTTCATATGCTTTACAGCAACTGCCGCTGGTTGTTCAAAGTCACGGACAATGAGTAACGCTGCGTCTGCATCATTGATATTGTTGTAAGATAACTCCTTACCATGTAATTGCGTGCCATAGGCTACAGAAAACGTAGAGCCTAATGGTTTTTGATAAAAAGAAGCGTTCTGATGGGGATTTTCACCGTAACGAAGAGATTGTTTTAAATTATACGTAAGCGTTACACTTTCAGGGTTCTCTTCTTCTGCAAGCTGAGTCATATACTCGGAGATTACTGCATCATAGGCAGCTGTATGACGGAATACTTTTGCTGCAAGCTGGCGTTTCTTTTGCCCAGAGACTTCGCCGTTTTCCGAAAACTGAGCGAGCACGATGTCATAATCTGACGGATCTACAACTACTGTCACGAATTCGTGGTTTTTCGCAGCAGAACGAAGCATTGTCGGACCGCCAATATCGATGTTTTCAATCGCTTCTTCGGGAGTAACGTCAGGTTTTGCGATTGTATGTTGGAATGGATATAAATTGACACAAACTAAATCGATTGGCTGAATATGATGCTCAGCTAATTGAGCAAGATGTGCGTCATCATTTCTTCTTGCCAATAACCCTCCATGAACGTTAGGATGCAATGTTTTCACTCTGCCGTCCATAATTTCAGGAAATTTCGTTACTTCCTCGATCCCGATCACTTCAATTCCATGTTCAGCGAGTGTTTTTTTTGTTCCTCCAGTAGACACGATTTCAAATCCTGTCTCTTTCAGACCTTTCGCAAACTCAACAATTCCTGTTTTATCTGAAACACTAAGCAATGCACGTTTCATCCGAATTTTCCTCCCCATATATGCGCGAGTATGTCATCTATCCATTACTGATTAAAATACTTTCCCAACAAATCAAGGAGCAGTATTTGTTGTTTCTTTGGTGAACAGCTCCTGAAGTACTTTTGGGTAGCAAATATGCTCTGCCTGTTGAATTCGTTTTTGTACGTCATCTCTTGAATCATTTGCATGTATCTGAATTTCGGTTTGAGCAATAATAGGACCTGTATCCATACCTGCATCGACATAATGTATAGTCATACCACTTACTTGAACACCAGCATCCATTGCTTGTCCAATAGCATCTTTCCCTGGAAAATCCGGCAATAACGAAGGATGGATATTAACAATCGACTCCGGATATTCCTTCAGAATCGCAGTCCCAATCAGTCGCATATATCCAGCGAGCACGATGAACTCAATATCACGTGATTTAAGCTGCTGAACAATTTCCTTTTCAAACGCTGTTTTGTCAACGAAATCTTTAGGGGATTTGCAAAACCTATCGATTCTAGCTTGTTGAGCTCTTTGTAAAACAGCCGCTGATGGTTGATCACACACTAACAAACGAATTTCTGCATCTAGTGTTCCTGCGTTTACTGCATCCACAATTGCTTGGAAGTTACTGCCGCTCCCTGATGCAAATACTGCAATTTTCTTCATGCTTCACCTATAAAAGAGACACCGGGTTGATTGACAACTTTCCCAATTCGATAGGCTTGTTCGCCATGCTTTTCAAAAGAAGAAACGAGTTCATCGGCTGATGCCTCATTCACTACAAGCGCCATTCCTATCCCCATATTAAAGATATTGTACATATCCTCTCGTGGGATACTCCCAGTCTCCTCTATAAGACTAAATATAGGATGGATTTCCCAAGTACCAGACTGGATTTCCACACCTAAATCTCCTGGCATCATTCTAGGGAGGTTTTCTATGAATCCACCCCCCGTTATATGAGCCATTCCTTTAATTTCATACTCTTTCAATGCAGCTAAAATAGACTTTACGTAAATCTTCGTAGGCTTTAAGAGTTCTTCTCCGAGGTCACACCCAAGTTCAGGAATGAATTCAGCTAGATCCATTGCTGCATCTTCTAACAAAATTTTGCGTACGAGTGAATACCCGTTACTGTGAATGCCACTTGAAGCTAATCCGATAATGCAATCGCCTGCTTGAATGTTTTCCCCAGTTATCAAATCCTGTTTTTCACAAGCACCTACTGTAAAACCTGCTAAGTCATACTCTTCCTCGCTATACAGACCCGGCATTTCAGCCGTCTCGCCCCCGATTAATGCACAACCTGCTTGGACACAACCATCCGAGACACCTTTTACGATACTTTCAATCTTTTCAGGATCTGCTTTTCCACAAGCAATGTAGTCTAAAAAATACAGAGGTTCTGCACCTTGTACGATAATATCGTTCACGCACATAGCTACACAGTCGATGCCGATACTTTCGTGCTGATCCATCATCATCGCAAGTAAAAGCTTCGTTCCTACTCCATCTGTACCTGAGACAAGTACCGGTTCACGTAAGTCTAGGTGGGATAAATCAAACATCCCGCCGAATCCGCCAAGTCCGTTTAGTACTTGCGGCCGCATCGTTTTCTGTACATGTTTTTTCATGCGAGAGACAGCTTCGTATCCTGCTTCAATATCTACTCCCGCCGATTTGTATGCATTTGACATGGATTGAGGTCTCCTTCACTCAGCATTTTATGAAATCTATTTCTTGATCGGAATAGATCTCAGTAGGATACTTTCCGTTAAAGCAAGCGAGACACTGTCCTCGGTTCTCACCTTCAAATGGTCTTCCGATTGCTTCAACTGTGCCTTCAACACTTAAAAATGTGAGAGAGTCCGCGCCAATAAGTTCACGAATTTCTTCAACTGATTTTTTAGCGGCAATCAACTCGTCTTTATCGGATGTGTCAATCCCGTAAAAACATGGATTTTTAATAGGAGGCGAGCTGATGAGGACATGGACTTCTGTCGCGCCCGCCTCTTTCAACATTTGTACAATCCTTTTGCTGGTCGTGCCGCGGACAATCGAATCGTCTACCATAACGACTCTTTTTCCTTCAACAACCCCGCGAACAGGAGACAGTTTCATTTTCACACCTTGTTCTCTTAACGATTGAGAAGGTTGAATGAACGTCCGGCCGACATAACGATTTTTCAGTAATCCCATTTCATAAGGAATGCCACTCGCTTCCGCATATCCAATTGCTGCTGAATTGCCGGAGTCAGGAACACCGGTCACAACATCCGCCTCAATTAATTTTTCAATTGCGAGCTGCTTGCCGAGATTTTTGCGTGCTGTATGAACATTAATGCCATCAATGTTGCTATCAGGACGAGAAAAGTACACATACTCCATCGTACACATGGACCGTTGTTTGCAAACAGCGAACCGTTCACTCGTGATTCCCTCATCATTGATGATCAGCAGTTCTCCTGGTTCAATATCTCGGAGGAAATCCGCTCCTACTATATCCAGCGCACACGTTTCAGATGCGACAACATAAGCGTCACCTAGCAGCCCAAGTGATAAAGGTCTAAGTCCGTTCGGATCCATTGCGACGAACATTTCTGTATCCGTCATGATTAAATACGCATACGCGCCTTTTAATGAGTTAAGTCCATTTGTAATACGACTTTTCAACTCTGAAGAACCGCCTTTTCGAATCAAATGTGCGAGTACTTCAGTGTCAGATGTGCTATGAAAAATACTGCCTTGTGCTTCCAATTCTGATTTCAACTGATCCGCATTCACGATATTTCCATTGTGAGCCATCGCCATCGATTCATTTTGAAAGTTAAATAACAGAGGCTGGACATTTTCATAACCGCCTCCGCCCGCCGTTGTATAGCGGACATGGCCAATTGCTGCATTTCCAGACAAAGTCTGCATCTTCTCTGCAGTGAGGACTTCCGTTACTAATCCTTCACCTTTTACACTAGACAGCTTTCCGTCTTTCGCCAAAACCATCCCTGTTCCTTCTTGACCGCGATGCTGCAGGCTGTGTAATCCGTAATAGGTTACTTGCGCAGCATCCGGGTGTCCCCAGATGCCAAACAAGCCACACTCCTCATTTAATCCCTTTAGTTCAGCAAGCATGGAATCGCACCTTTCCAAGCCTGCTCTAATGATTGAACACTTGTATCGATTAACAAACCGTCTTGCTCATGGGAAATGGTTAAAATTTTATTATTCGTGACCGTACCTATACACCTTGCATCTTGAACAATGCTTTCAAAAGCAACACGTTGTTCAGGGGCAACCGATACAACAAATCTAGATTGAGTTTCACTAAATAATTCTGTAACTGCTTCCATATGAACAATAATACGGGCACCTAAATTTGTTCCGAAAAGTGATTCTGACAAAGCAACTGCAAGACCGCCTTCTGAGAGATCATGAGCAGAAGCAACACATCCATTTTGAATGGCTCTTAACAGCTGTTGCTGGCGCAGCATTTCTAGTTCCAAGTTGATAGAAGGAGACTTACCGAAGATTTTTCCTTCCGTCATTTTTTGCAGCTCACTGCCTCCGAATTCTGTTTTCGCATCCCCAATGACATATATCAGGTCACCTGAATTTTTGAATTCCTGCGTTGTGATATGGGCTAGATCTTTGATAAGACCTACCATTCCGATAACAGGTGTCGGATAAATCGCCTCACCATTTGTCTCGTTATAAAGGGATACATTGCCACCAATAACAGGTGTACTCAAGATTTTGCAAGCTTCACTAATTCCATCTGCCGCTTTCTCGATTTGCCAGAAAATCTCCGGTTTTTCAGGATTTCCAAAGTTCAAGTTATCCGTAACCGCTAATGGTTCAGCTCCTGAACATACGATATTGCGAGCAGCTTCAGCTACAGCAATTTTCCCTCCAACTTCTGGATCCAGGTGAAGATAACGGGCATTACAATCTGTAGTCATGGCTAACGCCTTGTTCGTTTCGCGAATTCTTACAACAGCAGCGTCGGAACCTGGAGGGACAACTGTATTCGTCCTCACCATAGTGTCGAACTGATTATAAACCCACTCTTTACTTGCAATTGTGGGCTGTGAAAGTAAACCAACCAACGTTTCTTTATAGTCATCAATAACAGGAGCTACGTTTGTCATTGCTTGAAAGTCACGGAAATATTGTGGTTCACTAGATGGTTTGTAATAAACGGGTGCTTCTTCTACCAAAGCATCAACTGGAACGTTCGCAACAACTTCGCCTTTATGGGTAAGTTTCAGCATTTTCTCTTCCGTAACAGATCCGACAGCTACTGCTTCAAGATTATACTTCGCAAATAGTTTTGCAATTTCTTGTTCGCTGCCCTTTTTAACGACAATGAGCATTCGCTCTTGAGATTCTGATAGCATCATTTCATAAGCGGTCATTCCGGGTTCACGCTGAGGGACAAGGTCAAGATTCATCTCAATTCCCATACCTGCTTTACACGCCATCTCCGCTGATGAGCTTGCAAGGCCTGCTGCTCCCATATCCTGGATCCCAACAAGTGCATCATGCTGAATTAGCTCAAGGCAAGCTTCCATTAGCAGTTTCTCCAAGAAAGGATCTCCAACTTGAACTGCTGGACGATTCCCTTCAGACGAATCCGTCAATTCTTCTGATGCAAAAGTTGCTCCGTGAATGCCATCACGACCCGTTTTTGCTCCGACGTGCATGACACTATTGCCGGCTCCGTGGGCTTGTCCTTTTTGAATATCTTCATGGTTGATCAAACCGACGCACATGGCATTGACCAGTGGATTCCCCTCGTAGGAAGGATCGAATTGAATTTCGCCGCCGACTGTTGGGATACCAATACAATTCCCGTATCCGCCAATTCCCGCAACCACTTCTTTGAACAAATACTTTACTCGAGCATTTTCCAATTCACCGAAACGTAGTGAATTTAATACGGCGATTGGACGAGCACCCATTGAAAACACATCGCGGATAATCCCGCCAACTCCAGTTGCTGCACCTTGATAAGGCTCGATTGCAGATGGGTGATTGTGGCTCTCGATTTTGAAAACGACCGCTTGCCCATCACCAATGTCGACAATTCCTGCACCTTCCCCAGGTCCTTGAAGCACGTGTTCCCCAGAGGTTGGAAACCTTTTTAAAATAGGCTTGGAATTTTTATAGGAACAGTGCTCTGACCACATAACAGAAAACAAACCTGTTTCGGTATAGTTCGGTGTGCGTCCTAGCATGTTTTCAACCATTACAAACTCTTCATCTGTAAGACCCATAGCTGCATATTCACGTTGTGATTTAATCATTTCCGGACTTGGCTCAAGCATTAACGACATAACTTTCCCTCCAATTTCTTACGATTGATTGAAATAGCTTTAATCCGTCTTCACTTCCAAGTAAACGATCGACGGCACGTTCCGGATGAGGCATCATTCCTAATACGTTTCCGTTTTCATTTACGATTCCTGCAATATTCTCTAAGCTGCCATTTGGATTATCCACATCATACGTAAATGCAATTTGATTGTTTTCCTTTAACTGTGACAACGTTTCTTCATCGCAATAGTAATTGCCTTCACCGTGAGCAATTGGTAGAGTAATCGTTTCTCCCTTTTCGTAGCTAGTCGTAAACATCGTCGTATTATTTTCTACTTTTAGCTGTGTTTGTTTACAAATGAATGCTAGATCACGGTTTTTCCGCATCGCTCCCGGTAATAATCCAGCTTCCAATAAGATCTGAAAACCATTACATACGCCTAGTATTGGAACTCCTGCAGCCGACGCTTTTACCACTTCCGCCATTATTTTTGAGAAGCGAGCAATTGCGCCTGTGCGGAGATAATCTCCATAGGAGAAACCGCCAGGCAAAAGTATCCCATCAAATCCCTCTAAGCTATCCGCTGTATGCGGTACGTATTCTACTTCTTCACCTAATTCGTCCTGAATGGCATGAAACATATCGATATCACAGTTGGAGCCCGGAAATACGATCACAGCAAATTTCACAGCGCGACAACCTCCTCGATTTCATAGCGATAATCTTCAATAACTGTATTGGCTAAAAGGCGCTCACACATTTCTTTAATTGCGTCGTCGATATTTTGATCGGTTTTTTCAATGGTCAACTCCATGTATTTGCCAATCCGGACGTCACGAACGGCCTCAAACGCCATACTGTGTAAAGCAGATTCCACGGCTGTACCTTGGGGATCCAAAACATTTTCTCTTAACGTGATAAATACCTTTACTTTATACATATTGACGCCCTCCTAGTTTTGAATAGATTGTTTGATAACCATCAACTAAATTTCCTAGATCACGACGGAATACATCCTTATCGAGCTTTTCTTCTGTTTCAGCGTCCCACAATCGGCACGTATCTGGAGAAATTTCATCTGCTAAAAGAATTTCACCATCAGCAAGTTTTCCAAACTCTAACTTGAAGTCTATTAAACGAACTCCTATTTCAGCAAAAAGGCTTGATAAAATTGTATTCACTTCCAAGGCTTTTTGTTTCAAAAGCAGTACTTCCTCTTCAGTTGCGAGGTTTAATTCTTGAATATGTGCTTCGGTTAACAAAGGATCTCCAAGCGCATCATCTTTGTAATAAAATTCAACAATTGGTTGTTTTAACGGCTGACCTTCTTCTACTCCAAGTCGTTTGGACAGGCTACCAGCAACAATATTGCGGGTTACCACTTCAAGAGGAATGATCGTGACTTTCTTGATGAGTTGCTCAGTTTCGGAAATCTGTTTAATAAAATGACTTGGAATTCCTGCCTCATGAAGCTTTAAAAATAGAAGGCTAGTAATGCCGTTCGTCAATACACCTTTACCAGCGATTTCTTCTTTTTTCTCACCATTGAGGGCTGTTGCAAAATCCTTGTATTCTGCCCATACAACGTTCTGATCCTCTGTTGCATAAATTCTTTTGGCCTTGCCTTCATATAGCAATTCTCGCTTTTCCATCTGAAGAACCTCCGCAGTAAAGAATAATGTTTTTTTATAGATAGATTCTAAACGTCTTGACTCAATTAGTGATTCCAAATTCTACTTTGTTCAATCTCAGCGAGTGCTTGTTCCACTGAGTTTCGTAATACATTTACATGACCCATTTTACGTTTCGTAATCGCATCTTTCTTGCCATATAGATGAACTTTCCAATTCTTTGCTTCAGGAATCACCCTTAGAAGGTCCTCCACATGCTCGCCGAGAATATTGACCATCACAACAGGGCTCATTAAATCCGTTTTCCCTAAAGACCAATTGCACACTGCCCGAATATGTTGTTCAAATTGCGATGTCTGACATGCTTCCATCGTATAATGACCTGAGTTATGAGGGCGCGGTGCCAATTCATTTATGAGAATCTCTTCCTGTTCGGTTACAAACATTTCAACACCTAACGTACCGACAAGATTTAGCCGCTCCGCTAATTGCTTCGCAAGCTCTGTCGCTTTGCGCGAGGTATCCCCACTAATTCGTGCAGGAACAATACTTTTGTGCAAAATGTTCTCATGATGGATATTTTCTGCAACAGGGAAACATTTCATTTCACCAGTTGTTTTTCGAGTGACGATTACAGAGATTTCTTTTGTAAATGGAATCCATTTTTCAATGACACATGTACCGTTTTTCAGAAGGTCCGAAGCTTGTGCAATATCAGACTCTGATTGAATCACAAGTTGTCCTTTTCCATCGTATCCTCCACGAGTTGTTTTCATCACACATGGATACCCTAACGTATTGATGTTCTCATGAATGTCCGTTACATTTTTCACGATTCCGTATGGTGCAACCTGAGCTCCTGCTTTCGTGATTGCGTCTTTTTCTGTGATTCGATTCTGTGTAGATTTTAAAAGTTCTGCTCCTTGTGGCAAGTAACTATGCTCTTCTAACCACGCTAATGCTTCAAAACTTACATTCTCGAATTCATACGTAATGACATCGCTCACTTCAGCAAGTTGTTGGATCGCATCTAAGTCGTCATAGGCGCCATTAATTTCAATATCAGCAATTTGCCCGCATGGACAGTCCTTTGTTGGATCTAATACTGCAATACGAAAACCCATAGCCTTCGCAGACAAAGCCATCATTCTTCCCAGCTGGCCGCCGCCGATGATGCCAATTGTTTGTCCTGGTAAAATTACGTTAGGTAAGTTGGTCATTGCTTTTTAACACCTTTACTTTCGTTTCATTTCGGATTGTTTCTAATCTATCGGCAACTTCAGCATTACAACTGCCGAGAATTTGAGCTGCTAATAAACCTGCATTGGTGGCACCAGCTTTTCCAATTGCAACAGTCGCAACAGGTACTCCGCCAGGCATTTGGACAATTGAAAGCAATGAGTCCATTCCATTTAACGCTTTTGATTGAACAGGAACTCCAATAACAGGCAATGTTGTCTTAGCCGCCGTCATACCAGGTAGATGAGCAGCCCCGCCAGCCCCGGCGATAATGACCTTCAAGCCTCGTTCTCGTGCAGATTCTGCGTACTCAAATAACAATTCAGGTGTACGGTGTGCGGAAACTACTTGCTTTTCATAAGGAATCCCGACTTGATCCAATGATTCACACGCATGTTTCATCGTTTCCCAATCGGAAACACTTCCCATAATGACTCCAACTTGTGCGTTCACTGTCTTCCCTCCCACATTTGCATACATAGATGATTTGTAGAAATAAAAAAACGGACAGGGAACTTTCTCGAAAAAGAGAAAGTTCCCTGCCCTAGATAAGTAGCCTTTTACAAAAAAGGACAGACCTATCCTAAGTAAAGGGTGCACTTTCTCTCATAGTCCGATAATTTACGGTTATCGGGTAGAAACGTTCGGGCCATATTCCCGGGATATATGAGAGATATAAGTAAGTTCGTAATCATCTTAACAATCGATTAACATAACGTCAACAGAAAAGGCGAACACTTTTAGTTGAATTGAACAAAAATGTTCGTATTTAGACGTTTGAAGAGTGCTGAACAACTGTATGTATTAGTAATTTTCTTCATTTCGATAAAAAAACAAATTGATAGAATTCCATAGCTGATTCTATAGTTCTTGGAGTGAGCAACTTTCTTAGCTAAAACATTGTGCTTTTTGGGTTCCTAGAAAATTGCCATCAGACTTCCCTTTCTTAGAGCGCCAAAACCACTTTTGACTCTAAGAACGTTGGTTCAACTCTAGGTAAAGCACTTAGGTTGGTATTCTAACTATTAAACTGGTATGGTTCTTAGTCATGGAATACCAATGAGGAAGTTCTCTGATGTCTCTGTTGAAAAAGTCTGTGTAGAATCAATGCATTTGTTCCGATGTTTTTCGGTATTGGTTAACTTGTGATAAACGCTGGTTGGATTGCTTCTTAATTTGATTTGAAAAAATGAAACAGAGATCCGACAACCAATTATTATAGAATGAGCTGATCATTTTATGAATTTGAGAAAAGTGGAATCGATAGAGCAGTGACAGCAACTGTTGTAACTGCGCTACACACCAAAAGAAAAAAGTAACCACCCTCCGCTAACTGCACAGTAAGCAGGGTGGTTACTTTATATACCGTTGTTGGACTGGCAATTCGGTCTTGAGTTGGATATTTTCACAAAAGATATTTCCGGAATATTACAGATCAAAGAGTGAAAATTTGTAATGATAATCCTTTTAAATTCAATTTGAAACTTCTGGTATGAATGAATCTATTTGTCTGATTCGTGAAACCATCTTATGTTCATTTTGATCATATTGAACCGCAGATGCAAATACAATCTCTACAATCTTCTCAGTTGATGCATACTCACTTTCCTGTTCTTGTCTGATAATAAAATTTATAGATTCAGTTCCTAATTCATTTGAAAAACAAAGATCAAACAGGACCTTACAACCAAACTTCATGGTAGTTGTAGAACTTGATTATGGTGGTAACATAATCCGAATTTTAGAGGGATTTCGTTAATAATATCTCTCTACACATTAGAGTCCGGATGCGACATAAAAAAGCCAACAATTAGTATGTTGACTTCAGTAAAACTCATTCAGCAATCAGCCCCCGATTGCGGTATTGGGGGTGATTACTTGTGAAGCCATCGCACGCGATTTCAGTAGATAAGCCGGTCAATCGAGTATTCATAAATAGTAATCGGAATTATTTGTATTTGAAGTGATTATTATTTTATTTTATCCTCTAAATTTGATATGAATTTTGCAGGATTTCCGCCGACAATTGTGTTAGGGGCGACATCTCTAGTAACTACTGATCCAGCAGCAACTATTGAGTTTTCACCGACTGTAACGCCGGGAAGTATAGTTGAACTGGAACCAATCCAAGTGTTCTCTTTCAATACAATTGGTTTTAGATGCAGGGTTCCTCTATTTAATGGGTTATAATCATGATTTATTGTTGCCAAAACCACATTATGACCAATCAAACATTGGTCTCCAATAATGATTTGACCTTGATCTTGGAACCGACACCCAGAATTAATAAATACATTTTTTCCAACTTTAATATTCTTTCCAAAGTCTGCTGTAAAGGGTAAAAACAAAGAAAAACCTTCATCTAAATCTCGACCTATAATTTTAGAAACTTGTTGTCTAATTTGATCGTTAGTATAAACACCATTATTCATTTGTGCACATAATGATCTCGTTTCATCTGATACTGCACCCATTGCCTCATTAATCTCTGAACCGCCATGAATCACACCTTCTATTGCCATCTTTGATAAAAGTTTTTCTAGTTCCATTTTAATCATTCCCCTCCACCGTGAAATTCATTTATGCAACAAAATGGCCAGATTGCGCACGGGACTTATTTGTTTATTGCCCCCGTTAGTTTTACAATAAAAGACTATTTTTGATGACAAGTTTCATACTCATCCTTCATTAACCAACTCCGACATGCTAATCCTCTATCATGATAAATCTCTGTTTCCACATCTAATTTAATACTGTTGTTATAAGGTCCTGAGTTGGTTATGAATAACGTTTTTTCATCTACCCAGTCCAGAAGAGTATTGTCATTTGCATCACTATAATAAATTATTTTCTTATTGTTATTTTCATGATGTTTTGTTATTTCTACCCACACATTAACTCCTCCTGCTGCACCACCATATGGTTCATAATAAGCATTTGCCGTATATTCCTCAGTAGGCGATAAAACAGGACCAGGTCCGTTTTGGATGAATTCTTTATCAATATTATCAAATGTAAAAGAATACACCTTATATACATAGATTGAGGATACCAATATAACCCCAAATAACATTGCAAACAATAATTTTTTAGGAAATGGTTTCTTTTTAATAAATGAGATTATAATCTTAACCGATAATATCAAAAATATAATTACCGTAACAAAAGAAATTAAGAGACCAAACAAAATTAAAATAATAATTCCCTCTTTATAAGTTCAAATAATAATTATTCTTATAATATTCCTCTACACGTAAACGTGCCTGATTGTGGAATATATGAATTCGACAAACGCTCCCGTTAGGTTCACATTGGTTATTTAATATCCGGACAATTTTATTTAAGGGTTTGTAATATAGTACCTTGACCATTATCTGATTCAACTTGAGCGTATGCTCCATTTATGAAGGTGATTTGTGGTGGAACATGACCGCAATCAATATCGTATAAGAGAGGAATCTGAAGCTCTTTTGAAAGTTCATTATAGACATCTTCAACTGTATAATTTTCAACAGGTGTATTGGCAGGACTTCTACCAAACATAATACAAGTACAATTCTCAAACCAACCAGCGAATTTCATTTGTACGAGTGATCTACGTAAGTCAGTGGTTGATAACTCGCAACCCTCGAGATACCAAATGATAGAATCTCCCTCAATATAATTTTTCTTGAAATTCTGTACATCGCCATATGGTGTGCCAACTAAATGCCTAATTGTGTCAATACATCCGCCAAGTAAACGGCCCTGCACCTTAACCTTTTTATTTTCAGTTGATTTCCAGTAAGTTTGTTCTGTTAGATTGAAAATATTAGGAGTAGGGTTATCATGTTGCCATTCTTTCTGATATTTTTCCGATGAATGTTGGAGAATCGATTCACCCATTTTAGTGGATAAAACAGATTGCCACATGGCTGTTGTATCATCAGAATACTCTCCCCTTAAATCCACTAAATTTGTTCCATGAGCAGTAGCAACCCCAGTTTTTAATGTGATTGCTAACAGTAGGGTACTAATGTCGGAATAACCCAATATCCATTTATTCTGTATGTTTTCAAAGTCAATATACTCAAGAGTCTCAATAAGTAGGTCTCCACCCCAAGGTGGAATAATTAGTTGTATCTCTTCATCAATCATCATTTTATTAAACTCTTCCGCACGTTTTTTAGCCGACGCAGATTTTGCCTTATCCTGAGTCCAAGCGGTTTCATCACTAATTATGTGGAAACCTTTCTTTTCCATACTTTTAAATGCAGAGTTTAATAATCCATGTAATTCACTCGGTACTCCAGATGATGGTGCAGTTACGCCTATCATTGCATCCTTTTCTAGGATTGGATACTTTATCATGTTTAACCATCCACCTTAGTTTGATATAATTTTGACATTAAAATTTAAACAGATAAATATCTACTTCTTCTGGCACGTTAGCGGAACAATATCTATTTATTCCATCGTACCATAATCACCAAATTCTGAGTAATAAAAAAACATCTCATATAAGGTGTTCATACGACACGTTATCGTCCTGAATGCGACATAAAGAAAAATATCAATTTCCGATTTCATGTTATTCAACTAACGCCCCCCTCATAGTTTCAATAAGCGCATACTTCATTCGGAAAATGGTAACAATATAACTGATTAGATAAAGTCGTAAAGAGGTGGATTAATGAGAATGAGAAAGATGTTGATCGCTTTTATCCTATCCCTTGTTTTTATCTTAACCCTAGTTCTAACTACTTCTAATCAGACAACAATCGTTTCATCAGCTGAACCAACTCAAGACTCTGAAGAGCTTAGGTTACAGGACATGCTCATGGTTATGCTTACTCCTTATATTGAAAATGACTTAAATATCTTTTATCATCCGAAGATTGTTAAGGATTTTTCACCTCATGTAGCTCCTTGGGATATTGAGGTGATAGAAACAAGAAGAGTTAATGACTTTCGGGGCTTTCAATTGCAAATTACATTTGAAATCGAGCCTACCGATGGTGGACACTGGATTCCCATAGGGAAAGACCGAATGACCTATGAGATTTCTTCAGGACCTACAGTCAAATTGATAAATCACATTCATCTGAAGACGTATGAATTTCCTTCAGAATCAAAATAGGCTTCTACCAATTGGGAGTTATTTAAAAAACATCTCATATAAGGTATTGTTACGACACGTTATCGTCCCACTGCGAGATAAAAAAGCCAACAATTAGTATGTTGACTTTTTCAATAAACGCAACCTTTTGCTTAAAAAAACCGAATAAACCATTTACACTTTTACTTTTACTTATTTTTTTAGTTGATTTTCGAGATAAAAGCAATTGCAAAATGACCAATTGTTGCACCTATCAAACATATAATCCATAAACTCCAATCATACTCGCCAAAACCCAAGTATTAAAAGTGCTATGGTAAAGCCAAGTAATGTTCCAAATAAATTTTTTAATCTCATAGATGAACCACCTTAAAAATTAATAATTAACATTACTCAATCAGTTATTCAACCCTATCGAGCAATGAAGATTCTGAACCGCCCTTAAAAGTCCTTAATGATAGTTGAAAAACTAATCAGTATGATAATACCATAATTAACCACTTAACGGACCTTTCCTTTTAAAAGTCTCGCTACTACACATCATGGTCCAAATACGACATAAAAAAGACCGTCAATAGACGATCTCTTGTTGTTCAACAAACGCCCCCGATAACTGAACGAATGAAAGCATTTTGAAAGCGATTTATTCATCTTTCTCTTTCTGTTCATTGTCTTTTTTGAAATATACTTTCAAGGTTGTGTTGATGTTAATTAAAGCTATTAATATAAAACCAAGCATTATGAAAGTGACAATTTCACCTGTAAAAAAAGATACAATACCTAATATCATGGCATATACCCCGTACCACTTGTTATTCATATGCGAAGCCTCTCTTTTACTAAATCTGGCCCGTTTGGTGCGTATTAGTTGTTCAGTCAACGCCCCCGATTGTATTACGAGGAAATTCTTTTTTTATTTCTTATTACTCTGATAATAAACATGATAATTACGGTCGTTACAAGTAGAAATCCATTAACGAAAGTAAACACAGCACACATTGCTGCAAAATAACCATGGCCTTCTCCTCCTCCGAAACGAAGAAATAATTCTCCACCTTTAATACCAAGAACATCGAAAAGCATCATCATAATAATTCCTAAAATAATAACTAAACTAAGATTTTCTCTTTTCAACAATAAGAAGGATCCAATATTTAAAGAGATTAGTAATAAGAGAAATAATAATACTATTAAACCAATAATTTTCTTCTCCTCCTTCTTAAATTTAGTATTAAAGCCCGAACTTGAATACAACAATTAATCTTTTATCTGGCCCGATTGAAGTACAAATTTAATTCACTTAAAGCTATCGTTTATTGATTGTACTCCTGAATTTACTCAATTTGACGGTCCATAAATTCCAATAAGTTTACCTGTATAGGCGTCTATAACAACCATTGGGTACTGTTTTTGATAGGTTAATGTTACTTCCCACTCCATTTTATTTGTAAGTTTATTCCAAAACCCGATCTTTTGATGTAACGATACACTGATATTTTCTGACGGAGTATTATTCCAATCCGTTTTTTCTAATGACTTACTCTTTTCTTCTTCCTGTAATTGCAAGTATTTTTTAGCGCTGGCTATCGCTTCCTCATTACTCATTATTGGATATTGATAAGAGTATAAAAAAATCATAATCATAATCATAATAATAATTAAACTTAATAAAAGTTTTTTCAAACTTTCAAGCCTCCTCATCAATACAAGAGTATTCCATTTTTCAAGTTACGCTTTAACCCTAAATGGCCCGATTGCGGAACAAAATCTATTTATCCCATCATACCATAATCACCCAATTTAGAGTAATTAAAAAAACACCTCATACTAAGGTGCTGTTACGACACGTTATTGTCCAAATCTGTCTATATGCAATCTCCCTCTTTACAATTCTTTATAAGTTGGTAACATACTTTTGAAAACAAAAAAAGGGGGATGAAGAAAATCAACAAGTTGAAAAACTTTATGTCTACATATGGCTTAGTAGCAGTAATACTATTTATTGTTATTTTACTCGCGACTATCTATGCTGCTTTCGGTCTGTCCGGCGAAAGAAACTTCATTACATGGACGGGCATACTTTTAGGGGTTGCATCTCTTGCATTAGCGGTATTTTTCTATCAACGTGGACATGTTGAAAGTAGACAATTGAACGAGTCTATTTCCGAATTAGTTTCTGTCATAAATGATTTGAAATCAACCATTAAGTCTAATGACGAGATCCAACTAATTCAGAACGAACGATTAAACAACATAGAAAATGAATTGAAGGTCTATCAAAAAAAACTCACCTCTACTAACCTTCTCTCCATTTTAATAAACCGAAGAAAAGAGAGAGACTTTGAGTGACAACAAAGTCTCTTTTAATTCTTACAAAATACTACTATCACCAGTAATCAAGAAATCCAACCCACTATCAACCAGAATATCCTTCACTCCCGGCTGCAAGGTAGTCGGCACCTCCGAGTAAGCAGTCTTCCCAAGAATCACACGCTGTGCAAAAAACATCGCCATCATGGTATCACCTCCCTCCAGTTTGAGTAAAAGCCAAAACCAAAACAAAAAGCGGGTAATCATTGATAGACTTGTGCCGCCATTTCGGCAACAACGTCCTCAATGAATTCCGCTCGTTCGGTTAAGGCTTGCTTTTGTGCTTTTAGTAATAAGTTTTCTTGTTGTAATAATTCTATTTCAGTGAGTTCTGGGAACGGAGCTTCAGTTGGTACTGGTTCTGTAAAAAAACCTGTAGTGTGATCATAGTCCCATCCCTCCTGAACTTCTGGTTTATCTGTAATATCTACTAGGACAATGTCCGGTGCAAACTGAGGTTGCCTGTCTGCTTCGAATATCCAATGTGCTTTTTTTCTCAATATTTGAGCGAACAACATGACTTCACCTCTTATTTGATATATTCAATAACCATGAGACCGTCTGTACCATTACTTCCTTTCGTACCCGATTCTAGTCCGGTACCTCCATTACCACCATTACATCCGGTTCCACCCTTCCCAACGACTAGCCGAATGATAGTGCCAGGGATAACTTCAAAAAGAAAATCTTTACGCATCTGGGCAATGCCACTGCTACCTCCACCAGAACCTCTCAGAGAAACATTTGCGTTCCCCCCTCCTTTACCTCCAGCCGCACTAGTTTGAAAGGAAGTTTTAGCCGCAGCTGCGCCATCTGTCGAAGGAGAACTGGCACTGACTGAACTGGCTTTATTACCTTGATTTTCAATTGAATCGATGTACATTGGATCTGCACCGCCACGACCTCCATCACCGCCGGCTAGAGCACCCCCTCCTAGACCGCCTACATTCCCTCCAAAACCGCCACCGCTGCCAGTCGCACTAAGGTACAATCCGAAACTCGTCACCCAGCCTGTTTCGCCATTTCCTCCTCTGGAACCGGGATTGCCAGTGCCGTTGCCTGCACCACCGCCTCCGCCGCCGCCACCTGCCGCACCCATCGTAGTTACACGGACATGCGTAACTCTATCGGGAACTGTCCAGTTGTATGTTCCTGCTACATCGAATCTTTAAACGACTAATTCATTCGAAGGAATAACCAACTTACCATCACTATCCGTTTCTGCCTTCACATGCCCTAACTTTGTCAATGACGCTTTTTCCGCCTAATACGTCTTAAGGAAAATCCGAATCTCCCGGATTGATACCACTAAATCCGCTTCATCAAATCCTTTGCAAAGAAGTTAGCTTGTGGACTTAGCACAATCTAAGAATATATATATCTTCTGCCGTTCGAAAATAACCTAGTCCCTCTAAGCGGAATGATCAAAAGAAATGTTTCATTCAGAAGCATCTTTTTTTGATTTTTGATTTTCTATAAAGGGAATTGCTAGATTTAGGAGAAGTATTGCTTACCCGAGTACAAGTATTGGTTCCAATTTTTCATTGATTGGATTTTGAAGCGTCTTTATCAATTAGTAGAGGAAGATATGCCTTTGGACAACTAATTCTAGATGCCCCGTAAACCTTGAGGGGTTCATTAAAGCGAATGTTGTGTAATACAATTTAAAATTCACAGCCACAACTCCAAAAAGTAGTAGCGAACTGATGCTAAGTCGACGGTCATAATGATGAAAAAGAAGAGATTTTCCTTAAGCTTGAAAAGAATATGGATCTATAAGAGTAAATACGATAGGAGTGATGAATGTTGAGCAGCTTATATATAGTGAGGCATTGTGAAGCGACAGGACAAGCCTCTGAAGCACCATTGACTGTACAAGGCACGCAACAAGCTGGAAAGTTAACTGAATTCTTCTCGACTCTAAAAGTCGATCAAATCATTTCTAGTCCTTTCGAGCGTGCGATTCAGTCCATCTTCCCTTTTGCACAAAAGACTGGAATTCCAATTGCAACTGATGAACGTTTGAAAGAACGAGTGTTAAGCAACGAAAATCTTGAGGATTGGTTAGAGAAATTGAAAGCAAGTTACGAGGATATGGAACTCCGATACGATGGTGGTGAATCCAGCCTGGAAGCATCGAACCGAATTATTGAGCTGTTTGAGGAGATTAAAAGGAGTGAAGTGAAAACATCTATCATAGTGACTCATGGTAATTTATTATCACTAGCGTTAAAGTATTATGATCAGGCTTTTGGATTTTCGGCTTGGAAGAAACTAAGTAATCCTGATATTTATTTACTCCAGCTTGATGGTGATCAAGTAATTATTAGACGCTTATGGGGAAATCGTGAATAATAGTAATTAAAGAAAATATAGAAGCTAAAAGTATATATTCCTTCAACTTGTCATTTCACTTAGTTTAAGTTATTTCAATTTGGCATGTTCTTAACGGAAAAATAACAGCTGTTGTGCTATAAAAGTAACCACCTCTACTACCTGTCTTAGTAGTTGAGATGGTTTCTTATAACACTATTATCCTCGTGGTCAACTGCGCTTCATAAGCTTTTTACACTTCAAAAAGTTATTAGTCCAATCTAATCTGCAGGAGTTGGATACCAGAAATCCCTTTACAGTGCTGCCAATAATTTTTCGAGCTCTTCGCCCATTTTTGTCCAGGAATATTTAGCACCCTCGATAGCGCCTTGGCGTGCTTTTGTTTCTTCACTAAATCCTGTTTGTTCAAAATGCAGATTAGTTCCTCCATCTACACTCTCTTTCAATGTCCAAGTAACAGTAGTCGCTTCACCAGCACTGACCCACGTATAAGAAAGCGTATGGGGCTCTTCTACTACTAATACTTCACTTTCTACAATCCCATTCCACCATTCGTTTGGTACTGCACGGAATTGAAATTTATGTCCTACGAGTGGTTTAAAGTCGTTATCCCAAATCCATTTTGCAAGCTTTTCGGAATCCGTTAACGCATTCCAAACTTTATCAATCGAACTTTTATATTGAAAATCTAACGATACATCAGGTTTCATAATTCTTCCTCCAATAGCTTGTTTAGTTTTGCAAATCGGGTTTTCCAAAATCCTTCGTAGAATGAGACCCAATCTTGAATTTCTTTCAATGGTTCCGCATTCAGCCGGTACCTCGTTTCCCTGCCAACTTTTCGCGCGCATACGAGATCCGCTTCTTTTAGAATTGCCAAATGTTTTGAAACTGCTGTGCGTCCCATTTGAAAATGTGTCGTAATCTCATGGAGAGGCAATTCTTCCACATCTGCCAGCAGGCGCATCAATTTTCGCCTGGTTGGATCAGCAACTGCGCCATAAACGTCTCCTGTTGAATCTTTTTCGCGCAAAATCACCCTCCTCCTTTTATAATTATCCCTTTAACTACAATAGTTATACTTTGTGAAAATCAGAACGACACCAATTAGTGTCCTAATCATTATAGGACACTAATTAGTGTCGCGTCAAATCCTTTTGCAACCTTTTAAAATACTCAAGCATTTCTACAGTTCCTGTAAAAACACTCCTGGCTAACGCTTTAGTTTGACCGATGCTATTCCTTGAATCCTGTATTCATCCTTAACTAGTGGCTATCTTCCTCTACAAATTTTTTAAGACCAGCCAGCTGATCCTCCCAGTATGTTTCAAAGAATGTTAGAAAATCTTGTATTTCAATAAGGGGTTTCGCTTCAAGAATATATCGGGTTTCCCGTCCCACTTTACGACTTTTTACTATACCTGCATTAGAAAGTATATGAAGATGCTTGTTGACAGCAGTACGACTAATTGGAAAATGCTCCGCTACTTCTACAATCGACATTTCCCTCTCTGCAAGTAATTTTAATAAGGTGCGTCTGGTAGAATCTGAAATCGCTTGGAACACATCGTGCTTTCTTTGCTCAGACATATTAACCTTCGATATAAGCAGGTAGTTTCACTTTTACAATGCTTTCCCAACCGCCATTCATGGTTTCGCGTACAGTTCCCTGTTCTGCATTCCATCCCGAATGGATAAGAGTAAATTCTGTTTGTTGTCCATCTAGCTCTTTTAATTCAAACGTTAGATGCCAGCCTTTATCCCAGTCAAACCCCAAACGATGTGGTGGTTCTAGCTCCGTTACAGTACAAGGTGAATCACCATAAGGTCCTGCATGAAGGACAAACTCTTTTCCTAAAAACGCTTCAAATGTATTGGGCATCCACCATGCATCCAGCCCTTCCGACGTAGAAACAGCTTTCCATACTTTTTCAATTGGCGCGTTTAAAATAATGGTTTTACGGATTTCAGGTAGTTTATCTTTTACATTCATGTTTTCTTTCCTCCTAAATATAAGTAACACCTTTTAGTGTTACTTCGGATATTAACACGGTTCAGTGCAAATCACAATTTCTTATTGTTTAGCATCGTTTGTTATACATATATTAGAACAGTTCTGTTATACTAATAATAGAGCAGTTAGGAGGTGACCAGTTGTTCATCCAAATCGAACCAACATCCGATATCCCGATTTATACTCAATTAGCCAATCAGGTGATTGAACTGATTGCACGTGGGCAGTTACAAGGGGGAGATACGTTACCTTCTGTGAGAGCATTAGCTTCTGACCTAAGCGTGAATATGCACACCGTCAACAAGTCATATCATGAGCTTGAGCATAAAGGGATCATACGCATCGTGCCAAAGTCTGGTGCCGTCATTAATCCCATCGTTCAGGATGGGATTACCAGTGATAATCGACGAAGAATTATCGAGCAAATTAAACCTATTCTTGCTGAATCACTTGTACTTGGCATGGACCCGGAAGAAATACAAAAACTTGTTTCATCCATTCTTACTCATTTAAAGGAGGAATAATCTATGTCATTAGCTATTTTTCTAGTCACGCTTGCTTTCATGATTGTATTGCAATCCGCTATGCCATTTTTGTTGAAAAGAACGCTTGTTTTCGGCGTTACAATTCCCGAAAAGTTTGCAATGGATCCATCACTTGCTTCTTATCGACGCAGGTTTTCTAGCATTATTTTTATGACAGGAATCATCGCATTCATTGCCTTTCTAGTTTGGTCAACTACTACTCATGCAACCGAGGAACAACTTGTTTGGATAGGATTAGCAATACAATCTGGCCTTCTACTACTAAGCATGGCGCTGTACCTTTACTTTCATGCAAAAACAACGGAATTGAAACAGGCCAACAAATGGGGCACCTCCTTAAAACAAATTCGTGTTGCCGACTTACAGAGTCACGCGAAAGATGCCATGCTCCCATCGTCTATGTATGTACTGCCAATGCTCGTAACGATTGGTCTAGTTATTTACACCGTAACCCAATATAGTTTGTTACCTGACATGATCCCTACGCATTGGGGTGCCAATGGTCAACCAGATGCATTCAGTCCAAAAACTCCATTTTCCTCAATTGCTTTATTAATTATCCTTTTGGTTATGCAAGTGATGATGCTAGGGATCAATATCGCAACAAAACAGTCAGGAATTAAATTGAATTCCAGCAAAAAGAAATCTTCCCAAATTCAACAACTTGCATTCCGTAAATATACGAGCTGGTTTTTACTGATGACGACGATTCTATTGACAATTCTTTTCGGGTTCCTGCAACTCACTACAATACATGTAGGTTTTCAAAACGTTTCCTTGATGATGGGATTGCCACTCGGTTTCCTCTTGGTCATACTGATCTCCTCTGCCGTCTATGCATTCAAAGTTGGTCAAGGTGGTTCGCGTATTGCTGTATCTGTTGCGGAAGAAGAAAATATAGGAGTCACAGATGAAGATAACGATGCTCATTGGAAGTTAGGTGTCTTTTATGTGAATAAACAGGACCCTACCATCTTCGTAGAGAAACGATTCGGAGTCGGTTGGAGTATCAATTTCGGGAATCCCATCGGCTATCTCATCATATTCGTGCCACTACTTCTCATCTTGCTCGTTGCCTTCTTTGTATAATTTCACGTGTTTTGGCTGAAATAAAAACATCATTACAAATGATAACTGAGCATTACTACTAATTTTAAGCATCCTTCTTGAGTTTCCGAATAGAGAAGGATGTTTTTTATTTGAAATCAGAACTTACTATCGCCAAACGGAAATAGATTTCAAAGTAATGAGTAGTTCTAGTTTTCGATGAAAATGATCGTCAAATTCTGTCAGCGCTTCCTTCGTCTATTTGTATCCAGTCTCAGGATATACTTTGTCGAAAGGAAGCTATTTTTCGTTTACAGATGCATGTAAGGACAAGTATAAAACCGAACAATAAGGAATCGACAAGGGTGATGTATTTCTCGACTGTCCAATTCACTTCATCCTACCCTTTGGTGTAGCATTATCCGTAAAAAATATGTATGAAACAACTGGCCTGACCTCTAACTAGTCCTAAAAATTTAGTGAATGCCTAATTTAATATGTAACGTTTAAATTCGATTGTCCGTCTATAGTGTAATAGGGGTGAGGACTTGAAATATATGTTCGTTCAGTACACTTTAATTGGGATTTTTCTGTTTGGTTGTTCTACAAAAGAGGAACAAGAAAGTAAAATGCAAACGGTCAACAATAGTCCTGTTGCTACGACGGAAATAATTGAGATAACTCATCCACACGAAATCGACATTTTCAGGACAGCGATTAAAGATTCTACCCAGGTTCCAGGTATAGTTAATATGACAAAACCACACTATAACTTCAGGCTTGGTGAAGAATCCTATTCACTCTGGCTAACAGAGGATAACGGAACCATTTTGAATCAAAAAGATCGTAATAAAATTTATACCTTGTCCTCTGTGTACTTAGAAAAGCTTTACGATTTTATTCATGAGAATTAACAGGTGTTGAATTACAAACATCTATCAACTCTTTAGTTAAACTTTCACGAGGAGGAATTGTATGAAAAAAACCCTAATTTTTATGATGACGTTCTTAGCGTTAATTGTTGCAGGTTGTACTTCAAAGGAAAAAGAGCAGCAATCACCGGAAAGCTCCAATTTAGTTGCTTCTGAAAAGACGTTGCCGAGTGGATTTGAAAGTATCGCTGAAGTGCAAGATCCCAAAAACCATTTTGCTGTTCTTGTTACTAATCAGGAGGATTATGAAGCAATGTGGCAGAAGTTTCAACTCGATGGAGAGATTCCTGAAGTAGATTTAAAGGAAAATGATCTATTATTTATCGGGATGTTCGAATCCAGCAGCTGTCCATATGAAATTGACACCATGGATGCAGAACCTGGAACAAAAGAGTTAACAATCAATTTTTCTTCGTTGGCTGACGCGTGTACTGCTGACCTAAGCCCGAGAAGTTTTGTGATTGCAGTCCAAAAAGAGATCTCTAGTCAACTTGATACACTTTTGTTAGACTCTCAAGGAAAACAAACAAAAGTACCGATTCAACCTCCTGCGGAAATCCTGGAAAAAACCTTAATTTCATTCATGCATTATAAGAAGAGAACTCCAATCATGACGGGTTCTCTTCTTCCTTTTATATTGGTGTTATTCATCTCTCTCTGAGTACTTGCTCTCTAAATCCCAACTCTTCACAGGTTGGTCCGCTCCCTTTGCACATAAATTGATATACTTCATTGTTGTTCGATGTTGTAATTTCTACAATATAATCGTCAGGGTGGTGAAAACTTCCTTGTTTTGAGTCTCCTATAACTTGAACAGTTTTCAGATCCACAGCCGTCAAGTTTAGTTGCTGATAATCAGGTGATCCCGCTAATAGTAATAGTAACGTATTTTGTTCATTTGACAGATACTTAGGTTCGGTCACATAGGCTTCATAACTAATGAAAGAAACTTGCAAGACCAGCAAAGTGGTAAATACTACTTTTATGGATTTGGACAGATTTCTCCATACTTTCCACAAGACTACTATCAAAAAAGAGCAAAGTAAGAAGAGAACTGTGTATTCTATCATGACATCATGCATTTGAATCCCATTTCGGAAAAGAATCATACTATACAGAACGAGTAATGCTATTACGATAGTCGCCATATAATTCCTCATTTCAGTGAGTATTTCGTAAACCATTCCAAGTAACGACTACATCAAATAAAAATATCTTGAAATCTAAAAAGAAATCTGTATAATTAGACTATTCATATACATTATACCTTATAGTTGTCTAATGGATTCCTTTTTTTGACTTTAGAATTTACTACATGAATGGAATGGTGATTACATGAAGACTGCAACTGAGAATAAAACAACTCGTAATACAACTAGTCGGCTTTTTCAATTCTACATACTTCTTCTCACAGCAATCAATGTCGCCTATCTCGCTATTGAGATGTACAAATCAAAAGTCAGTCAGCCATTTCTTGCCACGGGAAAAATCACTAAATCTGAATTCGTAAAACTGGATACTCTTTTTAGTTATTCGGCCATTATTGAAACTGCCTTAATCGCATTGATAGGACTCTATGCATTGATGGTCTTCACCCAAAATTCAAATACATTATTTTCGTTTGTGGTGAATCATATACAGATTCTCGGTTTGTTTTTCACTTTCAGTTATGCACTTTCTTGGATGACTTCAGCATCTATCGAAAGCCTAAGCGGACATTTGCTAGGACCATCTCTCATCACATTGGCTGTTTTTGGTTACTATTTAGTAAAGCGTCTGCCTAAAGGTTTGATTGCGAAAAAAGCTTAAGTCAAACAAAAACCAACTTGCCGCGTGTTTGCAGGTTGGTTTTTTCATGCTTGCTTAAGCTCTATTGTGGCTGGACTGCCTTGCTCAAAATAACTTGGATATCAATTGACTTTTAAAGTAATCGGATTTTGTATTGAAGACTCTTCATAATACACTTTTGAATTAAGGAAAACTCATAATTAGAACAACTGGTTTAACCTTTACCACGACACTATTTATTTTACAAAGTAGATTTGTATCACTTTGGAGCCGATAATAGTATCATATCAACCCTCAGTAATACTATTCACTTTCGTAAAGAGTCTCGTAACAAATTCTCCAAATAAGTGACATCCGTAATGTTCCTATTACATTCATGACTGTCTACACAAATCAGATTGCCGATCGTTCTGAAATAATCTGGATTATTTTGCTTTTTCTCTTTTGTAATTGTAGTAAAAAAAGTGACAGGTCCCTGACCATGGCAAATCGAACACGTATTATTCGACGAATTAGGTGAAAACGAGCATTCAATCCCTACTAGTTTGCCATCCAGCTCATACAATATGTACTTGCGATTGGATCTGCTATCATTCCAACTTAAATACGTAATCTGTTTTAAGTCTATGATTGATAAATCCGGCAGCTTCAGCTTTTTAGTTTTTGGAAAGAGCTTTTTCAGTTGTTGCTCGGTTATAGTAGGGAATGGAAGGCGATATGAATCTAATTCCACAATTGCCTGGTCGTATTCTTCTACTGCTTTCAAGCTAGAAAAATCCAAAATGTCTCTTTGTTCTGCAGTTATGTCAGGAATGCAATTCCTGATTTTTTCATTTGATAATTCATAAACTGAAGCTAGTACACCAGGAGGTATATGTTGCCTTACGCTTTCTCTTATGAATGACACCTGCCTATGGATATAGTTAAATTGTTCATTTTTAATAAATCTTTCAGTCATTTTTCATCGCTCCTCACTACTAGCTGCTATCTCTATAGAGTTATTCTAATGGAATAAAAACCGATCCGCTAGGGTGAGAATCAGTTTGAGTGATTTTATACATATAACCCCTATGCGAGTACCATCACGCATAGGGGTTCATACTTCATTCTAGTTATGAGAGTAGACAATCTTTTTTATAGTTTCAACAGAGAGATAGTTGGACTCCGCTAATTCATCAATAGTTAAACCATTGGTAAAACACTCACGTATTTTTTCATTACGCAGATCCAATCTCTTTCTGCTGCCACTAGCTACTCCCCACTTTTTAAATGTATCTTCGTGCTTAGGAATATAAAGTGTTTCACCTTGTACATACTTTTGGATTTCTTTTATCAATTCTTCAGGTAAAACATTGTGTGCGTTCACATACGTCAATTTCACTCGCTCCTTATTTTAAATTCGAATAAGGGAGCAAAGCCAATTGATTAGAAAAACTCTAGCGATAAAATTAACTCAACCGCCCCATACAAAGTATCGCCTTTCTAACTACTGGCTTTGCATGAGTGTGGATCGTATCAGATAATCGTCGTACATTATCCAACTTTAAGCACCTCCTTCAAAAATACATTCAATCCTGTTACTTTCACATTTACTTTTGACTACTGTCCGATACCTTTAACGATCAAAAAAACAACCTCATCAATTTCCTCATCACTTATGGACTGTCTGTTTAACAAGACAAAGCGAGAAATGAAGAATCCTGAAATAACTGTACCTAATGTTTTTAAGATGAATTCTGAAGGTTTATCGACGAGTTCTCCTCGCTTTTGAAAATTCTCGATAACCTTTGTCAAACGTGAAGATCCATTCTCAATTATATAAGGAAGCAGCTCATTCTTCAGGTTTTCTTTATAGATGAATTCCTTTATGAGCAAACACTCTTTTCATTTCACCGTATGTTGAAGAAACTGTTGTACTTTTTTCTTGTATGCTTCAGGTGCTTTTGCGTAGGATTCTCCATGGTTTGCCTCGTCTACTAAGAAGAGCTCAGTGCTACTTGAGGTTTTCTCGTACAATTCAATCGCATTTTTAACTGGAACAAAAGTGTCTGCCTTCCCATGGATGTAGAGAATCGGGACATCTGTACGTTGCACTTCTTTCAACGCACTCGCTTCTCTAAACAAGTATCCGGCGCGCGCCTTTGTAACAAGACTGGTACTATCGAGCAAAGGAAATGCAGGCAGGTGGAACATGCGCTTCATCTGATAAGCGAATAGTTGATAGACCGAACCATAAGGACTGTCTGCAACGATTGCTTTCACCTCTGACGGCAACTCCGCTTCCCCACTGGCCATCAGGACAGTTGCTGCCCCCATTGATAACCCATGATAGATGACTTCCGTGTCTTTCCCTAATTTATCAACCAGTAAGTCCGTCCAGTCGATCAAATCCATTCGATCTGGCCATCCAAATCCATAATAATTCCCTTCACTTTTCCCGTGTCCTCGTGCGTCAGGCATGAAAATATTATATCCTAATTCTTGATAGTAAAAGATCCCGAACAATCCCATTTGCTTCGCGTGCCCCAAATAGCCATGTGTTAAAATGACGAGTTTGTTCGTAGGTTTTTCAGCTTGCAAGTAATACCCCGATAATTCCAATCCATCACGTGAAGTTAAGGTAAGTGTTTCAAAGTTTTGATCATCTACCCATTTCGTCCAATCCCCGTTGGTATAAAGATCCATCGTATCGTCGGCTACTTCTAAATCTGCATTGTTCTGAAGGAATTCTTTTGGTCCCCTCTTAATGGCGAGCTCATAGAAAAAGAAACCACCTATAACTTGTAGACTCAAAAATAGAATGACCGCTATCAGCAGGAACTTCTTCCAATTCATTTTTATTTTTTTCATTCTATTACCCTCAGTTCATTTCAATCTCTTAATAAGTATACAGGAGAATGAATTTCAGTATGTATTCGAGAATTTGGTAACCGTGGTACTATTTTGTGTATACCTTCAATATCTCTTAGTATCTCATCTCACCTTCGCAGAAGACTGAACATACAAACTAATTCATGTTATCCTTAACTATATATAAATAATTGAAGTACTCTCGAATTATCAAAGTGAAGGAGGAGTTTTTAGAATGAAGCTGCTCCAATTCATGGTGATCACAGGAATTTTAGTTGTCCTTGCTGGGTGTAGTGGATTAGATTCAGGTAATCCAACTGCAAAAGACATTTTAAAGGAGGATAATTCAGCAGATATTATTCAAGTGGGCGATTTGGTTTATTCAAAAGGGAGCCCGCAATCTGCCTCTGAACTGATTAAAGGCATGAAGATAGGCGAAATAAAGAAACGAACGAATAGCACCTTGTTTTTCCAGAACTTCTATGCAAGTCAATTGCCAGAAGGAACTGAAGTGTTTTCCTCTAACGGGGATTATAATCGTGAGGACACCATCTACATCTTAGTTGTTGAACTCGATGGAGAATTGATTGAATACCATGCGTTACTTGAGGGATGATTGTAAATAGTAGGATGTATGCTGAACTAAATTGAAAAAAGCATATTATGTTCCATTAAACAGCAAAAATGTACCTTCCTCTCCGAGTTTTCATTCGGAAGAAAAGGTACTTTTTTACTGAGTACATCTATGTAAACTGCGGCACTACTAGGCAATCCCTAGTCGGAATAGGCTGAGTATTCTTTTCCACCTTCTGCCGAAAGTGCCCCTGGCGCGGGACAGAGTGGTGCCGCGACTCTGTGATTACTAGTATGTGAGATGATTCAACGATTTATACATAATCATAGTAACAAATTTTGAAACGTATTGTTAAAGTGAGAACTGTGAGGAGAGGAAGGCATAGATTGATTCATACAAAAAGTGCTTTATTAACAAAAGAAGATTTTGACAAGAGGAAGGATTTACCGGAGTGGTTGCTGAGTGAGTATGAAACGTTCAAGAACACAGTAACAGATAAGACGTTTCCTTGCTATTTCGGCATCAATGGTCAGCTGAAAGGTGAATTGCGTTATGCCTATATTACACAGAAGGATTGGAGTAATCTTCCACTGGCACTCATTGATTTCTTAGCTCTCTTTGAAGACCCGAAGCATAAGAGGCACGGATTGTTTGTTTTTGTTGAACCTTTTGCAACAGAACGAACACTTGAAGATTATCGAGAACAGTTTTGGGAAATCCTTCAATACTTACACGAAGTCGATGAAATCAAGTGGCCTATCGAAAGTCCACGTGATCCGGACCATCATTTGTGGGATTTCCGATTCAATGGCGAACCCATTTTCGCATTCGGCAATACACCCGCTTACAAACAACGAAAGACCCGTGACCTAGGGAATGCGATGGTGATTGGATTTCAACCACGCAAAATTTTCGAAGGATTAAAAGGAACTGAAAAAGGCGGGATTATGTCACGAGACAAAGTCCGGGAACGAGTTGAAGCATGGGATCATTTGCCGAAACATCCCGATATTAGCCACTTTGGAGATCCGAAGCATAATGAGTGGAAACAGTTCTTTATCGGCGACGACAGTGAGCCGATTCAAGGAAAATGTCCATTCACACATAAGGAATTGAGACAGAAAAGCTGACCTAAGGGGCGACTTTTTTGTCTCTATATAAGCTTATATAAAAAGGGGTTTTTGAATAAAGTTATATTGCAGTGACAACAAAACTGTTCAATGAAAGTTCTTCAGCTTGAGGATCATTCATTAACTCATAATAACTTGTTAAAAGTGATTCCATTCGTGGTGCAGCTTGTACGAACTCTGTACGGATACTATTTGCATATCCCTTTTCCCACTTTGCATCTGGCAAAAATGTTGCATCCACAGTCATTTGCTTTTCAATTTGAAAACCTGCTTGTTCAAGCAACTTTCGGATTTGGGAGGTGTCAAATAGATTTTGAACATTACTCTCATTCTCTACAAATTGTGAGTAGAGGGCGAGTATCGATACAGCAATGAAATGAGTTCGCTGTGGCATTTCTGTAAATTGAATATCCCATTCTGCAAAACAAATTCGTTTTGCCATTCCGCGAAGTCTTTTGAGGAAGGTAAGAAGCTCATGGGGATCTTTAAAGTACCAGGAGCAGTGAGAGAATACAGCAACATCGAAAGGAACTGTAACTTCAAAATCATTAAAATCTGTGTCTAAGTGAAATGTAATTCGTTCTCCTAAAGAGGATTTCAAAATGTAGTCCGTTGCTTCGCCTAGCGTGAATGGTGCTCCGTAATCTCGGCTGGCGTTGTCGATTCCGATTACCTGTCCCTTTTCACCTATTGCATGAGCAATTGCCATTGTTGTATCGCCTTGCCCACATCCTATTTCTAAGATTCTTCCTCCACTAGGTAGGTTGAATGCTTCCACAAGGCTCAAACGATGTTGCAATTGGATTTGTTGGATTTCATCATTTTCGTATAGTTTATGTTCGTTAAAAAAATCGGTTGTTTGTTCATTTAATTGAGTTGCTGTCATTTGTTATTCCCCCAGATCCTAAGTTACTCTTAATTTTAATCAGTTTCCCACCAAGTTTGTACCATATATTTGTATCTAGTTAGCTTCAGATAGGTAGTCTGGATTTGTGATGTCGTGAAATTTGCAATCTCCATATTCAGAATATGTTTTTACCTAATTGCAAGACCAGTCATCTTACCATCAACGTAATTTTCATAATAGATTTTGATTTTTAAACTCATCATTGGTTCTCTTTGAGAGTATTGTAACTTGATGCATGGACCTCTCACAACGTATTCAATGAACAACAACAAATTATAGTTACATTGATGCAGGACTATTAGTAAAGAAAAAACTTGAAGTGCTTGAGCTGATTGGAGACTCTAGAAAGACTTTTTCAATGCTTCGTGCTTATAACCAGAATCTTATTTCAAATCGAACAGTCCCTGCAAAGATGATAAAAATAAGACCAATCAATATCTTTTTTCTTCTCAAATTATCATTCTAGCTAACAATCTAGCTTTTCTGCTTAGAGATCAACTTGAGAATCTCTCTCTATTTTGAGAAAGCATACACAATTCGTTATAAAAATGGAATACTGGCGGTCTAAAAGATGCCTAGCATTCCATTTCTATTTGTCTTTTGTCTTTTGTCTTTATAATCTACTGTATTTTAGTCCTTCTCAGCAAGTTCGAATAGTTTATTGGACAGTGTAGAATCTTTCTGGCTAAGTTGGAAGTCTCCAATCTTTCCTTCTTTCGTGGAAAAAATCGCTTTGCCTCTTAATTCGTGCAGTGAAGGCACTTCACCAGGTGCTGTTAATTCAACTGTAGCTTTCATATGATATTGATTACTCGCTGTATCTATATCACTTTGCTTCACTTCTGAATCAACAAGTCTTAATGTATACTCTGCATCAAAATAGAACATAGATTGGTATTGATATAACATACCTATGCTTTGCACTTTTGTTAAACCGTCTTCAGTGAAATAAGGTAGGTACTTCTCTTTTATATAACTGGCTAGTTTCATGTCATTTTCTTTTTGCTTCACACTATTAGGATCTTCTGTCCCATACATAGCAGCTTTTGCTAATTGAACATATTTTTCATCAGGACCATTGAGTTCTTCTTTCAGTACTGATTCAACAATTTGAATATACTTTTCCTCATTTGATACGGTTTCTGTTTCAGCTGCAGCTTCACTTTCTTCCCCTTCAATTGCTGCGTCTTGTTGTGTACATCCTGTAGCAATCACACAAGCCAATACTGCGAGTGTAAATAACCCTATTTTATTATTAGTGAATTGACCTTTCATCAAAAACCTTCTCTCGTGATAATCTATTAAACGTGAATGAAATCTGCTATGTTCTCAATACAAGATGTTTCAATCCCTCTTACTAAGTTCATCTATCTTATCTGAAAGTGTGGGATCTTTTTGACCAAGAGAGAATCTTCCAATTTTCCCTTCTTTCGTAGAGAAGATTACTTGACCTTCTACTTCGTGTAGAGAGGGTTCTTCGCCAGGTGATGTTAACTCAACTATTGACTTAATGTGATATTGATTACTTGCTGTGTCAATGTCGCTCTGCTTTATTTCTGATTCCACAAGTCTAATTTCGAACTCGGTATCGTAATAACTATGATAACTCTTTAAACCACTAGATTGGAATTCTTTCAAGCCTTCCTCAGTGAAATATTGTTGATATCTTTCTTTGACATAACTATTTAATCTCACTACATTTTCTTTTTGCTTTACACTATTTGGGTCGTTATTTCCACCCATAGCAGCATCTGCTAATTGACCGTATTCAATATCTGGACCATTGAGTTCTTCTTTCAAAACAGCTTCGATTGTTTTGATATGCATTTCAACTGCTGATTCTGCTGTTGGGACAGTTTCCGTTTTTGTTTCTCTCTTTTCAATTGCCTCACTTGTTGGTGTACACCCCATAAGAGAAACACAAGCTAATGCTGCGAGTGTAAATAACCCTATTCTTTTATAAGTGAGTTGACTTTTCATCATAAACCCTCTCTCTCGTTTTGTATGTAACGCGAATGTAAATTAGTTCCTTTAGATATATGTACGTAATATTGTGAAATTAGTTTCAATTTTCTATGCTTTGAAACAAAAAACAAGCCATGCGCTAAATTTAGCACACGGCTTGTTTTTTATAATTCAACAACCCAAGTCACAAAAATGATGACAATGGCTGCTGGAACAATATATCGCACAAGATTTTTCCATATTTTATGGAGAGTAGGATTCATATTTAATTCATCTGCAGTGTCTTTTTGACTAAGCACATATCCTGCGAAAATCGAGACTGCAAGTGCACCAAGAGGCATGGCAATTCGACTTGTAAGCAGATCAGCGAAATCGAATATGGAGCTGCCAAAGATTTTAATATCCCCGAGAACGCCGAATGATAATGCACTCGGAATTCCAACTAAGAAAATCAATCCACCAAATGTCCATGCTGCACGTCTGCGTCGATCGTGTTTCTTACGGATTCCTGTCGAAACGACTATTTCAAGCATTGCAATTGCTGACGTCAACGTCGCAAACAACATCAAAATAAAGAATACGATTAAGAAAAATCCACCAAATGGAATTTCATTGAAAATTGCTGGCAGTACAACGAAAATGAGACCAGGACCTTCAGTCGGTGATTGACCAAGGGCAAACACTGCCGGGAAAATAACGATTCCTGCGAGTAAAGAAATGACGATATTCAATATCGACACATTCAGAGCAGATTGACCAAGACGCTCTTCTTTTTTCAAATACGAAGCGTAGGTCATCATTGCTGTTACACCTACACTCAGCGAGAAAAATGCTTGACCGAGTGCCATGAGAATCGTTTTGCCTGTTAAGTAGCTCCAATCTGGAACGAACAGGAAGCGAATCCCTTCCATTGCACCATCAAGCGTCAAAGAACGTACTGCGAGTAAAATGAAAAAGATGAACAGTAATGGCATCATCCAACGACTTGCACGCTCAATTCCACCTCTTATTCCACTCTGTACAATCCAGACCGTAATCGCAAGGAACGCTGCTTGCGCGATCAGCACTTCTATTGGATCTGCAATAATCTCGTTAAATAATCCGCCATAGTCGGCACCAGTAAGACCACCCGTCAATGAACGAATGAGATACGATAAGATCCAGCCGCCAACAACGCTATAAAATGATAAAATGATGAACGATGCAATAAGCCCCATCCATCCAACCCAGTTCCAGTTCTTTCCTTTTGACAACTTCTCAAGCGACGTAACGACATCTGCCTGTCCACGTCTACCAATGAGAAATTCCGCTAGTAAAATCGGTAATCCAATCAACAGTGTGCTCACTATGAACAACAGCACAAACACGCTACCGCCATTCATGCCCGCCATATAAGGGAATTTCCAAATAGCACCCAGACCAATTGCACTTCCGGCTGCTGCTAATATAAATCCAATTTTAGATGTCCATTGTTCCCGTTCCTTCATCTCCAAACCCCGTTTCAAGCAAACCAAAAAGTTTACAAATCATTTAGTTGTTTCAGTTCGCCTGTCACGGCATCTACACATTCCTCAGAATCTAGCAAACCACAAAGTTTGTATGTCCGCGAACCTTGATGGTATACGTACTTAGGTTCGAGTGTAATAAACGAAACCATTTTTTCAAAGGCTTCTTCCTGAGAAACCGTTTCTACACGAGGTTGTTTAAATCCTTCAAAAAGTTGTGCCATTTCGTTTGAATCCATGAAATTCATCACTTCATATGTATCTTTGTTAAGCATGATTAAAAGCTTCCTGCGAAGTGGACCTGCAATTTCGCCTACTTTGCGACAAACAACTTCAATAATTTCCGGTTGTTGCATAATCCGATAAACTTCCCATTCGCCCGATTCTTCTGGTAGCTCCGAAGACAAAAATGCGGTCGCAGATTGTATACAGCACTGAAGTACTTCCTCAGTAACTCCGCTAAAAGTTTGGTTGAGAGCAGCAAAGGCATCATCGGCTGTTAGATCAGGTCCAAATGGCTGAATCGCCTGTTTTTCAAATTGTTGTTTTGAAACGGATGACCATTTTAAAACAGCTCTTGGATATCTCGCTGACTGTTCTTCAGTGTAATATGGTAAAACAGTGCCATCTTGTGCGATGAACACCTCATCGATTGCATAGTAATCTGCAAAACGCGCTTCGTCCTCAATCGGCAGACGAATTGGAGTTAGTTGCTGCCGTACAAGTGGTTCTATCGCTTCGAGTGTTAGTGAAAAAGGTCCTTCTTCAAACTGATCGGATACAATGATTGGCAAGATGCACATAAGAATTCTTCCTTGCTCGTCCCATTCCATCTCCAAAAAGCTATTGGTTTGAACAGGAATATCGTTATGCATGAGTGTGCCTTCGATTCCGAATTCAGAACGATTAGTCAGGACGAACCCATTGCCCATACGTAGTCCTGTTTGGTTTTCTACCCACTGAACGAATTGTGTTTCAGTCGAACCGATAGATTCAGCTTTTGAACAATCGCCTACTGTTATAACCGAACGCAGTTGTTCAAAACGTAGTGAATAAGAAATTGCGACAGCACCATCCGGAAGCATGTCTTCATCTTCTTGTGAATCCACTGTAGGCGGAAGCAAATCTGCAGTTAGCAAGATGTCAAACCCGCCAAATGCAGACACTTCTTGTGAAAGTGAGTGTGTATGAAGAACATATTGCTGAAGTCCCAGCGTTTTTTTCAATTCTTCCAGCACAGCTTCAATTCGTTTGTCCAAAGTGCTCGCCTCCTTTTTACTTACTCGAAAAAGACTTTGTCTGTATTGTATTTAGCTTCCATCGTGTTAATGATGTACGTTTCGTATATTTCGCGTTCCATTGCATCGTCCACAACGATTACAGCAATTTTATTTACTTCATCGCGATGTGGTTTTAATGGCGAAACGTTATCTTCTAGGTGCTTTTTCACTCGCGGACGTAGCTTTCTTGCTTTACCGACAAAAAGCAACTCATCTTGTTTGTTGTAGAATAAAATGATTCCGCCTTTGTCGCGCGGGATTTCGTGCAAATCTACAAACCCACAAATCGGTTTGATTGGAACAATATTTGCAGATACTTTTTGGAGCCGTTGTTCAATTTTTACATCAATTTCAGGAATAGTTATAGAAATCATTAATGTCACGTCCTATCTAGTTTTGTTATAAATCCTACCACAGATTGACGCAGAATGCGATTTGTCAATCTATTGCGACGAAAAAACCGCCCCTTTTAACAGGACGGTTTTATGATGTACGTTACTTTTCGAATACTTCGTGTAGAACTTTGTCCGGGATGGAATTGTTCAAATTTTTATGGATAACACTATTTGGCTTTTTGTTGAGAGCGGATGCAAATGTTTGTGAGGACTCTGCTTCACCTACGACATGAATCTCATCCCAATTCCGTTCTTTCTTCATTTTTTCCACGTCTGCTGCCATTGATTTATAAAAACGCTCTAAGTTTTCTTTCATTCGTTGGTCAAAGTCATCGGACTGGCTACCACCTGTACCTCTGTTTCCTGATGGATTCATGTCATTTTGTTCACGCCATACATCTAATCCAGAGTCGAAATTGTAGACCAAATCATCTGCCACAAATCCCATCGCTGTATCTAGAATACGGACGCTTCCTATACTCGGCATGATGATTCCTGAATTAGGATATGCTTTAAGCATGTAATTCAATTCTTCAATTACGGGATGATTTTCCCAATGGAAACTTGTTTTGACCGCAATTTGTACATAATGGACCGACCATAAATCCGGGTCGTCTGCTGCAAAAATGACGACTCCCTTTTTTAAATCGTTATGATTTTTTTCGATTTCTTCCGTTACACGCGCTTTAGCTTTTTTAAATGCTGTAAGTTCTTTGTCATTCGAAGCTTCCAAATATTCTTCCAAACGCTTTAATCCGGATTTTAAATGGATTTTCCAAGCACCTTTTTGCTGATCGGGATCAGCTGGATTCGTATTTAAATACACACTTAGTACACACCGGTCCTCGCAATGGTAATCTTTCAGAGTCTGAAGTTCTTCATTTAATGTCATTAATGCTTCGACCTCCTCATGATCTGCTTCTCTATGTGTGATACCCTCCCACCCAAAAGTTAAACTGAATAAAATTGAATATTAAGTTGAATCTCTTCAGCTTTTTGTGTATACAAACCACGGCTTCAATGCTTGTTTTAAAACTGCCGTGAATGCTATACTTTTACAAACAAAAATCGCAGACAGGTGATGATAGTATGAATTATGATGTTTTCCTTTTCGATTTAGATGATACACTTTTAGAATTTGATACAAGTGAGCAAAATGCATTTCGCAATGCTTTTACAGAAGCCGGACTTGTTGAGGGACTGGATGCCTATCGAACTGAATATAGAGCCATCAGCAAAGTTCTATGGAGACAATTGGAAGAAGGCTCAACGACTATGGAACAACTGAACGTTAGTCGGTTCAGTCAATTGTTTGATAAACTTGGTATCGAGCTTGATCCTGTTAGCTTTTCTGAAACTTATTTAACGTTGCTTGGTAAAGAAGCTCACCTAATAGATGGTGTCATCGACATGTTGGACAGTTTAGGGGATGTACGTCTTGCGATTGTGACGAATGGTTTCATCAAAGCTCAAATCGCCCGAGTTGCTTGTTCTTCATTGAATAATCGCTTTGAAACGATCGTGTCCTCTGATGAAGCCGGCTTCCAAAAGCCACGTCCTGAAATATTCCAAGAGGCTTTGGATCGTCTTGGAGTAACGGATAAGTCCCGTGTTTTGATGACGGGGGATTCCCTTACTTCAGATATTCGTGGTGGCAACAACTTTGGAGTCGATACATGTTGGTATAACCCAAATGGTTTGGAAAATACAACAGATAGCAAACCTACTTTTGAAATTAGTAATTGGGTAGAATTTAAAGTTAACGAAAAAGCTACAAATTGAACTTAAATAGCTGCTGGATGTCAGGTTATCTGATATCTGGTGGCTTTTTTGGTTTGGGATATGATGGATGACTATCACTTTTCGCACTGGATGGAGTTAAGTGAAATTTGAGTCATGATTTGTGCAATAAATAAGCGAAGCGCTACCAATTAATTACTTAAATCTTGTTGGATTGTGTCCCGTTATCGAGAAACTTTACTAAGTGATGGAGAAATAGGCAGAGGTGATCGAGAAACTCGCTCGAATGATGGAGAAGCCTTCTGCGATGTCAGGCAACCATCAGGAAGTGTCGGAGAACGTTAGACCCTTTTTTCAACTGAGTATCCGTTCCAAACAAGCGAAGCGCTACCAATTAATCACTTAAATCTTTCTGGAACTTCCCATTTTGACGATTAAATTCCTCTTAGTGCCGACTCTCTGCTCAAAAATGCCGATTCTACTCTAGATAGTTCCTATATTCCCTTGAAACTTCCAGTTACTGCCTACAAAGCTTCGACAAATACCGTTATATGGCTGCATTCCTAGTTTTATGAGCATTTTCTGCGATTTATGATCACTTTCCTAGTTTTATGAGCACCTTCTGCGTTTTATGATCACATTTCAAGCTTTATGAGCACTTTCTTCGTTTTATGATCACAACCCAAGCTTTATGAGCACTTTTGGCAGTTTATGATCACGTTCAATTAATTTACGAGCGCATCACAAAATTTACAAATCATACAATTGATTACCTAATTCAACATCTAAAAAACCCTTCAAAGACAAATAAACCCCATACTCAAATGAGTATGGGGTCTACCTATATAATTATGCGTTCGCTTTCATTTCTGCATATTCCGTGATTCCGTTGTAATAACGGTTCAGAGAGGATGGAGATACCTCGAATTCATCGGCAATGGCTTTGACGGTGAGCTCAAGAGTTTTAAACAATGCGTGTTCTTGTCCGTAACGGATGGCACCTGCTGCTATCGCAACATCTTTCCGCGCATTTGGCTGTTCCTCGACTAAGTAATCTTCGATCAATTCCAGAAGCTCATCTGATTTACGATCATTTGCTTCTAAAAATGAGGCAACCCTTGCCAGCACGCCTTGTTCAAAATCGGTGAACTCTTCTCCTTTATATCCATTCTCCGCTAGTTTTTCCCATAGGGTGACTGAGTGATTTTTCATGTACGTTTCAGAATCTTGATCGACATTGCTAAACTCAGTCACAAATTCATCAAACACAGAACTTTGGTCTACCGGGAAAAAGATTAACGTCGAAACTGCAAGCAACCCATCTGCTCCATCCGGAAGTGTGAAGCACCAGAGATGAACATCTTCTGGAACTGGTTTGTCAGACTCTCTGCGTAACAGGACAGTCTGGTTATTTAACCGATCATACACAGTTAAATAAGAGTCCTCCGTTTTAACTACTTGTCCAAGCAGCGTTTGTGGTACTGACCAACTCTCAAGGACCTTGATAACAGATGGACGGACTGTCTTTTTCAATTGCTTTTGCACAAAGCCTTTCCAAATATCCGTTCGATTATGGAAAAAGAATTCGTCTAACGCAATTGCCTCGATCATTTCTTCAGAGTATGCTGCGGAGAGTGGGAGTTTCCATTGGATGGCAAACTCACGATAATCACCGAAGTCTTTTTGCTTTGGATACTCATCGTAAAAAGATTGCAGAATCCGTTCCAATTCTTCCGCTTGTACAATTTCAACTGTTAGTTCTTCTTTGCCTGCACAACATTTCTTGTATTTCTTACCGCTGCCGCAAAGGCACGGATCATTTCTTCCAATCATCTTCAACACCTGCTTCTTTTTAAGCTGTTGTCCAGTTTACCACTTTTTTAAGATACATGGAAGTTAGCCTACACGTGCTTGTTCCAATCCTTCGCATTGACGACCTTGTTGCGACCAGTTTCCTTCGCATGATACAAACATTCGTCTGCTAATTCAAGTACCCGTAAGAAATGTTCTGCGTGCTCTGGTATGTTGGCGACACCTGCTGAAAATGTAATTGGTTCACCTACTGGACTGTTTTCGGAAGCAACGTCAATTCTTAACTCATCTGTAAATTCAGTTGCTTGCTCATATTCTACTTGAGGGTACAAGATAACGAACTCTTCCCCTCCAAATCGATAGCAAGTTCCTATGGCTTTTACATGATGTTTTAATTTATCCGCGAGATATTTTAGAACTTCATCTCCCGTATTATGGCCATAAGTATCGTTGACTCTTTTGAAACGATCGATGTCTAAAATTACTAATGAAAAGGGTACTTTTTGTTCCATAAGTATTCTCGCCTGCTCGTTAAGTGCTCTTCGATTCAATAGGCCTGTAAGTGGGTCTGTAGATGATTCTAGATAAAAATGATCGACTTTTTTCTGAAATCTGCTGAAGCTATCAGTTAAAGCTAGATCCAGCTGAATCGCCTCGTGATACCACGCACCGCTCTCGAGTGGTGCATGACCATCTCTTTCTAATTGGTCCGTCGCATAACTTGCTAATTTCTCAAGTGGTTTAGCAATTTGTGAAGCGAAATACAAAATGATCAGAGCTGATAGAGCAATAAAAGGAAGAGACTTCAAAATCATTTCACTCAACATTTCTTTAGAGGATGCCAATGCTATTTCGGTTGGCCTTTGAGAAACCACTCCCCATTTGGTCAAAGGAATTGAAGCGTATCCTGCCAACATATCTTGATTTTTGCTATTCAACAGGCTCATACTTCCGCTGTGACCCTTTCTCAATTCTGCAATTACTGGATTCTGTGTCACATACTCACCTACACGTTCTTGATCCAAGTGATACATCAGCATCCCATCAGCATCAACCACATACACATAGGATCCATCTTCATAAAAGTGTTGTCCTAGGAGCTCATTCAGTACATTTTCTTCCTTGAGGTAGATACTTCCACCAATCAGTCCAATTACGTTACCTTCCATATTTTTAATCGGGGCTGCGATAAAGATAACCAGCCTACCTGTCTGGGTTTCGTAGGGCTTACTGATAGTGGCCATGCCCTTTGTCAATGTTTCAAGTCCAGCCTCGTCCAAAAGAGGTTTTCCGGCAAGCGCTCTAATGCCAGAGGAAGTACCTATAATTATTCCTCTATTATCTGTAATGACAACTGAGCTCAACGATTCCGCTTGAACGACTAACCTTTCTGCCTCATGATTTAATTGCTCCTGATTGACATGGTTAAATGATAAAGACAACTCTCTCGCTGAGTATGCCAGGATTCGTTCAGTCCTCAAAAAGTAGTCTTCTGTCATTTTCGCTAATTTTTGCGCGTATGCAAAATTTGTTTCCAAAGTGGTTTTTTCTAGTGTTTGTTGGTCAGCACGGTATCCTGCATAAAGACTACTAGCGAGTGTTAAGGCGATTGAAAGCCAAGCGATTGCTAATAGCAAATGTTTTAAGGATATCTTCACACGGAACACCGCCCTTCCAACGACACAGTCATAATTCCTTATGACTATTATACCATTTTCCGACAAGAAACAATATACAGATTTACTTTATTATTCAAATAACTTTAGTTAAAATCGACGTCTTGCCCCACTGTTTCAAAAAGTTTGTAGCTGATACTTCTCCACTAATGACGAGGGTCTCTTTTTGCTCGTCTGACAAATCGAATTGGACAGCGGATATCCCGTCAGTCGGAATGAATAAAACGTCTTTTTCAAGTCTTTTGGAGACGTGTTTTTCATCATGTGCGTCTTTCATTGTCGTAAATAGCGCTTCATAAAGTCCTAATCCATTACGAATGACTGTTTTTTTCTTATCTGCTGGATTATGACTCAATTTCATGCCGACAATTGGTCGGGAGTCACCATTTTCGGGTTCATTGAACACCCATAGAGGAAAATTACTAAGGACACCACCATCTACTGTCACAGAGTTTCCTGCTAATGAATGAAGAACGACTGGTTCGAAAAAGAAAGGAATACACGTGCTCATCCTTAGCGCACGTGCCACTGGAAAAAAGTCTGGTCTCAAGCCATACTCACCTAAATCATCAGGAAGTACGATTAGTTTTCCGTTCGTTAAGTCGGATACAATAATCTTAAGAGACCCTTCAGGTAAATCTGCAAAAGTATATACTCCTTTTTCAGCTAGAATGTCACTGAACCAATTTTCCAGAGCCGTTCCTTGGTAAAGCCCCATGCGCCAATATAGTTGAAGCCACTTCATAAATGGAATCGGTATGAATGTCTTCCTTGCATCGAGGAGTTCTGGGAAGTTTTGTTGCTGCATAATCTGTTCCATTTCATTAGCCGTGTACCCTGCGGCTAACATGGCAGCAACAATTGCACCCGCGCTCGTTCCTACAGTACGCTTAAATGTGTATCCTTTTTCTTCGAATACTTTACATGCTCCCACCAAAGCTAGCCCTTTTAATCCTCCACCAGAAAAGACGCCATCAATTTCCACACTTTCTCCACCTCTCTGTAGCTTATAGGTTACTGTAAGAAACTATCCTTCCTTTTAGAACCAGATTGCTTATTCACTCCAACTCCCTATAAATTCTTGTTGACATAGTCTTAACGTGATGGTATGATTAATTGGTTATAACCAGTTAGCTGATTCTTGAATACTGGCATTCTGCGGAATGTTTACCCATTATACGTATTCAAACTGGCGCGGCTATAGGGCCGCAAGGACGCAAAAGTAGGTAGGGTTTGCGTTGCTTATGTTAGGAAACAACTGCTGAACAACGACCGCGGCAATGATCGTTGTGAGTAAGTACACAATTCTTGATTATAAAAAGAAGTAACTTTTTTCTCATATTCAATAATCGGCTATACAAAAAAACAAAGGGATGCCCAATCGGGCGTCCCTTTTCCAATTCCTCTACTCTTCTTTATCTCCTATAAAAAAGGCCAAAACAATCATTCCTAAAAATAACAAACCAAATAGCGCAATTGTCACTTGATGGTTTCCTGTTGCATCGTACAATACCCCAATGACTAATGGGAAAATCCCACCGATGATATATCCACCAGTTTGCATCATCGCTGTCCAAGAATTCGTTTCTACCGCATTTGCAGTCTCATCCAGAGGCAGAACGAGCGCAATTGGAAAGATGCCGCCTAAAGGAACTCCCATAAGTAGCGCTCCCACCCATAGCAATGGTAGATTATCTGTCCAGAATAGCATAACTGCAACTAATCCTATTGAGAGAATAAATAGTAGCCACATTTTACGACCCGGATAACGTTCCATCATAAGCGGGATTGTAATATTCAAGATAATTTGAACTGCCGTCATAAGACTCACCAGTGTACCTGCCTGAACAAGTGTCATCCCTTTTTCAATCGCGATTGGTGCGAGCCAGATAACAATTGAGAAAAAACCTGCAGACTGTAGTCCAAAGAACAATAGGATCAACCATGCTTTACTGTTTTTCCAGGGAGAACGAACCGCCTTAGAAGATTCTTTCCATGACGCTCCTTGCTGCTGATGAACTACCAGCTGATCGGTTCCTGATACCAGCCATGCTGCAATACCTACCAAAGCTAATACAGCCCAAATACTGAGTGCAAACGAATAGGATCCAGTCATTTCATAAAAGTATGCAGACAAACCAGTGCTTGCTGTAGCGCCTGCCCCGAGCCCGAACGAATAGATCCCAATGATCGGTCCGGCCCGATGCGGAAAGTTTTGTTTGATCATCGCGGAAAGTAATGGTCCAGTAACCGCAATCGCAACCCCGACTCCAATAGAAGAAACTAAAAGCATTGTATAGGTGGGGACAAATTCACGGAGAGCTGTCATCACACCAATAACTGCAACCATAAAAACCATGGTTGCATTCAATCCGAACCGCCGATTTAATACTGGTGCTAGTGAAGCGAACACTCCCATACATATAACAGGCAACGCAGTAAGTAAGCTAACTTGTGCATTCGTCAATGATAATTGGACCCGGATTGTATCCAATAGCGGACCAATTGACGTGATAGCAGGTCGCATATTTATAGACACTGCAAAAATAGCGAAAATCAGAAGCATTGTTTTTTTAGTAGTCAGAGAAATAGAATTCATAAGGATTCCTTTCTAATAATATTTCATCGAACTTGCGTTTGTTTTTTTAAGGTCGTATAATTTTCTGTGAAAGGATGAAATTTCATGAAAATAATTCATTGGTCCTATACACGGAAGTATCAAGTGAAAAGTGTATTTGACTCATTTCCCGACATAGTCGCTGTGTTCCGGCAAATCAATGGATACTACTTCATTTACACGATGAAAGGTCTGGATTCGATTGAATTACCTTCTCGTAAACATTATGTGCAAATGGAATATCTAATCAATAAAGAACTCGGTACTTTATCGGCTTATAAAAATCGTAAGGCTCTGCAAAAGAGAGAAAGTTCCTAAACAGTTTCTTTTAAATACTGTCGAAAGACTTATGATTGTATTGTAAGCTTGAAAATTGATTATTACCACTGTAATTTCCCCCACCCTAGCGACAATCCGTGCTATAATGGGCAAAGTGTGAATTTTAGGAGGTCAATTATGTTAGCAGTAAGTAATGTAAGTCTTCGTTTTGGAGACCGGAAACTTTTTGAAGATGTTAATATACAGTTTAACCCAGGGAATTGTTATGGGCTAATCGGTGCGAATGGTGCCGGTAAATCAACATTCATTAAAATACTTTCCGGTGAAATAGAACCACAAACAGGTAATGTCATTTTAAATAATGACGATCGCCTGGCAGTATTAAAACAGGATCACTTCGAGTTTGAAGGTGTAGAAGTTCTTGAGACTGTTATTATGGGTCACAAAAGGCTCTATGATATTATGTCCGAAAAGAATGCTATTTATATGAAGGAAGATTTTTCTGATGAGGATGGTATGCGTGCAGCTGAACTCGAAGGTGAATTTGGAGAGCTAAACGGATGGGAAGCTGAATCCGAAGCTGCAATCCTCTTGCAAGGTCTTGGAATCTCAGAGAAATTGCATGCGATGAAAATGTCTGAGCTCACAGGTTCTGACAAAGTGAAAGTCTTACTTGCTCAAGCCCTGTTCGGTAAACCGGATGTCTTATTACTGGATGAGCCAACAAACCACTTGGACTTGAAAGCAATCCAATGGCTAGAAGAATTTTTGATCAACTTTGAGAATACTGTAATCGTCGTATCCCACGACCGTCATTTCTTGAACAAAGTATGTACGCATATAGCGGACTTGGACTTCAGTAAAATCCAGATTTATGCAGGTAACTATGATTTCTGGTACGAGTCTAGTCAATTAGCACTCAAGCTTTCTCAAGAACAGAATAAGAAAAAAGAAGAAAAAGTGAAGGAATTGCAAGCGTTCATCGCGCGATTCAGTGCGAATGCTTCGAAATCGAAGCAAGCAACTTCACGTAAGAAAACATTGGATAAAATCGACATAGACGATATCAAACCTTCATCACGTCGTTATCCTTATGTTAATTTCCAAATGGGCCGCGACATCGGAAATGATGTCCTCATGGTTCGTGACTTATCTAAAGCTCAAGATGGCGTTCAACTATTGAAAGATGCGTCTTTCACATTGAACAAAGAAGATAAAGTCATCTTGATCGGAAATCCATTAGCTAAGACTGCTTTTCTAGAAATTTTAGCGGAAGAACAAGAAGCGGATTCCGGTACTGTTAAATGGGGCGTTACCACTTCACAAGCATACTTCCCTATCGATAACAACGAATTTTTCCAAGGTAACGAGAAATCACTCGTTGAATGGTTACGTCCGTATTCACCTGAAGATGAAACAGAAACGTTCTTACGTGGTTTCCTCGGTAGAATGCTCTTCTCTGGTGAAGAAGTAAACAAAAAGCCATCTGTTCTTTCTGGAGGAGAGAAAGTTCGTTGTATGCTTTCTAAAATGATGCTCACTCATTCAAACGTCTTGTTGTTAGATGAGCCAACTAACCATTTGGATCTCGAATCAATTCAAGCGTTGAACAACGGTCTGATTGCTTACAAAGGGGTTATGTTATTCACCTCACATGACCACCAGTTCATACAGACAATTGCAAATCGCGTTATTGAAATTAACGATGACGGTACAATTTTCGACAAAATGATGAACTATGATGAGTATTTGGAATGGAAAGAAGCACAACCATCTTCAAAATAAGTTCACAGTACATGTAGGTTTTACAAAAAAGGCAACTGCTATTTTTAGCGGTTGCTTTTTTGTATTTCTTTACATAAATCTTAAGAATTTCAGTTGCACATACTTTTCTTGAAATCGGTAATACTATTGGAAAAGGAGTGGTTGACTATGAAGAAATTTAAATTTGTGCTTTTTTTACTCATAAGTCTACTCGTCGTCTCCGCTTGCTCCAAACTGAATGGTGAAGACGTTACTGCACCTAATAATTCTGGGAACAGCGGCGAACAGAGTCCCGTTGAAAAAGCTGATTCGGATGCCGGTGGTGAAATAAAAGACAAGGATCATGATGATGATGGCTATGAGGAACTGGATGATCCGAATGGCAAAGTCAAAGATCCCGCAATGCTCGACTATTTGCTACCCGACAGTTCAAAAGCTCATTATGAAGGTCAAGGAAATGAGTATGCGGAGCTGGATGTCCAGGTATATCATCCATACGAGGAATACGTGATGATATATGAGAACAATGGAGGCGCTCTATTGCGAAAGATTTACAAAGTGGAGAAAGATCGGATTCTAACTTTAGAAGAGAAACAAGTTGATGTGGAAGGAAATGTGCCGCCAGTTGCCGAACTTAAAAAGATGGAAGTGACAGGTGTTTATTTACAGAAGCCTTTTGAAAAAGGTGCTACTTTTGGGAAATGGACGATTGTGGATACAGACGCTACTGTTGAAACTCCCTATAAAAAGTTCGAGCATGCGATTGTACTTGAAGAGAAAGGTGACAATTATACAAATAGAAAATATTTTGTTGAAGGTTTCGGAGAAGTTAAACGGGAGTCCGTTATGACTGCAAAAGGTCAAGCAGATATACTTGTCACCTCTTCTATGGAGTCTGTTACTAAACCGTAAAGCATAAAAAATAGAACCCACTATTTAAGCGGGTTCCCTTTTTTGTGTTATTAGAGTTTCGTAACGTTAGCAGCTTGTAGACCGCGGTTACCTTCTACGATTTCGAACTCAACCTGCTGGCCTTCGTCCAAAGATTTGAATCCTTCACCTTGAATAGCTGAGAAGTGTACGAATACGTCGTCTTCTCCGTCAACCTCGATGAAACCGAAACCTTTTTCTGCGTTGAACCACTTAACTGTACCTTGTTTCATAAATGAAAACCTCCAAATAATAATTGCTAATACATGAACCTGCTACAAAAAAGAAAATTCACGTATTACAAAAAGTACCGACGTCGCCGATCACTTTTTGTAATACGTGAATACGTTTCTCGTCGCGAGCGCTTGCTATTAAGCTTAGTACTACTATACCATACCACTTTTAAATGTCAAATAAACATTATGAAATATTCAAATTATTATTCCTCGATAAAAGAAATAGTTTCATTGCCCTTCAATAAAAAGATCCCATGATACAATTGCATATCATCGTCACACCCATCACAATACGTTCTTTCCCCAGGATTCCAAAAAGCGGTAAATGCTCCTTTACGAGTTTTTTCTTTTGAAAAGCAGCCTCTCATTTCATCCATAAGCGAGTGTGCAAATTCTATTGCTTCGTCCATTTCTTCAAACGACCTTCTTAAACGAACCATCTCTTCCCATCCTTCAAACATCCACCAAGGTTCATAATCTGCTTTCATATAAATAACCTCGTACATGCTAAAACCTCTTTTCCTATACAGTTGACAATTATACAAAGCACTTAGAGTTTTTCCAAGCAATCTGTACTAATTTGCATTTCAAATGTTCGTCTGAATGGGTCTAATACGGTATACTAAAGAGAGATTAGTGAATCGATGAAACTTTTACTGCCATTCACACGTAATAATGATATATATACTAACGATAAGGAGGGCTGACCGAAGATGAAAAAAGTCAAACAGTTTTTTACGCGGCACTTCATCGTGGCGCCCGTCAGTTTTGGAACATACCTCTTTTTACTGCTGGGAACTGGCATTCCTTTTTTGGCAGCAACGGGGATTCTCATAACGATGTACCTAGGAGGTACTTTTGCTATTAAACAAGTCCAAATCAGCTCATCAGTGAAAGAACTCGGAATGACACGTTCTGAGTATCGACATATTGAATTACAACTTCATGAAGCCAAGCAAAAAATTAAAAAATTGAATAGTCTATATGGACAGGTTCGCTCGGTTCAGGCTTTCCGTCAAGTGTATGAGCTGAGTAATCTATCTAGAAAAGTGCTCGCGATTGTACGTAACGATCCAAAGAAATTTTATCAGACCGAACAGTTCTTTTACGCACATCTGGATTCTGCAGTTGAACTGACCTCTAAATATGCACTACTTGCCAATCAACAACTGAAAGAAAAAGAAGTTCGTATTGCTCTGCAGCATACTCGAGAAACTATTACTGATGTCACCCATCAGTTGGAAAGTGATTTGCAGGATGCCCTTGCTACTGATTTAGCAGCCCTGCAACTTGAACTCGACTATGTAGATATTACAATGGCACGTAAAAAAGCCTTGCCGAACACGAAAGGGGAAACGCTAGATGACCGAAAATCAGCCAATGAATAATGATGTGAAATCTTTTGATGATCTACTCAGTAGTCCATTTGATAGAAGTGAACCGATGCTCCCGAAAGAAATGCAAACAGAGCAAACTGAAAACAATGCTTCTGTAGCACTAATGGATCGACTATCACCTGAGGAACAGCAAAAAGCTAAGGAACTTGCCGATCAAATTCCTGTTGGTGATTATGAAGCGATTTTAACCTACGGTGCTACAGCACAAAACGAACTGTCCCGTTTTTCCCATAAAATGTTGGATCACGTTCAAAGTAAGGATATTGGTCCTGTTGGAGATGTCTTAAACGATTTAATGGGGAAGCTATCTGAAATCGATCCTGACGATCTTTCGGAAAAGAAAAAGACCGGCTTGAGCCGCCTTTTCAATAAAGCATCCCGTTCTATTCAAGAAATGATGACGAAGTATCAAAAACTAAGTACACAAATTGACCGTATCGGTGTCCAGTTAGAACATTCTAAACGGGGTTTGATAGAAGATGTCCACATGCTCGATAATTTATATGAGCAAAACAAGACGTATTTTCAGGCATTGAACGTCTATATTGCCGCTGCAGAGATAAAACGTGACGAACTCGCTAACATTACGATTCCTCAGATGCGTGCAGATGCTCAAAATTCCAATGACCAAATGGCAATTCAAGAAGTAAATGATATGAGTCAGTTTTTGGATCGCTTGGAAAAGCGGTTATATGATTTACAATTATCCCGTCAATTGACAATCCAAAGTGCTCCTCAAATTCGTATGATTCAGCAGACAAACCAAACACTTGCTGAGAAGATTCAATCATCAATCATGACGTCAATCCCTTTATGGAAAAACCAAATTGCGATTGCATTAACTCTGAATCGCCAAAAGAAAGCTGTCGAATCTCAACGTCTTGTAACGAAGACAACAAATGATTTATTACTTCGTAATTCTGAAATGCTAAAATTGAATTCAATTGAAACCGCAAAAGAAAACGAACGAGGCATCATTGAAATTGACACGTTGAAAAAGACTCAAGAAAACTTAATCCAAACAATCGAGGAAACTCTTGTGATTCAGGCAGATGGCCGGGTTAAGAGAAAAGAAGCAGAACGAGAAATTGGTAGAATGGAAGAAGAATTGAAGCAACGCCTTCTAAATATCCACGAAAAAACGCAAAACCGCCCTTTATAAGGTGGTTTTGCGTTTTTCATTGGGCTGCTATCGCGAGTAACTTTCTAAGGATACGCAGTGTCTGGCTAGCGAATTCTTGCACTGAATCAGACGCAGCGGTTTTGTTCCCAAACATCGTCGCAAACAGTTCTTTCTGTTCTTCTGTCGGAGGTTGTGAAGATAAAAATAAATGAACGACCGATATCCCCCGCTTCTCTGTTTCCCAAACAGCCTCCGCTGTATCAACTATCCCATTGCGATCGTATCCGAAAGCTGATGGTTCACCGTCAGAGAATACGAGTAAAAATTTATGCTGTTCAGATCGATCCGCCAAGCGATTCGCCATCCATCTGATCGCAAATCCATCACGGTTATCTTCATGTGCTTCAAAGTTCATAATTGCTGGGCCACTGTCGATATGCGTTTCGTCGAACGTATGCATGACTTCGAAAAAATTCGGTTGCTCTTCTTTCGTTGCTTCAAATGCATCTTCGTAATAAGAAGTAATTTCATGGGAGACGTTAAGTTTCCGTAAGACATCATGAAAAAGAACAACTGCTTCTTTTGTCTCCTGGACTTTGTCAATCATAGACGCCGAGCCATCTACGAGTAATCCAAATACAGCATCGAGTTCCGGTGAAGGTGCTTGTTTCCGATAGAAGGGTTTTGGCCGTTCATCTGTCAGCATGGTTGTTAGCTTTGATGAAAGGCGCCCTTTCGTTAAGTTCTCACGCTTATGGTGTTTTTTTCGCTCTAATCTTTTTTTCATCTCGGTAACAAGTGCACGAACAATCGGTAAATGATTATTTCGCCATTCATTGAGCAGGATTGTTGAGGACGCCTCTTCCGTATTTGGCATTTTTGTTGTTTTAAACGTGACATGAGTATGTGCTGGACCATAATCGGAACCCGCTTTAGCTGATGTCTCCTCTGCCCTGTCCCCCCCAAGGTCTGCCTCCTGTTTCGGCATCCCCTCTTTATCGTTACCTTCCGAGCTTCCCAATCCAAACTGTTGAACCTCTGCGTTGTCATCTCCAGGACTCGCATCCGTTGCATCTGCAGCACCTTGGGTTCCTTGTTGCAGCTCAAATTCAAGATAAGTCCCCTTATCTTCTTCGGTCTCCTGGTGCCACGTACGAAACTCCTCTTCAATTGTCTCTTTCACTTCCTGATCTTCTGAATCACTCGGATCTGACATTGCTCGTACATCGGTATTCATCTCTGTACCATCTTCGAAGTAGTCTCCAAACGTGTATATGGGAAGTACGATGTCCCCAGTCAATTGCTCTTCTACGAGTTCTATAATTCGCTTTGCTAGAAAACCGCTTTGACTTGTGGTTTCCAAGTCGTAAGCCTGTTGTACAATTTGCCGAACCCTATCCATAGGCAGATGATTCAACGATTCGTGAGATGCAGCTGTCATCCCCATATGAATATCTAAAAATAGCTGGTTAACTAATGCATCCGCTGAGAACCCCCGCTGTGTGTTTGACAGAAGACGATCTCTATGGAATTCCGCATAGACTTTACTGCGCACTGCAAAAGCTTTCTGTGTCCCCATGCGAGACTTTTGAATGGATTCCATTAGTCTAAATTCTTCAATCATCATCAATAGTTGACCTGCTAATTTAGGAAGTCGGCTAGACTTCATATCCAACGTGAAAGCTCTCCAGGCCGCTAAGTCAAAGTGTCGATAAAAACCTGCAGCAAGCAGATAAATATCCGAAAGACGACCAAGATGAGTTACCTGTTCTGAACGATGTCGCCAAAATACGCTCATCGCAAGAGTTGCATCTTTTGGCTGATACTCGATTAACTGACGCTCTGTTATTTTCACAAATGGAGCGTTCGCTAACGATTGTGCAATTCTCTCGTAAAGCAAAATTTTTCGTGTCTCTACGGATTCATCATTAAACTGTATGAACCGACTGACTTTATCCATCACGATCCCTCATTTCACCCAAGTAGCTGTCAATTCGTTCACGAGATCTCGTTCCATTTTATCTTCCAACAGTTCAGCGATTGCATACATTACAGCGCGATCTAAAGGCATATGAACAGCGAGTTGGAGGGCATCGATTAGACTTCTTACAGAAGCTGCTTCGTCAGCAAGCAATCCGTTAGCAGCTTGTTTAGATAAGTCCTCTGATAGATTCATCATCGTATCCACTATAGATGCTTTCGCTTCTGGGACTGCATTCTCCAATACCGTTCGTAATTGCTCTGCTTCTAAGTACGGAATAGAAAATGATACGAAACGATTTTTTAGTGCTTCGTTCATCGGTGATGTCCCAATATAGCCCTCATTGATAGCTGAGACGACGGAAAAATCTTCGTGTGCTATGATGACTTCTCCTGTAAAAGGATTCGTTAGCATGCGCCGATGATCCAATAGACTATGTAAAATTGGCAACGTCTCAGGTTTGGCCATATTGATTTCATCTATATATAAAATATGGCCACGCTTCATAGCAGTCACTACTGGGCCGTCTACAAATTCAATAACACTTTGACCGTCTTTTGTCACAATGGTTTTAAAACCTAGTAACGCTTCAGCATCCAGGTCCACTGAACAGTTGACGCTTTGCATGGGCTGCTGGAACATTGCTGATATACTTTGAGCAAGACGAGTTTTCCCGCTGCCAGAAGGTCCTTTCAAAAGAATCGGTTTTTTTAACGAAATGGCAATTAAAATATCCTCGAACAAGTTTGGAGTAGGGCTTACATATCCACCTACTTGAATGAGTAGTTGCTCTTCTTCTGTATACGATCTATTTGCACGATTTTTTAAAGTTTCTTCGATTAACAGGTTCATGACTTCTTGTCTCCTTCTATATAAAACGGCCTGATGCAATTATAGCATCAGGCCGTTTCATGGATCAGTGTTTACGTAAGGCTACCTGCATGTCACTCGAAATATGTTTTGTAATATCCGCCGACTTTACCTGTGTTGTCAACAACGAAAAGAAATTCTTCCGTTTCGTTTTTCACATCATAAGTTTTTCCAGGCGTGAGGACGTTTGTTACTAAATATTTTTCAGCATCTGCGTGTTTGCAGACGACTTGCCGGATTGCTGGTGCGTGAAGCCATTCTTTGAACGAAGACATTCTAGGACCCCGCCCTTCCTATAGAAAAGTGTAAGAGTAAATCCCCCCGCAAAACGCGGGAGGTGTAATTTAGTGATTAAGATCCAAGAAGAAGATCTTCTGGATTTTCAATTAATTCCTTAATCATTTTCAAGAATCCAACTGAATCTTTACCATCGATAACACGGTGGTCATAAGATAGAGCCACATACATCATCGGACGGATTTCAACGTTATTACCGACAGCAATCGGACGTTTCTGGATTGTGTGCATTCCAAGAATACCTACTTGCGTTCCGTTAAGGATTGGAGTAGATAGAAGTGAACCGAATACTCCACCGTTCGTGATTGTGAATGAACCGCCTGACATGTCAGCAAGCGTCAATTTGTTGTCGCGAGCTTTTTTAGCAAGTTCTCCGATAGTTGCTTCGATTTCAGCGAAGTTTTTACGGTCTGCATCGACAACGTTTGGTACAACTAGTCCGCCATCTGTAGAAACCGCGATACCGATGTCGAAGTAGTTTTTCATTATCAAATCATCTCCATCAAGCTCTGAGTTGACTTTAGGGTATTTCTTAAGTGCAGCGACTACTGCTTTAGTGAAGAATGACATAAAGCCTAGGCGTACATCGTTCTTATCAAAGAATTCATCTTTTTTACGTGAACGAAGTTCCATCACGTTAGTCATATCAATTTCATTGAACGTTGTAAGCATTGCTGTGTTTTGCTTAACTTCAAGCAACCGCTTCGCAATCGTTTGACGACGACGGCTCATTTTCACGCGTTCTACGCGTCCATCGTCCACTTTTGCTTCTTGTTTAGAGGCAGGTGCTGCAGGTTGTGCTTTAGGAGCAGTACCGTGTGCTTCTACGTCTTGAACGCGTACACGGCCCATTGGATCTACAGGTGAAATGTCAGCTAAGTTAATGCCTTTTTCACGTGCAAGTTTACGTGCAGCAGGACTTGCAATCAAACGATCTCCTGAAGTTGCTTCTTCAGCAGGTGCTTGCGCAGCAACTGGTTCAGATGCTGCTGGTGCAGGCTGTTCTTGTGCAGCTTGAGCGGGAGCAGCAGGCTGCTGTGCAGGTGCTCCAGAACCTGCTCCAACAATCGCAATGACTTGACCGACTTCGACAGTGTCGCCTTCAGCCGCCATTAGTTCTTGAACTGTTCCAGCTTCTTCTGAAATTACTTCAACGTTTACTTTGTCTGTCTCAAGTTCAACGATGAATTCACCTTTATCTACTGATTCACCTGGTTGTTTTAGCCACTTTGCAATAGTTCCTTCAGTAATCGATTCTGCCAGTTCAGGTACTCGGATCTCTGCCACAATAATTTCCTCCTCTAATATCGTTCAATCGTTTAGGAATTGCTGTAATTAGTTTTTAAGTGCTTCTTCAATGATACGCTGCTGTTCAAGCTTATGCATTGTGCCATTTCCTTCTGAAGGACTTGCACGATGAATACGCCCCACGTAATTCACTTTTAAACCTTGAGAAATCTCATACAAATATGGTAGTGCAAATGACCATGAGCCCATATTCTTCGGCTCTTCTTGTACCCAAACGATTTCTTCAGCGTTCGGATATCGTTGAATGATAGCAGCTAATTTGTCAGATGGGAATGGATATAATTGTTCCACGCGTGCTATATGCAAGTGGTCGAATCCTTCTCCCTCTTTCACTTTTTCTGCTAGGTCTATTGCCATTTTACCACTAGTCATAATTACTTTCTTCACGCTGTCTACGTTCTTACCAGTATTCGGTTCTTCGAGTACTGTTTCAAAGTGACCTTCCGTCAAATCAGCAAGATCAGCACCCACGAGTGGATGACGCAGTAGTGATTTAGGTGTTGCAATGACGAGTGGACGTTCTGCTTCATCTCCAAGTATTGCCGCTTGTCTGCGAAGTACGTGGAAGTAGTTTGCGGCACTTGAAATATTCGCTACCGTCCAGTTGTTTTCAGCACAAAGCTGTAAATAACGCTCGATACGGCTGCTTGAGTGTTCAGGACCTTGCCCTTCGTAACCATGTGGCAGCATCATGATCAAACCAGATTGCTGACCCCATTTCGCATTACTAGAAGAGATAAATTGGTCATACATCACTTGAGCCATATTGGAGAAATCTCCATATTGTGCTTCCCAAACTGTAACGGTCTTCTCTTCTTCTAGATTATAACCGAATTCATAACCAACAACTCCCGCTTCAGTCAACGGACTGTTGTAAGCGACAAATGATGCGTTTGAGTCACTGATGTGATGAAGTGGTACAAATTCTTCACCTGTTTTCTCATCGTGAAGCACAAGATGACGATGGGCAAAAGTACCGCGCTGAATGTCTTGACCTGACATCCGAATTGGCTTGCCGTCTTGAAGAATTGAACCGAATGCAAGTTGTTCTGCATGCGCCCAGTCGATTTTTCCTTTTCCATTGAACGGATCTTGACGTCGTTTTAATATACGATCCAACTTACCGAACACATTGAAACTTTCTGGATAAGAGAGCAATTCCTCATTCATGCGACGAAGACGTTCTTCCGACACGCCCGTTTGAAGGTCTCTTGGATATCCTGCAAGTACAGCATCAGGAGTCGCATTGGAACTATTGCTAGTATCCGATGAAGACTCTTTTACTTTGTCATAAGCACGTTGCATCTCAGCAAATACGTCAGCATCCAAGTTCTCAACGTCTTGAGCGGTTAAGATGCCTTCTTTCGCTAGTTTTTCTCCATACAACTGACGAGCAGTCGGATGGTTGTGCACGTCATGGTACATAACAGGGTTTGTAACCATTGGTTCATCCATTTCGTTGTGACCGTAACGACGGTAACCGAGAAGATCGATTAGAACGTCCTTACCAAATTTCTGTCGGTAGTTAAACGCGAATAATGCTGCGCCGATAACATCTTCTGGACTATCTGCATTCACGTGCAGAATCGGTACTTCGAATCCTTTTGCCATATCTGAAGAATAGTGTGTTGAACGTGAATCGTAATACTCTGTTGTAAATCCAATCATATTGTTCGCAATGACGTGAATGGATCCGCCAGTCTGGAATCCGCGAACACGGCTGAAGTTAAATGTTTCCTGTGTAATTCCTTCACCAGGGAACGCAGCATCTCCATGAACCATGACCGCATAAGCAGCATTCGTGTCTTGCACGGGAATTCCAGGGTGATCTGTATTCTCTTGTGCAGCTCGTGTTTGCCCTGCAATCACTGGATTTACGACTTCCAAGTGGGATGGGTTGTACGCTAGGAAACGATCCATGCCTGTTTTACCTTTGTACAAAGCACCAAGGTGATACTTCACATCGCCAAACCAGCCACGTGTCACTTCAACTGAACCATCTTCAGGCAGAAACGGTCCTGATGGTACACCTGCAAACTCTGCAAACATCATTTCATAAGGTTTGTTTAAAATGTGCGTAAGAACGTTCAAACGTCCTCTGTGTGCCATTCCGATTAGCATTTTTTTCGTTTCTGCTTCTTCAGAACGTCTCACCAATTCATCAAGGAAGATGACAAGCGTGTCAAGGCCCTCAATCGAGAATCGCTTCGCTCCTACAAACGTTCTGTGAATGAACTTCTCGAAACCTTCGATTCTAGTTAAACGATCTAACAATTGCTTTTTATCATCGGCTGTAAGGGAAACAGCTAATTTACCAGATTCGATGTTGTCTTTGATCCATTGTTTTTCCTCTACTTCGATCAAATGAGCGAATTCGTAAGCTATTTTGCCCGTGTAAAGGGATTTTAAATAGTTCACTGCATCCAGCGCATTCTCTACTTGTACAGGCACTTCTGTTAAGAAGAGTGATGCAGGCATTGCTTCTAGGTCACGTTCAGATAAATTATAAGCTGAAAGTTCAATTCGTGAAGCGTCTTTTGGACGGTCATTCAGCGGGTAAATATCAGCGTTTAGGTGTCCGTATGCCCGAATTGCATCCATGAGTTTGTATGCGGAAAGTACTTTACGGAAATCAGCTGGACTTCCTTGAGCTCCATCTGCTGTCGCTAAACTTGAGGAGCTATCGCCTCCCGTTTCAGGTCTACCGTTTCGCTTAAAGAATTCAGCAAGTTCCGGATCGATGGATTCTGGTGCATTTTTATAAAGCTCATACATTTCCATTACATAGCCAAGGTTCGGACCTGAAAAAGTTGCATACGGTGAACGCTCGGAACCAACACTGTTCGACATGAGTTATTACCTCCACATTTGCCTTTTGGCATGTTGCGCAAATTTTTATATCCATTTCTATGTTACCATGCAAACACTTGAACTGAAAGGGTTTCGTTCTAGTAACTACATGTATTATCCGCGGACTAGTTTACACCTTGTAGACTCTCTATGCAAGAATTTATAAAAGGCAAGTGTCTATTTTGTGGATAAATGGTTTTATACACTCATTCGACAAGAGAGAATTAGATTCGCCATTTCTTCGGGAGTTTTTGTTGCATCTGTCTGTTCCATAGTCGATACAATATTCGATTTGTCATCAGCTAGACTAATAAGACCCGATAGTAAAGATGCTTCCGTGATGTCTTCTTCGTTAATTACGTGCGCAAAACCAAGTTTCTTAAAGTGCTTGGCATTCAATATTTGGTCTCCGCGACTTTTTTCAGCAGACAGCGGCACGAGAAGCATCGGTATACGAATGGAAAGTAATTCAAATATTGCGTTCGAGCCTGCACGGGAAAGTGCTAAATCTGATGCTGCCATCAGGTGTGGTAATCCTTCAGTAACATACTCAAACTGAATATACCCTACTGTTTGGTCTAGTGACTCGTCTAGATTCCCTTTACCGCATAGATGAATGATTTGAAAGTCCTTTAAAATAGTTGGTAAGTTCCCTCGTAATGCATCATTGAGAACTGCAGAGCCTTGGCTCCCCCCCATTACAATGACAACCGGCTTCCCCTCGGATAATCCGGACATTCTCAACCCAGTCTTCCGATCCCCTTCAAATAGCTCAGGACGAATAATGGCTCCTGTACATGAAGATCTCTCTGAGGGTACATAAGAAAGTGTTTCTTCAAACACAGTAAATATGTGCTTCACAAAAGGAAGTGCGATTTTGTTTGCTAAACCAGGAGATACATCTGATTCGTGTGCAACGACTGGAACACGTGCAATTTTAGCCGCAAGTACTACAGGAACCGATACAAAACCTCCTTTAGAGAAAATGATTTCCGGTTTCAACTTACGCAAAATCGAAAAGGCTTGTAGAACACCTGCACCTACTCTGAAAGGGTCTGTGAAATTTTTCATTGAAAAATAACGTCTAAATTTTCCACTATCAATTGCATGGTAAGTCACTTCTGGATGACCTTTACCGATTAAGTCTCGTTCAATTCCTTCATGGGATCCGATGTAATGTATCTCGTATCCTCGTTCTATAAATGTTGGGATAATTGCTTCGTTAACCGAGACATGACCCGCCGTTCCTCCACCTGTTAACACGATTACTGGCCGTTTCATTGGGGCCGTTCACCTCTACTATTCGTTAAAAATTTAAGTCATTCTCAAATGTTTCTTTTGATAGTATACCAAAATAAGCATGATACAATAAGGATTGAAACAAAAAAGGAGGGAAATCGATGGAATCTTCTCTTCCTCAGGAAAGAAAATCATTCCGTTTTGCCAAGATTGTCATGCCGATTTTAATCACACAGGTTGCACTGTACTTAGTAACATTCTTTGATATCCTTATGACCGGGAGATACAATACATACCATTTAGCCGGGGTAACGATTGGCTCATCGTTCTGGGTACCCGTTTATACAGGTCTTGCAGGAATCCTTATGGCGCTTACCCCGATTATTGCGCAACACGTCGGAGCTCGTCGGAGTGAGCATGTGCGACCGTCTGTTCAACAAGGTATCTATGTATCCGTTGCATTAGCAGCAGTCGTTTTTGGATTAATTCTTTTCGTATTCTTCCCAATTATCCGTACCATGTCACTCGAAGCACCAGTGAGTATTGTTGCGATTGACTATTTAAAAGGGATGAGTGTCGGTCTTGCACCATTGTTCGCATATACCGTATTGCGATCGTTCTTCGATGCGCTCGGTTCTACTCGAGTGTCGATGTTCATTATCCTAATTTCTGCTCCCATCAACGTGTTATTGAACTACTTATTAATCTACGGACATTTCGGCTTCCCTGAGTTGGGTGGAGCTGGCGCTGGGTATGCTTCAGGAATTACATATTGGATTGTGTTTGCCATCGCCGGAGTAGTTGCAGTGACTGGTAAACCTTTTCAGAAATATGAGCTTATGAACCATTGGCAGTTGCCAAGTTGGTCATATTGGAAAGAGATTTTGTTCATTGGTGTACCGATTGGAATGTCCATTTTTATTGAGACCAGTATTTTTTCAGTCGTTACGTTATTGATGAGTTCTTATTCAACCGAAGTGATTTCTGCGCACCAAGTCGCACTAAACTTCACATCCTTGTTGTATATGATTCCACTTAGTATATCAATGGGTGCAACCATACTAGTCGGACAGTCGATTGGCGCAGGTCAATCTAATGATGCGAAGAAGTATAGCTTGCTTGGCATTAGTTTTGCTGTGATTTTTAGCTTTATAGGCATCGCAATATTATTAGGATTCCGCGAACCAATCGCTTCGTTATACACGACAGACAAGTCAATCATTACATTGGCTTCCCAGTTTTTCATATTTGCATCGCTATTTCAGTTGTCGGACGCTGTTCAAGCACCAATACAAGGGGCGTTACGAGGTTACAAGGATGTCAACACCACATTCCTGATGGGCTTTATCTCCCTATGGGTGATTGGACTTCCTGTTGGATATGTATCAGCAACCTATACCGATCTTGGACCCTTTGGATTTTGGGTAGGTTTAATTGCCGGATTAACAGTTGGAGCAATTGCGTTAAGTATTAGACTAAGAGTTGTTCAGAAAAGACATGAACTTCAAGTGAAATAAATGAGTATTTTAGTTACATGAACGACTTCATATATAAAAAGGCTGTCCGGGAAAGTCATATTTCGACTTTTCCGGACAGCCCTTTATTTTATTTTTGTATGAATTGTTGTGTCCAATAGTTACCTTTTGCATCGTAACCGATTCCAATGTGAGTGAAGCCAGGAGTCAAGATATTTTGACGGTGTCCAGGAGAATTCATCCATCCTTTGACGACTTCTTCTGCACTACGTTGTCCCATTGCAATGTTTTCAGCAGCAGCACGGTACGTAATACCGTTCGCTTTCATCTGGTCAAACGGTGAGCCGTATGTTGGGCTCGTATGAGAAAAGTAATTTTTCGAAGCCATGTCTGCAGATTTTGCACGAGCAGTCTTCATTAATTTATCATCCATTTGAAGAGGTTTCAAACCTGCTTTTTGACGTTCTGCATTGGTAAGCGTTAAGACCGCTTTTTCGATCTGACTTGCAGAAACTTGTCCTTGACCCTGATCGGGTTTTTCTTCAGGTGTCGGATTAGTTGGTGGTGTCGGTTTTTCAACTGGTGTATCTGGTTTTTCAACTGGTGTGTCCGGTTTTTCAACTGGCGTATCTGGCTTTTCTACAGGTGTGTCCGGTTTTTCAACTGGCGTATCCGGCTTTTCTACAGGTGTGTCCGGTTTTTCAACTGGCGTATCCGGCTTTTCTACAGGTGTGTCCGGTTTTTCTACAGGCGTATCTGGGTTTTCTACAGGTTTCTCTTGTGGCTTAACATAATGTTTCTTTAACCAACTAGCTAACCCTTTGTAATAGGCCTGTAGATCCCCCTTGTTGTATTTGAGTTGTGTTGGGAGTTGGTGTAGATTCCCCTCCACTGTAATTGTTTTTACTACTTTGTTGACTTGAACAGAATCTAGAGTAGAAGCTTCTGCTTGGCTAGTGTTCGGCAATACGAGTGCCGAACCGAGTAAGATGACTGCTATCGATTTTTTCATCTTGTACGCCTCCCTTCGAAACTATCGTAAACGAAGAAGGCTGATGGAAAACTGGAATACCTTGGAGACATCCCCACTCCATATCTCGCAGACTAAGAAAAGAGAGTTCAAGAGTGAGTCCATTGGATATCTATGGATTCCGGATGAATTATTGGATATCATATCGTGTTGACAAACCATTATAAAGCGTATATTTAATCGTTCCAGTCAATCTGTTCAATGCCTTCCCCAATCATGACAAGACGCTCAGGCATCTTTACATATTCGGGCATCCAATTAACCATACCGTAAGCATATTGGAACAACATCGGATTTTTGACACCTTCAATAGGAATATATCCTTTCATACGATAAACGGTGTCCGGAAGTGATACAGTCCATGCTTCTACATCCTCTTTTTTTACAGGACGAGAAAACGAAATGACTTTCGATGAAAGTGGTAAATTCTTACCTGAGATGATTGGTTGTTGAGTAGATTTTTCAGATGACAATGTTTTTTTGATGAATGAAAAATCCAATTTGCCTTGAACCGTCTGAACAATAGGTGCAGACGTGTTTAAGTTAGCAAGTTCCATAGATATTGTTGCTAATTGAGACTCAGTCACTAAGTCAGACTTGTTTAAAGCAATGATATGCGCGTGGCGAATTTGTTCCAACATTAATGAGTGAATTCTAGGTGAAAGCTCTTCACGATGGAGCCAGCGGGGTGCATCTGCCACTGTAACAATACCTTTTACTTGAAGTCGATCTGCAAATAAGGGTGAATACACCGCGTCCAGAGCTTCCACTGGATGTGCAGCGCCCGTAGTTTCAATTAGAATGACATCAATGCCTTCGTAGTCTTCCAATAGCGCTTGTAATTGCGCCTCTGTCTTTTCAGACCCCGTACAACAAATGCAACCACTCAATAATTCTTTCAACGGCACATCCCCAGATGCTGATACGGAATCTGAGTCCACTGGTAACTCCCCGAATTCATTCATCAAAACAGCCGGTTTTTTTCCAGCCGCTTTTAGTTGTGCAATTGAATGTAGAAGGAGCGAAGTTTTACCGCTCCCTAGGAAACCGCTATATAGATACACATCAATCATTACCTTCAGTCCTTTCTAGTAGAGAAGGCGCCCAATCCGGTTGGATTGGGCGCCTTCAGCTCATTTACCGATTTTGTCGACCACAACTTGTTTTGCTTTCAACAACTGTGGATCGTCTTTTTCGATTTTTTCACGGAGTTTGTTCATGAGACCTATTGCAGTATCTCCTGTCAAAACACCAGTTTCCTCAAGTTTAAGATCGGCTTGAAGTTTTTTTACAGCTTGTGTCATTGTTGCATCGAATAGGCCATCAACTTTCCCTACATCATACCCAACTGCTTTCAACATTTCTTTAGCAGTTTCAGTATTAGCGGAAACCCGTCCTTCTTTCATTTCTTCAGATGGGTCTAGGAAAGGCAACACCGCATAAGAAGGATAGTCTACTTTTACATCTGGTTCAATTCCTTTTTTATGGATCCAATTGCCGTCCGGTGTCAACCATTTTGCAGTAGTGATTTTCAAATTGGAACCGTCTTTCATATCTAACGGAGATTGAACTGTACCTTTACCAAATGTTTTAATTCCTACAATCGGAGTGTCTGAGGATTCTTTTAAAGCACCCGCTAGAATTTCTGATGCCGATGCACTTCCATCATCGACAACCAGAGCAACAGGAACTTCTACTTTTCGACCTTCAGATGCTGGATAGAGTACTGGTTTCTTACCTTTTTCTTCAGTTTGAAGGATTGTTTTTCCTTTGTCCAAGAATAGATCAGAAATTTTCAGAGCACCATCTAGGACACCGCCGGGATTTTGTCGGACATCGAGTACTAGCCCTTTCATTCCTTTGGCTTCCATATCGTCTAATGCTGTTAGTAACTCGTCGTACGTATGCTCCGAGAATGTTGTCATACGAATATGCGCAATTCCACCGTCTAGCATTTCTGCATAAACAGTTTCTACCGGAATGTCATCACGTTTTATTTTCACTTCGAAAGGTTCTGCTTTTTCTCCACGCTTGATCGTTAATGTAACGGTCGTCCCTTTTTCACCGCGGATGAGCATGACAGCTTCTGAAGAAGACATGCCTTGAATGCTTTTACCATCGACCGCTTGAATCAGGTCGTTCGGCAACAAGCCTTCTTTTTCAGCAGGTGAATTTTTTATTGGGGAAACAACTTTGATATAGCCGTCCGCTTCTTGGATCTCAGCACCGATACCTTGGAAGCTGGATGAAATATTCTCCATCAGATGTTCAGTCTCTTCTGTATTCAAGTAATCTGAATACGGATCATCTAAAGCATCTACCATCCCATTTATCGCACCATCCAATACAGCTTTGTCGTCAATATCTTCAAAATATTTTTTCTTAATTTCGTCATAAGCGTCATAAAACTTTTGGAATTCCTGACGATCGTTTTTTTGAGGACTTACCACTTCGACAACTTTGTCATCACCAAACGTAAGTGCAAAAAACGTAATTCCTGCAGTAAGAATGACTAATGTGAAAATCAACATGACGAATGAGAACGGCTTGATCTTAAAATATCGATTGTGAGCAGGATGTTGTTCCGGCTCTGGTGGCCGGTTTTGCTCTTTTTGTTCATTTTCGTCCATTCGCGATCCCACTTTCTACTTCTTATTACGTATATAGTCGAAAAAGGGCCGCTAACTGGCTGGCGGCCCCATTTGGATTATTCCTGAATAGCGGCTTCTAGAGCAACTTCTATCATTTCGTTGAACGTTGTTTGACGTTCTTCAGAAGTTGTTGCTTCACCTGTCAGAATATGATCGCTTACTGTAAGAACAGAAAGAGCTTGGCAACCATGCTTTGCAGCAAGAGTATACAATGCAGCGGTTTCCATCTCTACAGCTAGAACTCCATAAGAAGCAAGCTTCTCGTGTTCTGCGTGCTCGTTGTAGAAAAAGTCTTCAGTGAAAACATTTCCTACTTGCAGGTGTAAACCTTTCTCTTTACCTGCGTTATAAGCTTTCAAAAGCAAATCGAAGTTTGCTGTTGGAGCATAGTCCACATCGTTGAAGAACGTGCGGTTAATTGGAGAATTTGTTGTCGCACTTTGAGCAAGGATGACGTCACGTACTTTCACGTCTTTTTGAATAGCACCACAAGTTCCAACGCGAATCAGTTTCTTCACGCCAAATTCTTGCATTAGTTCAGTCGTGTAAATTGAGATCGATGGAACACCCATTCCAGTTCCTTGAACAGAAATACGCTTTCCTTTGTACGTTCCTGTGTAACCGAACATATTACGAACTTCGTTGTATTGGACTACATCTTCAAGGAATGTTTCTGCAATATACTTCGCGCGGAGAGGATCTCCAGGAAGTAGGATCGTATCGGCGACATCGCCTTTTTTCGCATTAATATGTATACTCATCTCTACATAGCACCTCTTTTTTCATTTTCTGTACTTATCATACAGTTAAACAGGCGGTATTGCAACGGTTCCACCGCCCGATTAAAGGAATCGATCTTCGAAATGACGATACAGTTCGTCAAACAGAACTGAAGGCATTTGTGGATCGGCTTTTTCTTCTATATACCGTGATAACGTATCGAAAGAACGTTCATACCTTGGAAAACTTTGATCCTTAAACATGCTTTCAGCAAAAATAGCATGAGGATCGTTTTTTTCGCCACCACGATAGGATAAAACAAATTGATAAAAAGAGCGGTCCATCCGCGGACCCCCTTTCTTATTGGAATTGAGCTTTGTAGTCGCCCAGACCTTCTTCTTCGAATTTTTCAACAGGTACAAAACGAAGCGCTGCTGAGTTAATGCAGTAACGAGTTCCCGCTTCCCCAGGACCATCCGGGAAGACATGTCCCAAATGCGAGTCTGCTGTTTTGCTACGTACTTCAGTTCGACGCATTCCATGTGTAGTGTCGAAGTGCTCAGTCACTTCTTCTTTTTCAATAGGTTTTGTAAAACTTGGCCACCCACATCCCGCATCATACTTATCTTTTGAACTGAATAGAGGTTCTCCTGAAACAATGTCTACATAGATTCCATTTTCAAAATGGTTGTCGAACTCATTACGGAATGGAGGTTCAGTTCCTTGTTCCTGTGTGACATGATATTGCATTTCGGTTAATCGATTTTTCAAATCCTCTTTCATGATCACTCACTCCAATTCTCTGATTTAAATCGTTCTCTACCAGACCCAACTGAATAGCGCTTATAATGTCCTGGATTTTTCTTATAATAATCTTGATGCCCCTCTTCTGCCAAATAAAACGGTTTAGCAGGTAGAATTTCAGTAGCTATGGACTTCGAAAATTTTCCTGACTGTTCTAGTTCAAGCTTAGATTGTTCAGCTTCTTTCTGTTGCTCAGCTGAATGATAAAAAATTGCGGTTCGGTACGACTCCCCACGATCGAAAAATTGTCCCCCACTATCTGTGGGGTCAATCTGACGCCAAAAGATATCCAATAATTCTTGATATGAAATGACTTCGTTGTCAAATTCAATTTGAACCGCTTCTCGATGACCTGTTGTTTCTGAACAGACAAGTTCATAAGATGGGTTCGGCACGTCTCCGCCAGTATAGCCGGAGACAACTGAATAGACACCATCGTACTTATGAAACGGCTTTACCATACACCAAAAACAGCCACCCGCAAACGTTGCATATTGCTTCATGACGTAAACCACTCCTTATTTTTTGAGGATGGATACTTCAAGTAAGATTTCATCCTTTTCTAGGTTGAACGATTTTGCACGCACCGATACATCCTTCGCAACTGGTACTTTCGATAAATCAATGAAAAGCTCTTCTTCTTTTGGTCGAACCATCATCCAAGAAGGCAATTTTACGGAATCCCGTAAAACCTTTAAAACAGTTGATGGTGGAATGTTTAATTGACCCAATTCCATGGAAGACTGTTTTAATATCAAATTCCCATCTTTTTGCACGATGGGATCAAAATGCATAATAACTGGTAGCGTAAAGGAAAACACCGTTAGCTCTGAATAAAGGATTACGTCATCCTTCACTTTCATTTGAACAGGTAATTCTTCACCTTTCATAGCTTCACGGATATACGTATTTGCAATTCCTTCAAAATCCTTTTTTGTCGTACGGACTGTAAGGATATTAGCATCGCCTTTTTCGATCACTTCTGCTTCAGGTAACGGCTCTGAGCTCCCCGCAGAACCTAATAAAAAGAGAACACCTGCAAATCCTGCTGCTACCATTCCTGATAATGTGAAAAAAGCAATTTTCCATCGGTTCAAGCGATCATCTCCTACCTGTCCATTTCCCCTTGGAACAGTTCTTGCAAACCACAATCCTCCAAGTATTTCATATAGCGTTCTTCCATCAACGTATAGCCTTGAGCATTCGGATGAAAAAAGTCTGTATGATAGACAATATTTGTATTTTCTTCAAACAAATCTGCGACGGGTACAAAACAGCTATTGCCGTCCAATTCGATCCTTGTTTCAATTGCCGCATTCCAATCAACAATGATGTCGTCAAATTCTTTTACCTCGTCGGTAATAAGTAATATTGGATTATATAACCCTGACATGACAATAGGTGCATCCGGATTGAGGGCTCGAATTGTTCCAAAAATCTTATCTAGCCGTTCTTCGTACTTGCCGAGTTCTTTATAAAAAGGTTTTGTCTTCAACTTAAACAAATTGGCTTTTAATACTTTCATAATATCATTTCCGCCAATAGTAATGAATATTACGTCTGCGTCTTCAATTGAAGCCTGAATATCAGCTTCCTCAAGCTGTTGGGCAAGCTGGTCACTTCGACGACCTCGTTTTGCCAAGTTTTCCGTTTCCACGAAAGAAATACCTTCCCATTCAGTCAGATCTGAAGCTACCCGTTCAAAATAACCGCCCTTTTTCATTTCATCTCCTACACCTTGTGTCAATGAATCTCCCAGTCCCACAACGTGTAACGACTTCGGCACAAAATTAGTTGGGATATCCCAATTGGAGAACTCTATGTCTCGTCTTTCGGTAAAAGGCTCTGCATTATTTCTGAACACCTGATCACATCCCGTTAGTACCAATGAGAAGGCAAGTAAAATTATCCATGCTCTTCTTCTCATTTTTAAGTTTCCTCATTTCCTTTATATTATCAGACTCATGAATTACCAATAGAGTCATGTTCTCATTCAGTGTAGTACATAAAACCGATTGCGCCTGCTCCGGTGTGCGTACTGACAATAGGTGAAGTGAACGAAAACCTTATATCAGTGAAACCACTTTCTTCGATTAGACGTTTCAATGGTTCTGCCATTGCTAAACCGTGTGCATGGGAAATCCCTACACCTTTCACTATTTTCCCCGCTGTATCTTCTTTAAACGAGGTGAAAAGTTGTGCGGCAACTTGCTTATGACTTCTCGCTTTGCCAACAGGCGTATAGACACCATCCTGAAGAGAGGCAATTGGTTTAATGTTAAGTAACGATCCAATGACAGCTTTCCCCTTACCAATACGACCACCTTTAACAAGATTATCTAATTTGTCAACGACTACATAAAGCATTGTTTTAGATCGTACTTCGTTCAAATGTTGAACAATTTCATCCATCTTTTTCCCGAGCTGCGCTAATTTAGCTGCCTCAATCACTTGAAAAGATAATGCATGTGAAATATATCGGGAATCGATGACTGTAACAGGAGTCTCTGTCATCTCAGCAGCCGCTTCCGCTGATTTTACAGTTCCACTCATTCCGCCCGTCATATGGATGGAAATCACTTCACTCCCATCTTTACCGAGTTCATCGTATAACTCCGTAAAGATACCTGATGAAGGTTGAGAGCTCTTTGGCAACTCTTTTGCCGCCGCCATCTTTTCTAGAAATTCCAGTGGTTTGATGTCGATTTGATCTTGATAGATATCTCCGTCAATATGAATGGATAGAGGGACAACTTGAATCCCGTATTTTTTAATTTCTTCTTCTGATAAATCTGCTGTTGAATCTGTTACGATTTTGATTTTGCTCATGTCATTCTCTCCTCTGTCAGTGGAAACCATGTTTCTATTTTAGTATAATGAACGAAAAGGAGGCTTTTCGCCAATGGAAAGCGCATTTGACTATAAAACCCGTAAAGAGGAGCGATGGAATGCCATAACGCACGGTATCGGAGTACTCTTAAGTATTCCTGCTCTTGTCTTCCTCATTTTAAAAGGGGTTCAGCAAGGCGATGCACTCGCGCTCGTCAGTTACATTATTTTTGGTGTCTCCATGATTTTGTTGTATTCGATGAGTACACTTCTTCATAGTTTACCGGAAAAGTTCAAAAAGCTTTTCTCCATCTTCGATCATTCTGCCATCTATTTTTTAATTGCAGGTACCTATACCCCATTTGTTTTACTTGCAATCGGCGGTAGTTTCGGATGGACGCTCTTCGGTATCGTTTGGGGGTTAGCGATCTTTGGAACGCTTTTTAAAGTATTCTTCATCCATCGTTTCGAAATTGTATCCCTCATCCTTTATATCGTTATGGGATGGTTAATCGTTATTGCTATAAAACCATTATACGATACACTCACAGGAACTGGAATTGCGCTGCTCGTTGTGGGCGGTGTGTTGTATACACTTGGTGCTTTAGTGTATGCATGGCGTAGTCTCCCATACAACCATGCTATTTGGCATCTGTTCGTTTTAGCTGGCAGCGCTTCCATGTATTTTAGTGTTTTGTTCTTTGTATAGATAGGGAAGGCAGCCAAAAAAGGCTGCCTTTTTTCATGCTGCTGTTTCGCGTTCATAAATGTGATAAGCGTAAGCGAGACCGTCTTCAGTGAGATGATCATTGGATTCTGAGATGAGTTTCCATCCCATGTTATATGGTGGGAAAAACGTATCTCCCTTATATGTACGACGAATAATCGTCGTGTAGAGTCGGTCAGCGTATGGCATTGCCATTTCGAAGATTTGAGCGCCACCAATTACCATGACTTCATCTGCATAGCTTTCAGCACGCGCAATGGCTTCTTCCAACGAATGGACAATGACGACACCTTCAGCTTGGTAATCCTGATCACGTGTAAGGATGATGTTCAGACGTCCAGGTAGTGGCCTACCAATAGATTCGAACGTTTTCCTACCCATAATGATTCCTTTTCCCATCGTTTTTTCTTTGAAATATTTTAACTCCTCTGGGATATGCCAAGGCATTTCGTTGTCTACCCCAATAACACGATTCTCATCATGCGCTGCCAATAATGAAATCATAGTGTGCCTCCTTTTTTAAACAGCAATCGGTGCTTTGATCCTTGGATGTGGATTGTAATTCGATAGGACAATGTCAGATGTCGTTAGATCGAATATTGACTTGCCTTCCATGTTGACACTTATTGTTGGTAACTCTCTTGGTTCCCTGCTCAATTGCTCTTTTACTTGGTTGACATGATTCGAATAAATGTGAGCGTCGCCTAATGTATGGATGAATTCTCCTGGGATCAGTCCTGTTTCTAGTGCAATCAAATGAATCAGTAGCGCATACGATGCAATGTTAAAAGGTACACCGATAAAGATATCTGCACTCCGCTGATACAGTTGGCACGACAATTTCCCATCCGCTACGTAAAATTGGAACAACGCATGGCAAGGTGGTAATGCCATGTCTTCCATTTCCGTCGGATTCCATGCTGTCACAATATGTCGTCTCGAATCAGGATTATTTTTTAACCCTTCGATCAACTTTGCGATCTGGTCGATTGGCTTTTGTCCAGATTCAGCCGATCCATTCCCCCAGCTTCGCCACTGTTTTCCATATACAGGACCAAGGTCGCCGTATTTTTCAGCAAATGATGGATCTTCAAGTATCCGCTTTTTAAAGTGTGCCATTTCAACTTCATACTTTGCACGGAATTCATCATCAACTGGAGCACGTCTTCCGAAGTCCGTCATATCAGGTCCAGTATACTCTTCACTCTTGACCCATTTTTCAAACGCCCATTCATCCCAAATCGGATTGTTTTCTTCCACTAATGTGCGGATGTTTGTGTCTCCTTTTAAAAACCATAGAAGTTCTGATACAATCAGGCGAAACGCCGTCTTTTTAGTAGTCATTAATGGAAACCCTTTTTGTAGGTCATATCGCATCTGATAACCAAATACACTCATAGTGCCAGTCCCTGTGCGATCCCCTTTTTGAATGCCTGTATCCAGCACGTGCTGGCAAAGTTCTAAATATTGTTTCATTGTACACCCTCCTGTTACTCTCTAGTCTTACTATACCAAGTGAAGGTTACCTATTACAAATTCCAAGAAGTCAACAAAAAACCACCCAGTCAGCTGTTAGGACAGCCACCTTGGTGGTGTGTTTTTGGACCAGTAAACATCTCCGAGCGTGTGATGCGTTTGATAGTCGTCTTCAGGTAGATGGTAATGGAAGTTAAAGAAGTACCCATCTTGCGGACGTTTCTCTGTTCTCACGTGGAAAAGAAGCAAATTTTTATCTGCATCTACATCTTTAATATTAAATATTTTTTCAGCGGTTCCGCCAGAAGGTTGTTCTGAAATAGCTAATTTTCGATTCATTTGTACATGTTCACCAATTTTTTCACGAATGACTTGCTCGATTTGAGGGAAAATCACTTCGTCAAATTCATCTTCAATAATAGGTCCGATTTTTGAACCGAATTTTGTGAATGCGAGTGTGTGTGCCCCATTTACAAGGTCTTCTTCAGTAAGAAAATCTTCAGTAGCTTCAAGTCTATTAAAATACGAATCGTCAAAATCAACGGCATACTGAGTTGTATGCTGAGGTTGGTCAGTTTCTTTTACATCTTCCTTTTCATGAAGAGTCGACCAGATTTCATGAGAAGGAGAAATGACACCAAATGTCACGAATGCGACTGATATGATCATCAGTTGCTGTAACCATTTTTTCATATCCCATCACCTACACTTATGTATTTTTAAACAACCGCTTTCTGAACAGTACGAAAAATAACCGAAAAGGTTCCCTCTTTTCTAATTTCATTGTACAATAAACTTTAGAGTACGTGTATGTTTTTTAAGGAGGTTACTCAGATGGATTTTCAATTAATCGCCGGAATCGGCATGCTAGTATTCATCCTATACTTAAGTTCATTTAATTTCACGCATTAATTCACAAAACGCCAATCGGTTTCTAACGAGACCGATTGGCGTTTTATTTTTCTATAAACCCGAAATGGAACTTTGTATTGGGTCTTATAATTTGTGTAAAACCAAATTGTTCAAAGACCGGATCGTTGAAATGCGCTTTCACTACAACTCGTTTTCTAGCAACACGCCTTGCTTCGGAAACCCACTCCTCTGTCAGACCCCCATGAACCCCTACTTGCCGCAATGGTGCAAAGCTAGATGACTCAGAGATGGTTTGTGAGAACATAGGATCCAAATAGACCACATCCCATGTATCATCAGATAATCCTGTTAAGAATGTGGGTGCTGATTCGTGTACCACAGAAATCCTCTGCATCGCGTCCTTCAATTCTTGGAATTTAGGTTGGAATTGTGTCAATCCTGTTGCCGTGATGAATGCGACATCAGGATCTGCTTCAATCCCCTTTACTTTACCTGTAGCTCCAACTGCAAAAGATGCCACAATACTATCTGTCGCTAAACCAAGCGTGCAATCTAAAAATGAGTTCCCCGGTTCTAACTGACACATTTCAACGAGTGGATCTGTTTCCCCTTTTAGCAAACGTTTCAATCGAAAAGCAGCTGTATCCGGGTGAAAGAAAAAAGGTTCACTCATTGTCTGTCTGTACAACTCATAACGTTCTTTTCCTGCTACTAGGAGATCACACGAATTGGTTACCATTAGATTTTTCACAGATCGTTTGTTGCGCGCAATTCGCTCGTATCCGAGTGCTTGTTGCGCAGCCAAAGCACGAGTTTCTGTTACCTCATCCGGTCGTCCAGCGGTTGTAATCAGTATACGTTTCACGACACGGTGACTTGGTTCAGAGCACCTGTCAAGTGATCTCTTACTTGTTCCATTTCAAACCCTTCAATTTGCTCTCGAGGTATGAAGTATGCAAGTTCGCCATTCTTTACAATTGCTATTGAAGGTGAACTTGGTGGCACTTCAGGAAAGTAATTACGCATTTGAGCCGTGGCTTCTTTTTCCTGACCTGCAAACACAGTAAATAAGTGGTCTGGTTGCTGATCCACTTGACTCAATGCTTCACGTACAGCAGGTCTAGCAAGTCCAGCGGCACATCCGCAAACCGAATTGATAACGACAAGTGCAGTTCCTTTATGTTCATCCATCGCAGATGTCACATCTTCTTCTGTTAGTAGCTCTCTAAAGCCAGTAGCAACTAATTGTTGACGCATTGGTTGAACAATGCCTTGCATGTATTCTTCATAAGCATTCATTGTAAATAGCCTCCCTCATGATCAGTGGTGTTCTATGCGAAACACCGCTCATTCCTATTCTACATGGAAAACTCGCGAATGAAAACGAACGGCATTTGAAACCAGAAAAGACTCTACCTGTGATACACTACATACAGACTTTACACGCAAGGAGAATTTTCATGGATATTAAACACCAACAACTTAATGCTTATTACTACCAACGTTTTACTCAAAGGAATTTTGACGAAAAAGATGTACTCGGCTTTTTAACTGTAGCTGGTAACGATCCTCAATTTGAAGTGTTGTTTGCACTAAAGGAACTTGTAACAACGCGCGATACAGATACGAACTCTGTCAAACCCTATTTCGATCGAGCCCATGACGTCATTAGTCGACTTGGTTCAGGGGGACCTAAAGAGAAAATCCAACTTCTTTTTTCCTTCAAGGAAATCCGAAATGGACTCAACCATTATTTCACAGACAACGGTTTTGAAAAATTGGAGATTGGCGCAGTCAGTGATGTACTCCTCTGTTTAATTTCACTTCTTCAAGGAATACAAATTCATAGCGGAAAGAATCGTCGCGTATCAGGAAGTTTATGCTTCGGAGCGTCTCATAAAGAGCTCCTCCTAATGGGTACTATTAAGACAACTGTTCGCGGACGCTCCGTTCCTGTCACATTCCCGATACTCGCTGTTAAAAACGAGTATGAAAATGTTCAGAAGCAAGATGATGCTGACAGTCCGTACCTGTTTGAAACAACAATTGCAGAAATCGTCTCAAACGAAGGCAAACTTATCGTAACATTCCCGGAAATACCATCACATGTATAAAAAAAGCAGTGCCTACTGAATCTTAATCAGTCGGCACTGTTTTTTTATTGAATCGCTTGTAGCTTGCTTATTGGCAATCTGATTATCAAGATGTAATTGATCCTGAGTACTTCTTAAGCTAACACCCTTTACTTCGGAGAGCTTCTCAATTCCGTCATCTGCTTCCAAATGGAACCTTTTGCATCTTCACCTTCTTCAATACGCTCAATTGCCATTTTGATTTGCAATTTCACTTCAAACTCAAGGTCTTCAGCTGCTTCCAGGAGTGCAGGTAATGATTCCTCAGTTCCTGTTTCATACAAGAACATCGCCGCACGCCAGCGCACGAGTTTATTTTTGTCCTTTAACAGCTCTATTGCTGCATGTTCAAATTCGGGGAAACCCAAATCACTCATACAATCCCCTGCTGTCCGTCGTACGGCCCAGCTATTGTCCTGTAATGCTTTCTCAATATATGGAACGACTTCAAGTGACTCGATCATTCCTAAGTAAACAGCCGCTAGTCGTCGGATTGACATCTTTTCATCTGTTAATGCACAATCGAGCAATGGTAAGTCGCCAATCGTCGGATCTTCCATTTGGTCGAGTAACCGGAAACGTGTTTCCCACTCATCTGTTTCAAAGTCTGCTAACGAAACCTTTTTACGCTCATGTCTACTTTGCGTAGTCCCTTGAAGCGAGCTATTTACAATTGCAGACAAACGCTCCTCAGGATACGCGGCTTCGACTTCGTTCACCACGGTTTCTCCTATTTCTTCTTTGCTGCCATAGCGGATTCCGTAATCCGCCCACTTGCGAAGAAGGATATAATTCTCGACTTCAGCGCTATGAACTTTCTCCATAGCTACTTCGAATCGTTCACTTAACGGAAACCGCTGTTCACTGTCGCTGTCGAAAACTTTGACCTGAAGCGGAATCTCCTTATAAGTTTGGACATGGACATAGACTTCGCCGTAATGTTCCGTAGCTTCTGACTCAACTTCAGTCTGTTCGGAAATTCCCTTACTGAATACATTTCGAACTTCCGCTAAGATTGTTTCCCATTGGACATTACCTGCGCGTTCAATTGCCATGAAGTTCATAACGTGATAAATCCCTTTAATACCCTTAACCTGTAATAATTGAGCCACAGGTTCTGGAGCTGTTGCAGCATCTTCTTTTTTATAATTGTGCGTTTCCAACATCGGGAGTTCCGTATCCAACACAATTTTCATGGAATTTGGGCTTGGTGTCGGTTCGATCGATACAATATTCATAACTTGCGACCTCCTTTAGGGTTCCATCAATTCTTCTAAAATAGACCATCGTTCAATTAAATTTTCTGATCTTTCATTCAGTGCGTCCAGTTTTTTTGTCAGATCATTTAACTTATCATAATCCGCACCACACGTACTCATTTCCGTTTCCGTTGTACCGATTGCTACCTCAGTTTCTTCAATTTCTTTTTCAATGGTTTCCCATTCGCGTTTTTCTTTATAGGTCGGTTTCTTCTTAACGGATGTTTCTTTTACGTGTTCAGTCGGTTTCTCCTCAGTCACAACTGGTTCAGTGACCTGTTTTGGAGTTTCCTTGAAACGTGCGTTCTCTAAATAATCCGTGTACGACATGAAAACGGTCTCTATATTACCTTTCCCGTCAAGTACCCAAAGTTTCGTTGACGTTCGGTCCAAGAAGAACCTGTCGTGGGAAATCGTCAAAACGACTCCGGGAAAAGTATCTATAAACGTTTCAAGAACCGAAAGCGTTTCCAAATCCAAATCGTTTGTCGGTTCATCCAATAACAGGACATTTGGTTGTTCCATGAGTAACTTCAGTAAATACAAGCGCTTTCGCTCGCCTCCTGAAAGTTTACCAATAGGTGTTCCGTGAGCAGATGCGGGGAATAAAAAGCGTTCCAACATTTGGGAAGCAGAAATCCGGTTGCCCTCTCCATCTTCGATATCATTTGAAGTCTCCCGAATGTATTCAATGATGCGTTGCTTTTCTTGCATTTCTGGTAAATGTTGTTTGAAATAAGCAATTTTAACCGTCGTTCCTCGTTCGATGATTCCTTCATCAGGTTCCAATAAGCCGTCAAACATATTGACTAACGTTGTTTTCCCAGCACCATTAGGACCTACAATTGCAATACGGTCTCCTGATTGAAGAAGCGCAGAAAACTGATGGATCACTGTTTTGCCGTTGAACGATTTGGAAATATCTTTCGCTTCAAGTACTTTTTTTCCTAAGCGTGAAGTTTTAAGCCCAGCGTCCATCTCTTCTTTGACGGTCCCACTTTTCACTTTCTGTTCAAGTTCTTCAAATCTTCCAATCCGCGCTTTCTGTTTTGTAGAACGTGCCTTAGCGCCGCGTCGAATCCATTTCAGCTCGGAACGATAACGGTTTTTAAGCTTATCTTCTGTTGCAGCATTCATTTCCTCACGAAGTGCTTTCGCTTCAATATAATCTCCGTAGTTGCCTTTATGGGCATAAAGCGTCTTATCCGCAAGTTCGAAAATAGAAGTAGAAATTGCATCCAAGAAATACCGATCGTGTGTGACGAATAATACAGCGCCAGACAAATTCTTGATGAAGTCTTGCAACCAGGTGATTGAAGCTACATCCAAATGGTTGGTAGGCTCATCTAGGAGTAAGAGGTCAGCTGGTTCAATGAGGGTTTTCGCAAGCATCACACGCTTTCGTTGGCCACCAGAAAGTTCGCTCATATTTTTGTCATACGTCTCAATTCCGAGCTTAGATAGAATCATTCTTGCTTGTGTATTAATATCCCATGCATTTTGCTCGTCCATCTGTGTTTGATACTTTGCAAAATGTGCTTGGTTTTCTTCTGAATCTGGATTTTCAGTGAGTGCTTGTAGAGCATACTCATAATTCAAGTTCAACCTAATGATGGAAGCATCACTTTGGAATACGGCTTCCATTACGGTTAAAGAGGGATCGATTATCGGATCTTGTGGCAGATAAGCGATTCGATAATTATTTGGATGATCCTTTGATATTGTATCTGCATCTTCGGTACCGGCGATAATAGAGAGCAGTGTCGACTTTCCCGTTCCATTTATGCCAAGCAAGCCAGTTTTTTCTCCTGACGTAATGGTGAAATCTATTGCGCGAAATAATGTTTTCTCGCCAACCGTTTTTGTGAGGTTTTCTATAATCATTTGACTCATGATAACACTTCCATTCTATAACCTGCTGTTTTCATAATACCTTATCTTCGTACCTTTTTGTAGGAAAAGCCTTATTGTTCAAGTGTTACAACTGATTCTTTTAAGGGTACATAAGTTGACTGTGCATAATTTGAAGTATTTATTATCTAAAAATACCTTCAAAATTAATTCAGCCTATTCAAACAAACATAAAAGTCAAGTAAATCAGCATTATAAGACTTATTTTATTTTAGAATATATTATTTTCAGACTACCACTAAAAGTGGTACTATGTTCTTCATAGATAAAAGGAGGATTTATCATGTCACAGCTGTCAAAAAAGGAAATCGTTGAAAGCGTTCCACAAAAAGGCTTCTTCGGTCATCCAAAAGGATTGTTCTCGTTGTTCTTCACAGAATTCTGGGAGCGCTTTTCTTACTACGGGATGCGAGCTATTCTCGTTTTCTATATGTATTACGAAGTATCAGAAGGCGGTCTAGGAATTGAACAAGGAACCGCACTTGCTATTGTTTCGCTATATGGTTCCCTCGTCTACATGTCAGGGGTCATTGGTGGCTGGTTGGCGGACCGAGTGTTCGGCACCTCACGTTCTGTCTTTATAGGCGGAATTTTCATAATGCTCGGGCACATTGTACTTTCTTTCCCTGGAAATCTTGGAATGCTCTTCTTCTCAATGGCATTAATCGTCATTGGTACAGGTTTACTCAAGCCTAACGTTTCAAGCATGGTTGGAGATATTTACCCTGAAGGTGACAATCGTCAAGATGCTGGATTCAGTATCTTCTATATGGGAATCAACCTAGGTAGCTTCATTGCACCACTTACTGCCGGAACAATCGGAACAGAATACAATTTCCATCTAGGATTTAGTGTAGCTGCATTTGGTATGTTCCTTGGTCTTGTTATGTTTGTAATCACTAAGAAAAAGAACTTAGGTCTTGCAGGAACCTATGTCGCAAACCCATTATCTCCTGCTGAGAAGAAAACAACGATCAAAATTGTCGGAATTGCAGTTATTATATTAGCAATTCTAGTTGCAATCGCAATTCCAACTGGATATCTAACTTTGAATTCATTCACAGCTTTAGTCGGTATTCTCGGATTCGCCATTCCTGCAACGTATTTCGTTGTCATGTATCGCAGTCCTAAAACAACATCTGTTGAAAAATCACGCGTACTCGCTTACATTCCGCTGTTCTTAGCAGCTGTTATGTTCTGGTCCATTGCAGAGCAAGGATCAACGATTTTAGCTTTGTATGCAGATAAAAGAACGAACTTGGATTTCTTAGGAATTCACATTTCGCCTGCATGGTTCCAATCACTGAACCCATTATTCATCATCATTTTCGCACCAGTCTTTGCATGGCTTTGGGTTAAGCTTGGTGACCGCCAGCCTTCAATCCCTCACAAGTTCTCGCTTGGATTGCTGTTTGCCGGTATTTCATTTATTGTCATCCTGCTTCCTGGCGTTATGAGTGGTACAGATGCATTAGTAAGCCCAATTTGGCTGGCATTAAGTATCTTTACGCTCGTACTCGGTGAATTGTGTATTTCACCAGTCGGATTATCAGCTACAACGAAACTTGCGCCTTCAGCGTTTACTGCACAGACGATGAGCCTTTGGTTCTTGTCGAATGCGGCAGCACAGGCATTGAATGCACAGCTTGTTAAATTCTATTCTGCTGATACTGAAATGCTCTATTTCGGAATTATCGGTGGGGTTGCAATCGTGCTTTCTATCATTGTGTTCTTTATCTCCCCTATCATTTCTCGTTATATGAAGGGTGTTCATTAATTCTATCAGTAAAAAGCGGTTTCCTTAGATTGAAACCGCTCAAGACTGTAGACAAACTCCAGTAATCTTTGGGGTTGCCTACAGTCTTTTTTCTTTTACAATAGGTTTAACTATGAAAAGTTAATTTACGCTGCGAGCGGACGCTATGCTTTTCCTTGGCATCGACAAAGACGCGTTCAACTGCCTCCTTACTTTTATAGACTTCTTTAATTTCATATCGGTGTTCCAAATCTTCCGCTACATCTAGTTAGTCTTGCCAGCTGGACATGGAGTTCTCCAATTGCATTCTCTGCTTGAATGATGTGAATGTGTCAAAGGACATTCAGTTGATTGAAGTGCAGGACGGCGACTCCTGGGGATCAGCGAAAGCTGTCACGAAGAACAGCTTTTGCGAGTAAAAGCGAAGCGTTAGGAGCACGTGTTTTTGAAGACCCCGCAGGAAAAGCCGTAACGAAGAACGGCTTTTGCGAGCATAAGTGAAACGTTGGGAGCACATCTTTGCTTTCGAAGCGACGAGGAGGCTGAGGGTAAGCCCCCGGAAAGCGCCCGTCCGGAACGGAGATCAACGACCTGTTGTTATCCTTCATTTTCTGAGAAAACGATGCAAAAAGAAAACAGGGATGGAATTCAAATTGATTCCCAACCCTTTTGTCTACAGTCTGAGCGGTCTCCCTCGAGAAAACCGCTTTTTGTGTGCTGTGATTTCACGGAACGTCGTTGCATAACTTAAATAACTAGATGAGTTATTTGAAGTGAGGGATGTTAAATGACAGTTTTGTTGCTGATTTTGCTTTTCGCTGTTTTGTTAGGACCGTTTCTATTTTCTTTCGCAGAGCGACAATTGGAACTCTATCTTTTCACATTAGGAATCGGTGCAGTTTTCATAGCCGGTAATTGGAACAAAGCGTTGCTTCATACTGTAGTTACTGACCCTATTGCAATAACGTGCGCGGTACTACTCGCAGGGTGGCTATTTCGTGTATTTCAACAACCATTCAGTCAGTCGATCAGCTTTGCAGAGCGCCTCATGCCATCCAGGGTTTTTGTTGCACTAATTGTAATCAGTATCGGATTAGTAGCTAGTTTCATAACAGCCATCATTGCTGCAGTTTTACTCGTCTCAATCATTAGTTTGCTCGATTATGACAGACGGACTCAAATCCGCCTAGTTATTCTATCTTGCTACGCTATCGGGTTGGGGGCAGTCCTGACCCCACTTGGTGAGCCTTTATCGACAATTGCAACCAGTCGATTAGACGAATCATTTTTCTACTTATTCAATTTGTTAGGAAGCGATGTCATCACTGCAATTCTTCTTCTTGGCATTATAACAGGAATTGTCATAGCCCCCCCTCACGTAAAACGCGGGAAAGAAAAGAAATTAGAGAAAGAATCTTGGACTGCTATTATCATCAGAAGTGTTAAAGTATACATATTTGTCATGGCTCTCTCTCTTCTAGGGACTGGATTTGAACCGTTATTGAGTCCTGCTTTAGAAGGGAAAAGCCCTACTTTCCTCTATTGGACCAACATGATATCAGCTGTCTTAGATAACGCCACACTTGCTTCAATCGAACTTGGCCCAACCATGGATGAACCAACCATACGCGCTATTCTTATGGGCTTATTAATTAGCGGAGGGATGCTGATTCCAGGTAACATTCCAAATATTATTGCTGCTGGCAAACTGTCCATCACTAGCAAGGAATGGGCTCGCTTCGGCTTCCCCTTCGGACTAATCGCGATGATTGTTTACTTTTTTGTTGTTGTTTACTAATAAGAAAGCAACTGAGTAACAAAACATTAATACTTTACAAACTACAATCAAAAAAAGGCTGCTCAGGCTTCAGTATTCACTGAAGTTTTGAGCAGCCTTTGTATCTTTTATTTATTTCGCTTCGTCATGCGACCTAGGGCAAATGCACCCGCAGCCAATCCGATAAATGTATTCGTCTTTTTGTTGAACACTTGTTTTACTATCAAGTTCATATTCTGTGGACGCTCTGCGAGACGGCGCATGAAGTATCCATACCAGTCTTCACCAAACGGAACGTAAGTTGTGAAGTTGTAGCCTTCCTTCGCAAGCTCTAATTGCATATCTTTACGGAATCCGTAAAGCATTTGGAACTCGAACTTATCATAAGAAATATCATTTTCTTTCACAAATTGCTTTACGTGGTTAATCACATGGTGATCATGCGTCGCAATTGAAGTGAACTTTCCGTTTAACAAATGCCATTCAATTAATTTAACAAAGTTTTCATCGATATCCGCTTTGTCCTGATACGCAACAGCAGGAGACTCTTTATATGCCCCTTTTACAATGCGTAGACGGAAATCTTTATGTTGCTTCATATAGTCTTCCGCTTCGAAGAAGTATGCTTGGATGACAGTTCCGACATTTTTATATGTTTTTGATAAATCATCAAGTAAATCGAATGAAGGCTTCAAGCGATCATAGTCTTCCATATCAAAGTTAACAAAAATATCGTATTCATTAGCTTTACTTACGATTTCTCGCAAATTCTCTTCACAGAAGCTTGGATCGATATCCAGTCCGAGTTGAGAAGGCTTCAGTGAAATCGTCGCATCGACGCCGTTTTCATGAATTGCTTCAACTACGCTTAAAATTTGTTTTTTTGCAGCAGTTGCTTCTTCTCGATTGTAAACAAACTCACCAAGATTGTCGACAGTACAAGAAATACCGTGCGCATTCAGTTCCTTAATACTTTCAATTGTTTCAGGAACATTCGTCCCCGCTACTACGTTTTGAGCTCCCAGCTTTAGACCGTATTTTTTCGCTGCGCTGTTTAATGTCTGGTTTTGGGAGAGGCCCATAAATAAATCTTTTAGCATGTCGATAACTCCTCAGAACTAAAATTTTTCACCACTTCATTATATCATATATCGCACGAATACAACATGATCTGACACGTGAAAAGAGATACGCTCCACAGTAACCTTAGCTCTGTTCACGAGGTCTTACGCGTGAAGAGGAGTCTCCTTCTTCTTCAGTCAATTGGAAGAGTTGAACACTTCCATCTAAGTCTTCTGCAAGTCGTTTCAAATCATTGGATTGTTCTGCGACATCACTAATCGTAGCTGACGTTTCTTCACCTGATGCTGATATGTTCGAAGTCATTTCCTCCAAAGAACGAAGTGCATCTGCTAACATTCGAATATAACGCTCTGCTTCCTCTGACTTCTGCGCCTCACGCATCAGACTTTCTGAGATTGCCGAAACCTCAGCAACTGTATCTTCAACAGCTGCGGAAATACCACTTAATGTTAGAGCGGTTTGGCTTACTGTCTCTGATCCCATTTCAATCAGTTTGCCACTCTCTTCAGTTGAATACACCACGTCTGCAATACTAGAAGATATATCTTTAATCAGTTGCCCCACTTCCTGAACGTCTTGGTTGGATTGTTCTGCAAGACGACGTACTTCATCAGCAACGACTGCAAATCCTTTACCATGTTCACCGGCCCTAGCCGCTTCAATGGAAGCATTCAATGCTAGTAAGTTGGTTTGGCCTGCAATATCAGAAATCGATTCAGTAATCATCTGGATTTTTTTCGCAGAATTGATAAGCCCTTGAATCGCAGATTTCGTACTCGATGAGGAGACTGATATCTTTTTCATATCCTCATTAAGAGATATTGCCCGTTCTCTACCTTCTTCTGCTAATACCATCGTGTTTGATGAGATAGATGTAGCTTTTTTTGCACGCTCATCCGCTTGATGAAGATCATGTGCTAAATCCTGGATAAGTTGAGCAACTTGCTCCACACTCGCGTTCCCATCCACTACGGAGCTCGCAGCTTCATTAATATTTTCAGAAACCATATGAGCGGCGCCTTCCATTTCTTCTAAGGAGTCCACTGTTTGTGTCATACTTATTGTTAATTTGGATGAAGACGTTTTGACGGTCCCAATCATATTCCGTAAATTTGAAGCGAGTGTGTTTAATGTTGTCCCTAGATCTCCAACCTCATCCTTACTAGAAACCTGTACATCCGCAATCCCTAAGTTACCAGAAGCCAACTGTTTGGAATGCTCGATGAGCTTCGAAATAGGTTTAGTTTTTTTACGAAGTAAGAAAATCGTCAACAGCGCTGCGAGCAGTAATGGAACGATACTAATTAAAATACCGTTTCGAACAACTCCCCATGTGCGTGAAGTGACAATTCCTGCGTCGAAGTCAATTACACTAACGGCGATAACTTCTTTAGTTGGATCCTGATCTTTAAAAATCGGGGCATATCCTGACAGACGTTTCATGCCTGCAAAGTTATACGCTTTAGAGTAGGTAGGATGTTTCATGTCAGCAAGCATAGCAATCGCTTCATCATCCACTTTGAACTTATCTCCTGGCTTGAATCCTTTAGCTTTAAGATTATCATCAACAGCCACTAAAGTTCCGTCTAACTCGACAATGTATTGTGTTTCAAAGATGTCTTTATGAGCAGTTGTCCAGTTAAGTTGTTCTCCTACTTTGTCTTGTGTGGAAGTGTCTCCTGCCAGTGCTTTGTTCATATCTTCCGGTAAAATAAGACCGGTAGTAATATTTGCACAACCATACGCTTCGATACCAGCTGCTTCGAAGAGTTTGTCATATGCCGTTTTGTAAGTAGCTACGGACGTGATAGCAAGCATGACAACAAGAATTCCAATAATCAAACTACCTAATTGAAATGTTAATGACTTTCTTACCTTCATGATACATAATACCTCTTTTCGATTTCTTTTAATAAGGACTTTACTACCTATAACCTTACCTTAGATTTGAGTAAAAAACTATACAAACATAATCTGTCACACAAACTTCACTCTGGTCGCACATTTATATATCGACCTAAATTCTATATTTCGAAGTCATTTTTCTCTATTTTTCATCATCGTTGAGGTATGATAAAATAGTCTTTTACTTTTAATAACTTGCAATCGTTTCCTTAGCAAGTTTATTACCACCGGAGGTTTCCCAATATGACTAATAATAATGATGATAAGAATATTTTCGAACTGCTCCACACGATTGAAAAAGTTAGCTATCAAATGATTGTCAAATGGCAACAGCGCTCTGATAACGATCTGGGTATTTCCCATATCCTCGTTCTTCAAGAATTATTGAACGAGGGAGAAAGCAGACCTTCAGATATTGCTAAGACACTGAATTTCACCCCAGCTTCACTTACTCACCTCTCAATGAAGCTTACAAAACAAGGTTTAATTGAAAGAAGACAAGCTGAAGAAGACAAAAGAACTAAGTATTTATCCATTACTGAAGCAGGTAAAGTGCTTGTCGAAAAAGCTTATAATGATGGAATTGAAGTGCGTCGAGAGTTGTTTTCACACATTTCACCGGAAGAACAGCAAGCTATGTTAGTGATTTATAAAAAGCTTGATGAAGCACTTACAAAACCTTCGAACTAAACTATTGGGATGGGGTGTGATTTATGTATGCAATCATTGTCAATCCTTCTTCTGGTCGTGGAAAAGCAACTCAGCTATTTCAACGAGTCGAACAATTGCTGATCCAGCATAATATGCCATACGAAGCACTGCTAAGCGATTCAACAGAAGCGTCTAATCAGTTCCTTGAAAATCTGTTGGGAAGCAGGAAACTCTCAGCGGTTGTAGTCATCGGTGGTGACGGAACGACGGGATCTATCGTTCAACTTGCAGCAGAACAGTCCATCCCTCTCGCCATTCTGCCCGCAGGGTCTGGAAATGATGCCGCGAGAGCTTTTCGCCTTACCCATGATCCCCTTGTTTTCGTAGAGAGACTCAGAGATTTTTCTACCCAACAAGTCGATTTACTGGATGTGGATGGAAAACTCGGAATTACCATTGCTGCTGCTGGTGTAGATGCAGAAATCGGAGACAAAGCCAACCACTCTTTTTACAAATCACTGCTCAACAAAATTGGATTAGGCGGGCTTGCCTACCCATTTGCAGCTATCCATACAATAAGCACCTTTACACCATTCGAAGTGAATTTGTCTATCGATGATGAACCGTATTTCTGGCAGCGCACATGGCTGATTGCTGTCGGCAATACCCCCTCTTATGGGGGTGGCCTGCGAGTCTGTCCGGAAGCACTTACAAATGATGGGTTGATGCATATCACCGTTGCTCATACAGCAAATCTGCCTTCCCTTCTACTTCGTTTGTTTCCTAAACTTCTTCAAGGAAATCTGATTCACAGTCCTTCAATCACTTATTTAACAGGTACTACTATTACATTAGAAGCAAATAGGAACATCTTGCTCATATTAGATGGCGAACCTATCCATGCCCCGCATTTTACAATTCGATTACAATCAGAAGCGCTAAAACTTGTAGACACAAGTGAATAATATATATTTTCATAAAGAAAACGCTTACATATAATTCTCGAACTAAATGTTCTAACTATTTAGACTTAGTGGTTGTGTTTCTCCTTCAACACGTGTTAGTATTGAAAAATGCTAGTGTTGAGGAGGTCGACCCATTGACAAACGTTCAAGAAGTAGAAAAGAAAAATTTAGGTATTGAAGACATTTTAATTGCGAATCAGGTATTAAAAGATATCGTGGCACATACACCTCTTCAAAAAAACGAACGGTTGTCAGAAGAATATGGATGTACGGTTTACATTAAACGAGAAGATTTGCAACACGTTCGATCTTTCAAGTTAAGAGGCGCCTATTACAAAATCAAGCGGATTGAATCCGACGCATTGGATAAGGGTATTGTTTGTGCCAGTGCTGGTAATCATGCTCAAGGCGTGGCATTCGCGTGTGCGCAACTTGGAATTGACGGGAAGATTTTCATGCCGTTAACCACACCTAAACAAAAGGTTGACCAAGTGAAAATGTTCGGTAAAGGCTTTGTTGAGATTTTATTGACAGGAGATACATTTGACGATTCTTTTGCAAGTGCCATGCTTTGTACAGATGAAGAAGATCGAATCTTCATTCATCCATTTGATGATTTTGATATTATCGCTGGTCAAGCTACGGTCGCTGTTGAAATTATGAATGACATTGAAGAGCCCATTGACTTTGTATTTTCAAGCGTTGGCGGCGGTGGACTCCTTTCTGGTATGAGCATGTATATTAAAAACCTGTCTCCGTTAACCCGCATGATTGGAGTGGAACCCGCTGGTGCGGCTAGCATGAAAGCTTCCTTTGAAAAGGGAAAGTTAACATCGTTACCTACAATCGATAAGTTTGTTGACGGAGCGGCGGTGAAGTGCCCGGGTCAGAAGACTTTTGATATTTGTTTTGAATTGGTCGAAGACATAGTAGCAGTTCCTGAAGGTAAGGTATGTACAGCCATTCTCGAATTGTATAATAAGCACGCAATCATTGCAGAGCCGGCTGGCGCACTCCCAATTGCAGCACTCGATTTTTATAAGGAAGAAATTAAAGGGAAATCAATTGTCGTCGTCATTAGTGGAGGAAATAATGATATTGGGAGAATGCAGGAAATCAAAGAAAAGTCTTTAATCCATCAGGGACTATTGTATTATTTCATTGTGAATTTCCCGCAGCGTGCGGGTGCGTTACGACAATTCCTAGATAACGTGCTCGGTCCAAATGATGATATTACAACTTTCGAATACACGAAGAAGAATAACAAAGAGAACGGTCCAGGACTCGTTGGTATCGAACTGAAGCTTCCTGAGGATTATGGCGGATTGCTGGATCGGATGCGTTCGAACGGGTTCTCGTTTACTGAAGTGAATAATGACAGTACGTTGTTCGATTTATTGATTTAACGGAACAAAAACAGGCAAAGCCCTTTTGGCTCTGCCTGTTTTTTCGGGTCTCACAATCCGACTGAAATATATTTAACTTCTACAAATTCGTCGATACCATGGTGACCGCCTTCTCGACCTAAACCACTTTGCTTGAATCCTCCAAATGGTGCTTGTGGTGAAGATGGAGAACCGTCGTTCAGACCAACAATGCCATATTCAAGCTGTTCACTCATTCGGATTCCTCTGCTAAGGTTTTCGGTAAATAGATAGGCTGCTAGACCATAAATCGTATCGTTCGCCCGTTGAATCGCTTCCTCTTCCGTTTTAAAAGTGGAAATCGGTGCGACTGGCCCAAATGTTTCTTCGTTCATACACAACATATCTTCAGTTACACCTGTTAGCACAGTCGGTTCATAGATGAGTCCCTCTAACTTTTGACCTCCTGTCGCCACTTTCGCTCCTTTCTTGAGAGCATCTTGTACATGCATCTCCACCTTTTCAACCGCTTTTTCATCAATCAATGGTCCGATTTGAGTACCATATTCGAGACCATCTCCTGCTTTTAAAGCTTTTACTTTGTTAGTGAATATTTTCGAGAACTCCTCGACAATCGATTCCTGGACATAGATCCGATTCGCACAGACACATGTTTGTCCAGCATTTCTAAATTTCGTAGCAATGACACCATCCGCCGCTTTCTCGAGGTCACTGTCTTCCATCACAATTGCTGGAGCTAATCCACCCAGTTCAAGCGATACCTTTTTCACAGTATCTGACGCCTTCTTCATGAGTCCTCGACCCACTTCTGTAGAACCAGTGAACGTGATCTTTTTTACACGTCCATCTTCAAGCCATGCATCACTAATCGTTTTGGAGTCACCAGTTACGACATTTACTACTCCCGGAGGAATCCCTGCTTCTAAAGCAAGTCTCCCGAGCTTGATAGCCGTGAGAGGTGTTTGACGGGATGGTTTTATAACAACTGTACATCCCGTAGCAAGCGCAGGTGCCACTTTTCGTGTAATCATCGCTGCTGGGAAGTTCCACGGTGTAATAGCCACGACGACACCAATCGGTTGTTTGATGACAAACATACGCTTATTTTGTTGAGTGGCAGGAATCGTTTCCCCATAGAGACGCTTCCCTTCTTCTGCATACCATTTATTAAAACCATTCGCATAATCGATTTCACCAACAGCTTCTTTCGTCGGTTTCCCTTGTTCCAGCGTCATCGTTTTCGCTAGATTCTCTTTGTCGCGTTCAATTAGATCATGCCATTTCATGATCAATTCACTACGTTCATATGCAGAAAGTGCAGCCCATTCAGGGAAAGCCTTATAGGCTTCATCGACAGCTCGAGTGGCTTCGACTTCTCCACCATTAGGTACGTCCGCAATCTCTTCTTGTGTAAATGGATTGACGACAGGGATTTTTTCTAGTTTTTCACCGAAGTCTTGTTTTCCAATAATCATTTCATAGCTTTCCATTAAAAATTCCTCCTTCAGTATCGATGTTACTTATCATTTTGAGTCCTCACTTGAGGTGGAATATAAATAAGTTTTGTCGGTTGTTGTCATTTTTTGAATGCTTCACAACAGATAACTACGTGTTTTGTGATAAACTGAACGATAGCAAGCTTTTTCGGCTTACTGAACAAAACAAGAATTGTGAGGCGACGAATATATGGAAACAACAGTTAAACTGACGACACTTACAAAAAAAGGCGGCTGTGGCTGCAAAATTGGACCAGCGGATTTAGCTGAAGTTTTGCGCACACTCCCTACCGCAACACCAAATCCGAACCTATTAGTAGGATTGGATACAAGCGATGATGCTGGTGTTTACAAGTTAACAGATGATCTTGCAATCGTGCAAACACTGGATTTCTTCACACCAATCGTAGATGATCCGTACGACTTCGGTCAAATTGCTGCGACAAACGCAATCAGTGATGTCTACGCTATGGGAGGGACTCCAATAACTGCCCTTAATATAGTTGCATTCCCTATTGCGGCACTAGACAAAACAATTTTGACAGAAATTCTTCGTGGCGCTGGTGACAAATTGAAAGAAGCAGGTGTAGCACTCGTTGGTGGACACTCAATTGACGACCAAGAACCGAAGTTTGGCCTTGCCGTTACAGGTACTGTTCATCCTGACAAAATCCGACCAAATGCAGGGGCTCTGCCTGGGGATGTACTCCTTCTTACGAAACCAATCGGAGTTGGCATCTATACAACTTCACTGAAACACGGTGAATTATCTGATGAAGAAATCAAGCACGTTACGTCAATCATGACAACATTGAACAAAACGGCTGCTGAGACAATGGCTGATTTCGACGTTCATGCAGTTACAGATGTGACTGGATTTGGTCTACTTGGGCATACTTCTGAGATGGCAAAAGGCAGTAACGCGGGCATCACAATAGAGGCTAGTGCTGTTCCAGTCCTCCCTCGTGCTAAAGAATTAGCAGAAGGTGGTCGTGTTCCAGGTGGTACGAAAAATAACTTTGCACACCTTGAAAATGATGTCACATTTGCGAGTCACTTAGACCAAATTGATCAATGGATTTTGTGCGACGCTGTCACTTCAGGCGGCTTACTGATCGCTGTTTCCCCTGACGAAGCCGATGAGCTCCTCGCTTCACTCCAGAAGAATGGTGTGGACGCAAAACAAATTGGTACAGTTACGTCTGACAATCCTGGACACATTTCTGTCCTATAAGAAGGTGCATGTATGTTTCGAGATATAACGCTAAGGGATTTAATGGGGCTCCACGCAAAAGAGCCCCATACAATGATCGATGTCCGATCTCCTAAAGAATTTGCAGAGGCAAGTATTCCAGGAGCCTTGAATATTCCTCTATTTAATGATGAAGAACGCGCAGAAGTCGGGACGATTTATAAGCAAATCGGTCAGGCAGAAGCGAAAAAAAGAGGACTTGCCATATTTGCAGAAAAGCTTCCTGCATTCATTGCTGAGTTTGAAAAAATCGATACATCCATGACGGTATTTTGTTGGCGTGGAGGAATGCGCAGTAAAACCGCAGCGACGGTTCTCGATCTAATGGGAATACATGCTCACAGGCTGACTGGTGGCATTCGCACGTACCGCCAATGGGTTGTGGAAGAGCTTAATAATATAGAGTATACACCTGAGCTGATTGTGTTAAATGGCTATACTGGTTCAGGCAAAACAGTTATTTTGCATAAGTTAGCAGAAGCGGATGAACCTATAGTAGACTTAGAACATCTCGCAGGTCACCGAGGGTCAATTTTCGGTCAGATTGGTTTAGCTGGCAGTAATCAGAAAAACTTTGAGTCGTTACTTTTACATGATTTGAAACGGACTAAGGATGAAAAAGTTGTGTTCATTGAAGGTGAAAGTAAACGTATCGGTAAAGTGACGATGCCTGGGTTCTTGTTCGATAAAAAAGAACACAGTCGACAGTTGATCATCAAACTACCGATTGAAGAGCGTGTAAGAATTACGTTGGAAGACTACAAACCAACGGAGCGACCTGAAGAGTTCAAAGCTGCTTTCGAACAAATCCGGCGTAGGATACACGTTCCGATTGCGAAGGAAATCGAAATCGCGTTGGAAACTGGTGATTTTGAGACGGCTACTCTACTGCTACTTGAGCATTACTATGATCCCCGCTATCAACATTCAACTGGAAAAGTGGATGATGACTTGAAAGTAGCGATTGAAGCGGACACTGTGGACGAGGCATTTGAGAAAGTGTTGACTTGGAAGCGGGAATATATGAAGAAATAATAAGGAAAGCATGCACACCTCAGAGAGTCGTTGGACTTCTTCTAGGCGCGCATGCTTTTTTGTTAGGTGGATTGTTTAGGTTATGAGCATATTTTTGTGTTTATGATCAGTTTTGAGGGGTTATGAGCACTTTTGAGAGTTTATGATCACATTCCACGATTTATGATCACGTTTCATTTTTTATGAGCAAATCCATTGATTTATGATCATTCCAAACTATTTTTGATAGGCGAAATCAAAAACCTGCCAGTAAGTTGGCAGGTTGGGCAATATGCGGACTAGAAAATACGAGACTTCCCTAGCAAAGTGCACTTAACCAATCAAATCTTTTAATATCTTTTTCATCTAGTAGAAACCAACGATAGCGTTCCACCATTCTTCCTTTTTAAGGGATTAGTTGGTGGCGCTTCGCTTGTTTCTTTCAGGCTATTGCTTAGGCAATATAGCTAGAGCAATTCATTGGATACGCTGAATGGACTTATGAGTAGATCTCATGATTTATGATCACTTGTCAATACTCCCCCGCCTTCACATTACTTCTTTGCGTCACTCACTCGTTCCAATGGGATATCTGCTGTGATGTCATTCAATACCCAACTAGCACAGACAAGCCCCGCTACAGATGGGCAATAGGAATTCGATGCGGGTGGCATTTTCGCTTTTCGGATTTCAGCGTCAGGCTTTCCAACCGTCTCTACGACATCCGGACGAACAATGATTGGGCTTTCATCTGAAAACACAACAGGTACTCCTTTATGGATCCCTAGTTTACGCAGTCGCGTACGAATCACTTTTGCAATTGGATCGGTATGTGTTTTTGAGATATCGGCAATTTGGAATCGAGTTGGATCGATTTTGTTCGCTGCACCCATACTTGAAATGATTTTAATACCACGCTTTTGACATTGTTCAATCAAGTGAATTTTGTAACTAATCGTATCGGATGCATCGATCACATAATCCGGCTTTTGGTCGAAAAAGCGCTCTGCAGTCTCTTCTGTATAAAACATATGGAGTGGCACAATTTCACAATTCTCATTAATATCTTGAATACGTTCGACCATCACTTCCACTTTTGAACGTCCAACTGTAGATAAATAGGCTACTAATTGGCGATTGATATTGGTAATATCTACATCATCTTTATCTACTAAAATAATTTTACCAACGCCGCTACGTGCGCATGCTTCAGCAGCGAAAGAACCGACTCCTCCAACTCCTAAAATCGCAACTGTCGTGTCGGACATTCGCTTAACACCTTCTTTACCTATGGACAATTCGTTTCTTGAAAACTGATTTAGCATTTTCTAACGACCTTTCTTTTTCGGAATTCACATATAAAAACCCCTCAGCAAGACTGCCGAGAGGTGAACTTTCACATAAGAAACAAATCCCAAATGTGCCGTCTTTGTAATATCGTTTTGAACCCGCACGGTGCAGGTGGGTGTCCGATCTTCTTACTTCTGAGGTCCCATGACAGGCGTGTCATCATAAGAAGAATCTAGACTCCCGACGATTAAAGTGTTCGGTCAAAACTGTCTGGCAAATAACGAACACCTCAGGATTTGTTGTTAGATGTATCATATCATACGACTTCTTGAGATTCAATAATTTGCTTATGAAATTACCTGTATAATTCAGAAAAGTCCTAATTTCCTATTTTTGTTCGTCCGCCAATTGGATGTGCAATTCCTTCAGTTGTTTAGGGTCGACGACGTCTGGAGCTGCTGTTAGCAAGTCTGTTGCACTTGCTGTTTTCGGGAATGCAATTGTGTCACGTAGGTTAGTGGAACCAGAAAGCAACATGACAAGACGGTCTAGACCGAATGCAATTCCGCCGTGTGGTGGCGTTCCGTATTCGAACGCATCGAGTAGGAATCCAAATTGTTCGCGCGCTTGTTCATCTGTAAATCCAAGTGCTTTGAACATTTTTTCCTGAACATCGCGTTCGTAAATGCGGAGTGAACCACCACCTAATTCATATCCATTCAACACTAAGTCATACGCTAACGCTTTGACTGTTTCTGGACTAGACACAAGTTCCTCAACGTCAGCTGGCATTGTGAATGGATGGTGGGCTGCATAATAACGTCCATCTTCCTCGTCGTATTCAAACAATGGCCAATCTGTAACCCATAGGAAGTTATAAAGAGTTTCGTCGATTAGTCCTCGTTCGCGACCGAACTTCATACGGAGTGCGCCAAGCGTGTCTGCGACCACAGATTTTTTATCAGCAGCGAATAATAACAAGTCGCCTGGTTGTGCATCTGCAGCTGTTTTAAGTGCTTCAGCAGTTTCGCCTTCAAAGAACTTGGAAATCGGTCCTTTGAGACCATCTTCCTCACATTTCAACCATGCTAATCCTTTTGCGCCGTAAACCGCTGCAAATTCACCGAAGCCATCGATATCTTTACGTGAGTAATCAGCAGCAGCGCCTTTTACGTTGATCAATTTCACTTGCCCGCCAGCTTCCAAAGCACCAGTGAACACTTTAAATGCTGTTTCCTTAACTATTTCTGAAACGTCGATAAGTTCCATCGCGAAACGAGTATCCGGCTTGTCCGAACCGTAACGAGCCATTGCATCTGTATACGTAATCCGTTTAAATGGTCCATCGATTGTAGTATTTTTCACATCTTTCATAACTTTTTGCATCAAGCGTTCGTTTAATTCAATAATTTCTTCTATAGACATGAAACTCATTTCCATATCAATTTGAGTGAATTCCGGCTGACGGTCTGCGCGCAAGTCTTCATCACGGAAACAACGTGCAATTTGGAAATAGCGATCAAAACCGGATACCATCAACATCTGTTTAAAGAGCTGAGGTGATTGTGGAAGTGCATAGAACTCACCATCATGGACACGGCTTGGTACGAGATAGTCACGTGCGCCTTCAGGTGTCGACTTTGTTAGGATTGGTGTCTCAACTTCTAGGAAGCCTTCTCCATCCAAGAAGTTACGGACTGTCTTCGTAATGTCCGAACGCATTTTGAATGTACGTGCTAATTGTGGACGACGAAGATCTAGATATCGATATTTCAAACGCAGCTCTTCACTGACATCTGTGTCATCTTCGATTAAGAATGGAGGATTCTTCGCTTCATTGATTATTGTGAGATCGGTCACTTGGACTTCGATAGCTCCCGTTTTCAAATTCTTGTTCTTTGTCCGTTCTTCGCGTTCTACTACGTTACCCGTAATTGAAATGACGAATTCGCTACGTAACTTTTCTGCAATTGCTAGTGCTTCTTCAGAAATTGCAGGGTTGAAAACCGCTTGTACGATTCCTGTGCGGTCACGCATATCCACGAAAATTAGTCCCCCGAGGTCACGACGTTTTTGAACCCATCCTTTTAACGTTACTTCTTGACCGATATGTTGCTCATTTAGTTCTCCACAATATTGTGTTCGCTGCATCATTCAACACTGCCTCTCTTCAATTAGCCTTTAATAAGTTCGATTAGTTCGGTGATGGTAACGGATTGCTGTGTACCTTCCGCCATGTTTTTAAGCTGGACAATCTGTTGTTCGACTTCCTCTTCCCCGATAACAGTAACCCATTTGGATTGTAATCGGTCCGCGGACTTCATTTGCGCTTTCATCTTCCGGTCGAGATAGTCCATATCTGCACGGATACCTGCTGTGCGTAATTGCTGAAGGACTTGGAATCCTTCTTTCTTCGCTGCTTCACCAAGTGTCACGACATACACATCCAGTGCGTCATCATTTGTCAGCGGAACTTGTTCCGCTTCAAGTGCTAACAGTAAACGCTCGATACTCATTCCAAAGCCAATACCCGGAGCTGACGGACCTCCAATTTCTTCAGAAAGTCCATTATATCTGCCGCCGCCGCATAGCGTTGTAATTGCGCCGAAACCTTCAGCGGTGCTCATGATTTCAAAAGCAGTGTGATTGTAATAATCAAGGCCGCGTACTAGATTTGGATCTAATTCATAGGAGATGCCCGCTTTCGTTAACAATTCCTTCAGCGCTTCAAAATATGCACGGGATTCATCATTTAAATAGTCTGTTAGCGATGGTGCTGTTTTCATGAGCGGGTGATCGCGGTCTACTTTACAATCCAGAATTCGCAAAGGATTTTTTTCTAAGCGAGTTTGGCAATCACCGCAAAACTCATCAATATGGGGTGTGAAGTGTGCAACTAATGCATCTCTATGTGCTGTGCGCGAATCTTTATCCCCTAGAGAATTCAATACCAGTTTGATGTCTTTCAAGCCTGCACGTTTATATACCTCGAGTGCCAGGGCAATTACTTCAGCATCGATTGCTGGATCAGCACTGCCGATTGCTTCTGTTCCAAATTGAACAAATTGGCGATACCGTCCTGCTTGTTGACGTTCGTATCGGAACATCGGCTCAATGTAGTACAATTTGACAGGCTGGTCTACCCAGCCAAACATCTTATGTTCAACAAACGAGCGAACGACTGGTGCTGTTCCTTCAGGACGCAAAGTCATGGAACGATCTCCGCGATCTTTAAATGTATACATCTCTTTCGACACGATATCTGTTGTATCGCCAACCGCTCTTTGGAAAAGTTCAGTCTGCTCAAACATCGGTGTACGTATTTCTGAATAGCGATACACTTCACACGCTTCGCGGATCAGTTGCTCTACTTTTTGCCACTTCCATGATTCGGAAGGCAGAATGTCTTGTGTTCCTCTTGGCACTTTAAACTTCATTAGTAAACCCCTCTCGTCTGTTTCAGTTCAACGGAAATACAAAAAAGCTCCCACCCCTTGCGTATGCAAGGGACGAGAGCTTGTAATTAGCTTCCGCGGTTCCACCCAAATTGACGTCTATGACGTCCACTCGTATCCGGATAACGGCCGGCTCCGTCTTTACCTAATATGCCGCTCGGGCGTTTCAGTAAAGAGTCTCGTTGGTGTTGTTCGTCAAGTTAGTCTGCAGGGGGATTTCAGCCACGTCCGCCCTTCTCTGTTCAGCCACAATCTTGATTACTTTCCAAGTCATCGACATGAATTCTTCATGCAGTTAACAATAATAGTACCATCTGTTGAAAATGTGTCAACCTTTTTCATTTCCTCTAGTCTTTTTCGACAATCTCTTTTACAATAATAATAAAGGAGAGTGATGGAATGGCAAAACTCGCGAAACTAGTAGCCGCTATCCTATTGTTATCGGTTACGTTGATAGATGCACAACCCGCTACTGCAGATTCTTCAGGACATACGGTAGTTGTTGATTCTCCTACGCTAAATGTTCGTTCTGGACCAGGGCTCACATATTCCTTAACAGGAAAGCTAAAAAATGGACAAAAAGTGAAAGTCATTGATCGTTCAGATGATTGGCTCCAAATATCGGTTGATGGTGAAACCGGCTGGATCGCTTCCTGGCTTACCAAGTCCAATGACAGCGGATTCAAAGATGGAAAAACTATCGTCTCCCGTGTTGATTCATTGAATATCAGATCGTCTCCTTCCATCACTTCTGCAGCTATTGGGAAATTACGTTCCGGTGATCTTGCAGAACTGATTGAATACCAAGGCGAATGGGCTTCAATTATCGTTGACGGCATGGAAGGATGGGTCCACACGACATACATAACTGAAGTAGATTCAGAACAAAATCAGATTGTATCAAAGTCGGATAAACCCAAGGTTACGGACGCCAATACATTTACTGTGACAGTGGACAAATTGAATGTCCGAAAGAAGCCTGATCAGACCTCAAAGCGAATTGGAAGTGTGAGTAAGAAAGAAACCTATCCCATTCAAAAAATTGACGGCAATTGGGTCAAGATTTCATTGGCAGGAAAAAAATCCGGTTGGGTTTACTCATTCCATGGTGAACTTTCAAGCAAGAGCTCGAATACTTCAAAAAGCTCTACAAAGACCGTCTCGATCGTTACAAATGGGACAAACATTCGAGTTGAACCTACTACCTCCTCAGACGTCGCCTTACGTGCTGACGCTGGAGATGTCTTCCGAGTAGTCGAGAAGAAAGATGACTGGTATGAGGTCCATCTGCCAACTGGTGGAACCGCATACGTCGCTGAATGGGTTGTCAATTCTTCTGAAGCTTCTACCGCTTCGAAAACTAAAGTTCCGAAAAAACCAAAGCGAGTGCCAGGGACCTTAAAAGGAATCACTATTGCATTAGATCCAGGTCATGGAGGCAATGACCGTGGCACAACCGGCACACATGGAACAGACGAAAAAGATTTAACATTACTTACTGCAGAACTACTTGCTGGGAAATTAAAAGATGCAGGCGCTACTGTCGTCATGACACGAAATTCGGATACTTATGTGTCTCTCCGGAAGCGTACGTCCATCGCTCAACAGGAAGGTGCAGATGCTTTCGTCAGTCTGCATTATGATGCGAATCCAGACCGAGCGATTACAGGATTTACCACATATTATACGCAGTCAACTCAACATTCATTTGCGCAAGCCATTAATGACGGGCTATCCGGTTCTATCGATTTAACCAATCGTGGTACCCAGCCCGCTAATTACTTGGTTCTCCGTGAAAATAGGTTGCCTGCAGTCCTTATTGAATTAGGATTCCTATCAAATTCTTCTGAAGAACGTATACTTACGAGTTCTTATTTCCGGGAACAAGCCTCACAAGGAATTTATAAAGGACTTCTTCATTATTTTGACGCACAATGAAAAAACGTCCGTTGCAAGCCAACTCTTGGCTGCAGCGGACGTTTTTATCTGGATTCAACAATAATAGTCACTGGACCGTCGTTCACGAGAGCTACATCCATCATTGCACCGAAAATCCCCGTTTCTACCGTCAAACCGTAGGCACGGAGCTGTTCGTTGAAATAATCGTAAAGAGGCTCTGCCGTTTCTGGTCTCGCTGCTTTGATAAAACTCGGGCGTCTCCCTTTACGCGTATCTCCATAAAGCGTGAATTGAGAAACCGAAAGAATAGCTCCACCCGTTTCGTCGATAGAGCGATTCATCTTCCCGTCTTCATCCTCAAACAAACGGAGACCTGCGATTTTCTTCGCAACATACGCAGCATCTTCTTGTGTGTCCGTGTGAGTGAGGCCGACGAGTAGTACATACCCATGTTCGATCGCGCCCGTCACGGTACCATCTACCGTGACTGAAGCCTTCTTAGAACGTTGTAGGACTACTTTCATGTTAAGACACCTCTTTGTTAATTAATAATACGTTGAACGGAATAGATGTCTCGAACTTGCTTAATTTTATCGACTATTCGTTGTAAGTGTTGCAAATCTGTAATTTTAATAGACATACTGATGTGAGCAATCTTTACACGGTCTGCTTTACCGGAAACCGCCACAATCGGTGTTTTAGTATCGACTACTGTCATCATCACTTCGTTTAACAGACCTTGTCGATCATAGCCTGTAATTTCGATATCGACTTGGAATTCCTTCTTGATACTTTCAGTACCGGAAACTGCCCAACTGACATCTATCAAGCGATCCTCTTGCTCACCGTCCGCATGGATATTCGGACAATCCACTCGGTGAACTGATACGCCACGACCTTTTGTGATGAACCCGACAATTTCATCTCCCGGTACCGGATTACAGCATTTAGATAAGCGAATGAGTAGGTTTTCCAGCCCTTTGACGACAACACCTGATTCTGTCATTGGTGGGGGTGGCTGAGTCTTTATCTCAGACACAATCTTATCAATCGTATCTTTTTGTTCCCGCTCTTTACGGATCTTGTCCGTCATTCGATTGACGACTTGCTGTGCGGTAATTCCGCCAGAGCCTATAGCTGCATACATATCTTCTTCAGATGTGAAACTAAATTTATCAATAACGCGTCGTAAACTTTCTGGTGTTACTACTTCGCGTAGTACGTATTCTTGGTGTTTCACTTCTTTTTCAAGCAATTCTTTTCCGCGGTAAATGTTCTCTTCACGCAATTGCTTTTTAAAATATTGGCGTATCTTGTTACGTGCTTGAGATGTGTTGGCGATTTTTAACCAATCACGGCTTGGCCCAAACGACTGTTTAGACGTTAACACTTCTACAATATCACCTGTAAATAATTCGGTTTCAAGCGGAACCATTTTGCCATTCACTTTCGCACCGATTGTACGATTCCCGACTTCAGAATGGACACGATAGGCAAAGTCGATTGGAATGGAGCCCTTAGGAAGTTCGACGACGTCCCCTTCAGGTGTGAATACGTAGACCATGTCCGAGAATAGATCGAATTTCAATGACTCCATGAACTCTTCTGCGTTTGAAGACTCATTTTGCATTTCTAATATTTCACGGAACCATGTCAACTTAGAGTCGATCGTATCGGGGTGATCGGCAGTGATTCCCTCTTTATACGCCCAATGTGCAGCAACCCCGAATTCAGCAATTTTGTGCATCTCATCCGTACGGATCTGTACTTCAAGAGGATCACCCGCAGGTCCAACAACAGTTGTATGCAACGATTGGTACAAATTTTGCTTTGGCATCGCAATATAGTCTTTGAAGCGACCAGGCATCGGTTTCCAAAGTGTATGAATGATACCAAGTACTGCATAACAGTCTTTAATGCTTTTCACGACAATACGAACTGCTAGTAAATCATAAATTTCGTTGAATTCTTTTTTCTGCAAGACCATTTTCCGATAAATGGAGTACAAATGTTTAGGTCTGCCCGACAATTCTGCGTGAATGTCCATTGTCCCAATTTCACTATTAATTTGTTCCATAACATTTTTCAAATAGTTTTCACGTTCCACGCGCTTTTGTTTCATGAGGTTGACGATGCGGTAATATTGCTGAGGGTTTAAATAGCGAAGGGCAATGTCTTCAAGCTCCCATTTAATCGCAGATATTCCGAGTCGATGCGCTAGCGGTGCAAATATTTCAAGTGTTTCCGCAGAGATTCGACGTTGTTTTTCTTCTTTCACATACTTTAACGTCCTCATATTATGCAAACGATCCGCCAGTTTAATAAGAATGACCCGAATATCTTGAGCCATTGCGATAAACATCTTCCGGTGATTTTCCGCTTGTTTTTCTTCATTCGTTTTAAACTTCAATTTCTCGAGTTTGGTGACCCCGTCGACAAGCATTGCGACTTCTTCACCGAAGTCTCGTACGATGTCATCTCTTCCAATTTCAGTATCTTCTACAACGTCATGCAAAAAGCCTGCAGCTACTGTCGAAGGATCCATCTGAAGTTCTGCAAGAATTCCAGCTACTTGCACAGGATGGAGAATGTAAGGTTCTCCAGAACTTCTGAACTGACCTTCATGCGCTCTCTTTGCAGCTTCGTACGCTTTTTCGACAAATGCGACGTGTTCGTTATTCATATAGGAACCGACAAGTTCAAATATATCTTCTGCCGTTAAATCTTGATTTTTAGCCATTCTCTCACCTCTTTCAAGCAATTTCCGAAAAAATAAACATACCTCTATTGTATGGCGAAAATAGAAGATTTGTAAAGAAATGAATTCACGGAGTTTCATCACTGTGTCGAAAGCATGTCTAAACCTGATTTTGCTCCATTTCTATTAAAGAAATACAAAAACTCCCCCGCGAAAAATGCGGAGGAGAAAGAAATCAGTATTTCATTAGGGAAATGACATTATGGTTTTCTAATTTCCGACGACCATCCAGGTAAGTAAGTTCGATCAGGAACGCACATCCTGCCACAACGCCGCCTAGCTTTTCAACGAGTTCAACCGTAGCTCCAACTGTTCCGCCTGTAGCCAGAAGGTCGTCCACAATGAGAACACGCTGTCCTGGTTTGATGGCATCTTTATGGATTGTTAATTGGTCCACACCGTATTCTAAATCGTAGTTGACTGCAATCGTTTCGCGAGGTAATTTTCCTGGTTTACGAACCGGTGCAAAACCGATTTCCAGTGCATAAGCAACTGGACATCCGATGATGAAACCTCGTGCTTCAGGTCCAACAATAAGTTCAGCACCCATTTCTTTTGCATACTCTACGATTTGGTCTGTCGCATACTTGTAAGCTTCTCCATTATCCATGATCGTTGTAATATCTTTAAAGCTAATCCCTTTTTTCGGATAATCGGGAACTACTGTAACGAATTGTTTCAAGTCCATACTGTTTCCTCCTTGACGGCTATCTCCTGATGCACCTTTTGAAACCATTGCTTAAGTTCATGGTAAGGAGCATACAACATCCGTTCTTCCATTTCAATCTGTCTTTTCCGTTCTTGATAAGCAGGTGCATCGGCAAGATCCCTCTTGCCTGCTGTTGGTTCAATATAAACTACACCATTCTCTATCTTAACAAATCCTAAATCAAAAAACACTTTCGACATGAAATAAATTGTATCTAATTTCCAACCTTTGTGTTTCGCTAGCTGCTCTGCTTGTGCGGATAAATCGAATGTACTCCGTTTTTTCAAAAAGCTGAAGTACCATCCAAACTCTGTTCGATCCGGTATGCCCTCAAAATATCTTGAATCCGGTGCATAGAAATGAGCATATATTCGGCCTGGATTGTACTCACTCAGTAACGACTCGAGCTGGTCTTGTTGTTCCGGCATGTCAAGTAGAACAACGTGTTCTATCGTTCCATCTACCTGACGCTCCTCGTACAACGTGATTTCTCTTCCTTGAAGAATCGGTAAAAAGTGAGTTTTCGTCTGAGGTTGGAAAGCAATATAGAGAGCATTTTCCTTAGGGATTGTATGAATCCAACGAAGCGGATCCCGGATTCCTCTCAAATCGAACACTTGACGCTCATCAGAACGGATATCTTGAAGTAAGATTTGCGGCTTTTTAAAATTGTTCCACTCATTCACTTGCAAATCCCCTGTCACCATTAGTGACATGCCGTGTGTCATTTCATCTGCAAGTTCTCCAGAACCAAAGCTGATCGCATCCAATTTACTCGCACCATCTTCTAATTCCAATTTCAAATGATTTTTCGCAGAACCAATTTTCCTAATAGAACCGACTGTTATCTGTTCAATCATATACATTGGTTTCGGGAAGGCCATACCAAATGGGCGTAGCTGTTCCAAAGATTCCAATACGTCCACTTCAATTTCATCGATCGTCAGTGGGACGTCAATTTGAACAGTAGCGATGAGCTGTTCATCTGTTAACACTTGTCCTGCTTGTTCATTCAACCGGTCTCGTAGAGCATCCACATCCGCTAGGGCAAGCGTCATACCAGCAGCCATTGCATGCCCACCGAAGTGTGGAAGGAGTTCTTTGTTCTTCGAGAGCTCTTGGTAAAGGTCAAATCCTTCGATACTACGTGCAGATCCTTTTGCAGTTTCAGCAATTGGGTCAATCGAAAGGACAATTGAAGGTCGATGGAATTTCTCGGTCAACCGGGAAGCGACGATTCCGATAACACCCGGATTCCACCCTTCCTTAGCTAAAACAAATACATGCGGGATGGCTGAGCCGTAATGTTCTTCAATCATTGTGAGCGCTTCTTCTGAAATCCCATTGACGAGGGCTTGTCGCTCTTTGTTGAGGCGGTCCAGTTCGTTTGCGATTCCAGTTGCTATATCACTTTCTTCTGCTTTCAATAGCTCGACAGCAGGATCTGCATCTCCTAAACGACCAGGTGCATTGAGTCGTGGTCCGACCATGAAGCCGAGCGTCTCCTCCGTGAATTGTCGCTGTTCTGTTCCACCGATTTTCGCCAAAGCCTGTATCCCAGGGCGACTCGACATACGAAGACGTCGGATGCCTTCTTTTACGAAATACCGATTTTCATCCAATAGAGGAACTAAGTCTGCTACTGTTCCGATTGCAACAAATTCGAGTAGATCGAGCGGTGCCTCATCGAGAAGCGCCGTTGCTAGTTTGAACGCAACGCCAACGCCTGCAAGCTCACCAAATGGGTAATTTCCTTCAGGATGTCTTGGATGAATGATAGCATCTGCCTGAGGTAAGGTTTCTCCGATTTCGTGGTGATCCGTGATGATGATATCGAGTCCGATCGATTTTGCAAAAGCGGTTTGATCAATTCCAGAAATGCCATTATCCACTGTAATGATGAGGGACGCGCCAAGATCCGCGATATCTTGGAACAGCTCGCTGTTTGGCCCGTAGCCGTGTTCAAATCGATTGGGGATGACAAAGGATACATCCGCTCCAATTCTTTCTAACGCCGTTGTTAGGACCGAAACACTGGTTACACCATCGGCATCGTAGTCACCGTATACGACAATATGTTCACCGTTTTCTACAGCTGCTTGAATTCTCGCCACTGCTTTGTCCATATCATATAAGAGAAATGGATCATGAAGAACGGTTGCATCTGTCATTAGAAACTTTTTGACTGATTCAGGATCTTTAAACCCACGAGATGCTAAAATTTTCGCATGAAGCGATGGCAGTTTCAATTCCTTCATCAATCTTTCAACTACAGCTTCGTCGGGTCTATGTATCTTCCAATTTTTGTTTGACTTAATCAATGCATTCACTTCCTTATGGCTATTATACCGGCTGTAGATGATTTCTGAAAGGATTGTATCCGAAAGAAAAACGTCTTTGCATTAATCGCAAAGACGCTTGTTGTATTACTTTTTGGCATCATACTGATCACCCATTACTTCGGTTGCGAGTTCTGGTGATTTTTGCAGCATCGCTATTTCGTTTTGTTGGTTGGCAATCGTACTTTCTTTCTCGGTGATTTGTCTTTGCAGAACCTTCACTTCACGTCTGGTCCTGACAGATTTAAAGACTGCAAAGAGTCCGCTTGCGAGTGCGCCGAGTAGCGCAGAACCAAGAATGACTAGAACGAGTGGCCAGTGGGCTTCTCCAAATACATAGTCGACTGGAACTTTATCGACATTGAATACCGCGAAAACTGCAATGATGATTGCAAATAATAATCCGATTACGAGCATCCATTGGGATTTCATTTTTGCTTCCTCCTTTAGTTAAAAGCTGGAATATGAGTAATAAAGATTTCTCTCACCAGCAATGCACGTAAATAAACATAAAAAAACAGGTATACCTGAGTATACCTGTTAAAGGAATCGTTGAAACGTATTAAACGATTGGTTCGTCTGATCCCCATTGTTTCTTTTCTTTGACCGTTTTAAGTTTACCGTGTTTCTTGATTTCACGCTTTTTCAGGTCGAACCAGATTTGAGCGGAAATGTAGATTGATGAATACGTACCTGCGATGAGACCAATCAGCAATGCGATTGAGAATGGTCGAATCGCTTCAGCGCCTAATGCAATAAGCGCAACGACGACTATAAGTACAGTCAATACGGTATTCACAGAACGGCCGAGTGTTTGGCGAAGTGATTTGTTGATGATATTTGCCAAGTCATTCTCGTTGTCCAAGTGACCGATTTTATGAAGGTTCTCACGAATTCGGTCAAACGTGACAATTGTGTCGTTGATAGAATACCCGACAATCGTCAGTACTGCCGCGATGAAAGTGATGTCCACTTCCAAACGCAAAATACTAAAGATTGCAATCATGAAGAATGCATCGTGAAGCAGCCCTATAATGGCTGATACACCCATCCGCCATTCAAAACGGAATGCGACGTAGATAATGATCCCAATCGCCGCTAGCATCAATGCATAGATCGCATTTTTTGCTAATTCTTTTCCGACTTTATCTGATACTGTTGAAATATTTGGTTCAGAACCATATTTTTCAGCAACTTGAGTCTTAATGTCGCTCACTTCTTCTTGGCTGAACTCTTCTTTGAATCGAGCAACACCAATATTGCTTTTGTCTCCAGAGATGACGATATCTTCTGTTGGATAACCGATGTCTTCCAAGTACGTACTGATTTCATCTTTCGTTATCGCACTCTCTGAGAGAATTTCAGCGCGTGTACCACTTGAGAAGTCAATTCCTAAGTTCAATTTGAAGATTCCTAGGATAATCGCACCTACAATCAATAATACAATTGAAAGTGTGTAGAATCGCTTACGGCTATGCACAAAGTCGAAACGGTCAAACTTCGTAGTCAATTCGAGCGTATCTACGTTTTCTTCTGCAGGGTGAACCCGTTTCGGAGAAATTCCGAACCAGCTTGTTTTCCCGTCAAAGTAACCGCTATGAACAAGCAATCCAAGAAGCAAACGAGCACCCCATACAGCTGTTATGAAGCTGACAGCGATACTGATTATGAGCATTGTTGCAAAACCTTTAACCGAGCTTGTCCCGAAGATGAACAATACGACTGCTGCAAGTAGCGTTGTAATGTTGGCATCTAAAATCGCAGTGAAGGACTCTTTGGCACCACGAGAGAAAGCGGTCTTTACGGAACTACCAACACGTAGTTCTTCTTTTATTCGCTCATAGGTTAGGATGTTCGCATCAACAGCCATACCGACCCCTAGTAGCAATGCGGCAATACCTGGCAATGTTAGCACACCATTAATGAGTGTGAAGACTACCATGATCAAGAAAATGTATACAGAAAGTGTAATGACTGCTACAACCCCTGGAATACGGTAGTACACGAGCATAAAGAGGAAGATTAACGAAACGCCGATAATACCAGCAGTTATCGTTTTGTCAAGCGCTTGCTCACCAAATTGTGCACCGACAGATGTCGAGTACATCTCTTCAAGATGAACCGGGAGTGCCCCTGCGTTCAAGATACCTGCAAGATCCTTTGTCTCGTCAACTGTGAAACTACCGGAAATCTCAACATCCGAAGAGTTGATAGTTTGACGTACGGAAGGTGCTGAGATGAAACGAGGATCCGGTTTTTTCATTTCTTCTTTATAAGAATCTTTACCTTCTTCGAAGTCGAGCCAGATGACCATGACGTTTTCAGGCGCTTTTGCAGCGACTTCCGTTGTCACTTGAGCAAACTTCGAAGGGTCTTTCATCTCTAGTGTAACGACTGGATTGCCGCCTTCACCAAAGTTTGCCTTCGCTTTACCTGCTTTCAAGTCGTCCCCGTCAAGCAATAATTTATCATCCGCATCACGGAACGTTAAATTCGCTTGGGTCGAAAGTAATTCACGTGCCTTCTTCTGGTCGTCAACACCAGCTAGCTGAACGCGGATTCGATTGTTCGATTCAATTTGAATACTTGGTTCACTGACACCAAGTACGTCAATCCGGTTGCGAAGTGCTTTCGCAGTATCAGCGACGACGTCTTCAGTGATTTTCTGCTTATTATCTCCTGTTTTCAGTTGCTGAACTTCATACAAGACTTCAAATCCACCTTGTAAATCCAGACCTAATTTCACATTTTTTAAAATTGGGTTCGCTGTACTGCCGATTGTAGCTGCAAAAATGACGAGCAACAATAAAAAGGCGACCAGCCGTCCTCTTTTCTTCATGATCCATTTTCCCCCTCTATATGTGAAGCGGTATTACTATGTTATGTACGAAAGAAACATCAACACAACAATTATGAGACAGAGAGTCTCTTGTGTCAAATGCTATTCGTTCCACAACCTAATTTTCTGAATTCTTCTTAGGTGAAAGTAAGAGTTGTAACTCATCGCTATTCAAATCTGAAAACCAATCAGACCCCCGCTGCTCTTCAATTTGTGTGTAGGTCATGTATTCTGCTGGTGTGAGTTCCATAACATCATTGATCAGCTCATACGTCCTCATCTCACTGATATTTCGCTTTCGCCACTTTTTTTGAACGCAGTATTTCCAAATATCCTTTTCTGTCACAGTTGAATACCCGTAAAAATGGAATTCGTTCATCTTACTTTCAATTGCAGGGCGGACATGGTCAAACAATTGTTCGTATTTGATATCCACTCACGTTCATCCCTTCTTTAATAGAGAGTTGTAAATGTACATGTTTCCGCATACTAATAGTGTATATGAATTGGTTGGACTTGAGAAGGAGTTGTTTTCATTGTCTTCATTTATTCGCGGTACAGTAATCTTGATGATTGCCGTTTTCATGACAAAACTACTAGGTTTTGTCTATCGTATTCAATTTATGCGGGTTGCTGGTGAAGAAGCAGTAGGCATTTATATGACTGCATTCCCGGCATTCATCTTTTTCTTATCGCTCGTTCAGTTAGGGATACCGATTGCAATTGCAAAAGTCATAGCCGAACTGAAAGCTAAAGGTGAAACTGCTCGTTTTTCACAAGTAATGAGAACGTCCACATTCATAACACTGTGCACGGCTTTTATCTTCATTCCGCTTTCGGTATTATTCGTTCCTTATCTATCAGGAACGTTACTTGGCAATTCTGCCACATCCACGACACTTTATGTAGGTATTGCAATTATACCGATAGCTGCTATCGGTGGAATGATTCGTGGTTTTTTTCAAGGAATCGCTCGTCTGGAAGAGACAGCATGGTCGCAAATCATTGAACAATTCATCCGGATTATACTCATCACTTGGCTACTTCCTTACTTCTTAGTCGATGGAAATGCTCCACTGAATGCTGCAATCGCTATGTTAATTACATTACTTGCAGAGGCAGGTTCGGTATTCTATTTATGGCTTAAATATAAAAAACACAAAAAAAATACCCCTGCTACGCGCGATAGGGATGGTCATTATCCGCTTCAACCATTATTTTCTGTTGCACTACCTTCCTCAGGAAGTCGATTATTCGGGACGTTTACATGGTTTTTAGAACCGATCATCTTTTTACGCGCTCTTGCTGTATCGGGAATTACAGCGGCTGCTGCGACTTCGCTCTATGGTGTTATTTCAGGGGTACTGATTCCATTGCTGCTATTCCCATCATTCATCTCTTATGCGCTGTCTGTTGTGCTCATTCCCGCAGTAAGCGGTGCTTCCGCATCAGGAAATATTAGTAAGCTTCGAGAACGTATTCATTTATCTCTTCGGCTTTCTGCCCTAACAGGCGCGTTTGCAGCCGCAGTATTTTTCATTCACGGTAAAGAAATGGCAGAAACACTCTTTCATATTACAAAAGGGGCATCGTATATGGTAATACTTGCCCCAATTTTTTTCTTTTATTACATTCAAAGTCCTTTGTTTTCCATTTTGCAAGCAACAAATGAAGCGAAAGCGGCTATGATGAACTCTGTCTACGGTGGAATCGCTAAGTTGGTTGTCATGTTTGTACTTGCTTCACAACCAGGTCTTCAAGAAACTGGGGCTATTTTAGCAATTGGATTCGGTGTTCTAATTACCTCGTTCCTACATATTGCAACGTTAAGAAAAAACAGAAAGACCGACACCGGTTTTACAATGTTTGCACTTCCATATGCTTCATTCATAATGACTGCAATCATGCGTCCGATCTTTATACCAACTGGCAATTATGGTCTTTGGATCGATTGTGGAATCACCGTGATTTTTCTCACAATCGTTCTATTTTTCACTGGACAGTTGAAGCGAGATGACATCCGTCACTTCAACAAATTATTTGCTCGTCACAAATAAGCTTGCTTCAATTGGACTTTTAGTTCTCCATTTTCATACGAACAGTAAAAAACTTGCTGCGGATCCTCTATACCTTTTTTACGAAGCTCTGCTACTAACCATTCTTCAGTTTTGTGCTGGATTTCCAGGTGTCGGGCATCGATATATCCATCTGAAATGAGAGGAAGAACAGGTGCGGTGTCTCCGTATTTGAATACCGCTAAGTTACCCGACGGTTCAAGATACGCGTATGCTACTTCGAATACCGAACCGATTTCTTTTTCACGTAATTGCTGGAACAAGTCATCTAAATTATAACGTTGTTTTCGCATCTCTTCTTCTAATATATGCCCATCTCGAATAATTACAGTTGTATCACCGTCAACAATGTCTCGGAATTTCTTGTTTTTCAACGAAATATAAGACGACACAAACTGAATGATCAGCAAAACGAACATGGGAAGAATGGAGTTAATGAGCTTTTCGTCTGGAGAGTCGAGTGCAAATGCTGCCACTTCAGCGATAATGACAAAAACGACAATATCAATAACACTTAATTCACCGACTTCTCTCTTTCCCATCAATCGAAGGATGAGAACAATAAGCGCATACAGAAGTAATGTGCGAAACCCGATAATAACTAAATCATGCATGACTACATCCTCCTTTATCGTTCGTAGCTTGCCCACAAGTGCTGTCGCTTAAACGGATAAAGGCATAAAAAGAGACCTGCCCATAAACCTGGCAGGTCTCTTCAATTTCAGTATTAAATAGCGGTTGAGCTATCTGTAACTCGACCGACAGCTTGACGATCGAATTGCAATACAGCGCCGTCTGCAGTTTTCAAAAATACAGAAGTTTCGTCGACCGCGTCAATTGTACCGTGTAATCCACCGATTGTCACGACACCATCTCCACGCTTCAAGCTTGTCTGCATTTCTTTTGTTGCTTTCTGACGTTTTTGTGCTGGACGAATCAGCAAAAACCACATAATTGCGATCATCGCTACGAACGGCAGCAAATTTACTAAAGTTGCACTCATCTAAAATCCCCCCCTACTTAAACTAGTATACAAGAATTAAAAGTTTTTTGCATTTGGTTTGTTGAAACCATATTGTTCGAAAAACTCTTCACGGAAATCGCCGAGACGATCATTCCGGATTGCATCCCGTACTTGCTCCATTAAATTGAGCAAAAAGTACAGGTTATGATATGACGCGAGTCGCAGACCAAAAGTTTCATTACATTTAATTAGGTGACGAACGTATGCGCGACTATAGTTTTTACATGTATGACAGTCGCAATTTTCATCGATTGGACCAAAGTCTTTTTCATATTTTGCGTTCTTGATGACAACGCGTCCGTTACTAGTCATTAACGTACCATTACGAGCAATTCGCGTTGGCAATACGCAGTCGAACATATCCACTCCACGGATCGCTCCGTCAATTAGTGAATCCGGTGAGCCGACTCCCATTAAGTAACGGGGCTTGTCAGCAGGCAGTAACGGTGTTGTGAATTCAAGCACACGGTTCATAATGTCCTTTGGTTCACCAACAGATAGTCCACCAATCGCATAACCTGGGAAGTCAAGTGACGTTAGATCTTTCGCACTTTGTTTACGCAGTTCTTCAAATTCTCCACCTTGTACAATTCCGAACAGACCTTGATCGTTAGGACGTTGATGCGCATTTAGGCAGCGTTCTGCCCAACGGGAAGTACGCTCAACACTCGCTTTCATATACTCATAAGTTGCTGGGAAAGGCGGGCATTCATCAAACGCCATCATAATGTCCGACCCGAGAGCATTTTGGATATCCATTGCCTTTTCAGGACTTAGGAAAAGCTTACTGCCGTTCAAATGGTGTCTGAAGTGAACACCCTCTTCTTCGATTTTACGCATATCACTCAAAGAAAATACTTGGAATCCGCCCGAATCCGTTAATATCGGACGATCCCAGTTCATGAATTTATGAAGTCCGCCTGCTTCACGGATAATTTCATGACCCGGACGAAGCCATAAGTGATACGTATTACTCAAAATGATTCCAGAACCGATTTCTTTCAACTCTTCAGGAGACATGGTTTTCACAGTCGCCATCGTTCCAACAGGCATGAATGTCGGGGTTTCGAAAGAGCCGTGCGGCGTATGCACAATTCCAAGGCGTGCACCTGTTTGTTTACATGTTTTAATATGTTCGTACGTAACTGCTGGCATTATTCGTTCTCCTTCTTTCTTGACGGTCGGATGAACATCGCATCTCCGAAACTGAAGAATCGATATTCTTCATCGATCGCCTGGTGATAGGCATTTAAAATATAATCTCGAGTGGAAAGGGCGGACACAAGCATGACTAGTGTCGATTTCGGCAAGTGGAAGTTCGTGATGAGCCCATCTACCCCTTTAAATTCATAGCCCGGGAAGATGAAGATGGATGTCCATCCCGAACCAGCGACAATCTTGCCATCATTTTCGCTCGCAATCGTTTCAAGCGTACGCGTAGACGTTGTACCAACTGCAATCACGCGTCCTCCTGCTTCTTTCGTACGATTAATAGCAGTAGCCGTTGCCTCGGTCACTTGGTAGTACTCTGCATGCATTTCGTGATCTTCTATCGAATCGACGCTAACCGGACGGAATGTTCCGAGACCTACGTGTAAGGTGATGAATTCTACACCAACGCCTTTAGCTCGTAGTTCATCTAAAATTTCTTCCGTAAAATGCAATCCAGCAGTTGGGGCTGCTGCAGAACCACGCTCTTTTGCAAACACGGTTTGATAGCGTGATTGGTCATCTAGTGATTCCGTAATATACGGTGGCAATGGCATTTTTCCAAGAGCATCCAGTAGCTCATAGAAAATACCTTCATACGTAAACTTAAACGTGCGGCCGCCTTGATCGGCAACACCGATACACTCTGCAGTCAAACGACCGTCACCAAACGTAATGACCGTCCCAGGCTTCACTCGTTTCGCAGGCTTGACGAGTGTTTCCCATTCATTGTCACCGGTTTCTTTCAGTAATAATACTTCGATAGAAGCTCCGGTTTCTTCTTTCACGCCAATCAATCGCGCTGGTAGCACCTTCGTGTCATTCAGCACAAGCATATCGCCTGCTTCTAGTTCATCGACAATTGCACGAAAGTGTTTATGTGCAACTTCTCCTGTTTCACTATTCAACACAAGCATCCTACTGGCAGTTCTATCCGCGAGTGGTGTTTGTGCTATTAACCGTTGTGGTAAGTCAAAGTCAAAATCATGTACATCCATTCCATCTAATCTCCTTAATGTCGTAAAGTCAGCGTTGCTCGGGCAGTGGATACCCAAAGTGTTCATACGCCAAGTGTGTCGCAATTCTTCCACGTGGGGTCCGTTGAATGAACCCGATCTGCAATAGATAGGGTTCGTAGACGTCTTCAAGTGTGACCGACTCTTCCCCGATACTTGCTGCAAGGGTCTCCAATCCAACTGGCCCACCTCGGAAGCGTTCAATCATACCAGTCAATAACTTATGGTCGATGTGGTCAAGTCCATGGGAATCCACTTGAAGCATTTCCAGTGCTTCTTTTGCGATGTCGAGAGAAATTGTACCATTGCCACGCACTTGCGCATAGTCTCGCACCCTACGAAGTAGACGATTTGAAATACGCGGGGTCCCTCTTGACCTGCGTGCAATTTCTACAGCCGCCTGGTCCTCGATCTTCACATCAAACAACCCTGCACTTCTAATGACAATTTCCTGTAGCGGGTCAATGTCATAGTATTCAAGACGTAACGGAACGCCGAACCGATCCCGAAGCGGGGCAGAAAGTGATCCGGCACGTGTTGTTGCCCCAATCAATGTAAACGGGGGCAAGTCCAGACGTATCGATTTTGCAGATGGCCCTTTTCCAACGACGATATCGAGACAAAAGTCTTCCATAGCAGGGTACAGTACTTCCTCAATCGATCGATTCAACCGATGAATTTCATCGATAAATAATACATCCCCTGGCTCCAGTGAAGAAACGACTGCCGCCAAATCACCGGGACGTTCAATCGCTGGACCGCTCGTCATGCGAAGGTTGACGCCCATCTCATTCGCAATAACAGCAGCGAGCGTTGTCTTCCCTAGCCCTGGTGGCCCATATAATAGCACGTGGTCCAAACTTTCGCTTCGTCCCCGAGCGGCCTCGATGAAAATTGACAAATTGTCCTTCACTTTATCTTGTCCTATATAATGCGCTAACAGTTGCGGGCGCAGTGATTGTTCAAATCCTTCATCAAAATCCGAAAGTTCACTTGAAAGTACGCGTGAATCCATTGTTCTCCCTCCTTTTCAACCGTGCGCAAAGAACACGGACTTCTTACTGCTGTTTAAGTAATAATTGCAATGCTCTCTTCATATATCCTTCTGTCGATAACTCTTCTTTCTCGAGCGCTTTTTTCACTTTCGCTATTTCTCTTGCTGAATAACCTAGCGCTTCAAGTGCAAGCATCGCTTCTTCAAGTGCTCCGTTTTCTGTGAGAGTGAATAGTGTATTGCCATCATCTTCTGGCATGTCCAACTCCGTGAAGAGATCCACCAATTTGCCTTTCAAATCCAAAATCATTTGGCGAGCTGTCTTCTTACCGACACCTGGGAACTGAACAAGGAACGACTCGTCTTCACGCTCGATTGCGCTGATCACTTGTGATGGAATACCACTTGAAAGTATGGCAAGTGCCCCTTTTGGACCGATTCCTGATACCGTGATCAGTTTTCTAAATAGTTCTCTTTGCTCTAATGATAGAAAACCCATAAGCAACTGAGCATCTTCCCGCACATGGTGGTGAATGAAGATCTGTTGCTCTGTTTCCGTCACATGAAATGCGTATGGATTCGGTGTTAACACTTGATAACCGATTCCTCCATTTTCAATCGTAATATATTCTGGTGTCACTCGGGTAACGAACCCTTTTATGTAATCATACAATGCCACTTACCCCCTAGAGTCTTATCTTCAAGTATACCACATCAACGTGAAATACAGCGCAGTCTAATCACCAAAAAGAACTGCCAGACGTATAACATACGACTTGGGCAGTCCTTATGGGAAATAGCGATCGTGTTCAAGTAAATTGTTTGAAAACTGACAGAGTTCCGGCCATCGATTCAATGCCTGTTCAGTAAATGGAATGAGTTGCTTGGCTAAGGTCTTTTGACGTTCTTCAGGAAGTGTCGTCAAATACGACCACTCACGCAGCATCTCATTTGGATACTGAAGCATGGCAATTGCCTGCTGGCCAAGAACTTGCAATCTAGGTTCTTCATCAAACAATAACGTCGCATTGTAATCGACCTTTGGAAGAACTCGATGCAGCCATAATGCAATTTCTACGTCGGGATGACCAGTGCATGCTAAATCAAAGTCTATTAAGGATACAGTCCCCTCCGAGGTTTTCAATAGATTGTGATGCACCACATCTCCGTGAAGAAGCGTATGGGGCGCTTCTCGAGCAGTTGAGGTGACTAAACGTGCAAGAGCTTGCTCGCTATACCGCTCAATACTATCAAAGGTCTCTTCCCCTAAAAAAGGAACGATTGTATGGCGTTTGTTGAGAAACCTCTCCAGTCGCCAACTCCATTTATCCAACAATGTGTACGTTTGTAAAAACGGAAGAGATTCCCAGTCCACAACAGATTCAGTCTCGTGGAGGGCATCCAATGCTGTCAAGGAAGCCCTCCGATCAGATTGTTTTGTAAAATCCACTGGGATAGCATCCGTTATCCATGGCTGGACGACAATGTGCGCATTTCCTTTGGTCGTAATTGGTGCACAAAATGGATATTCCACTGTTTGCAACAGTTCATGTATTTTCCTGATTTTGATGGCATCTCGAACATCCGCATAGCGCTTTACCGAATATTCTTTTCCCTCTTCTTCTAATCGCCATACATTTTCTTTAATGCGAGAAAATTTCTTTTCAACTTCCACGGTCGATCAATACGAACCCATTTGGTTTTGCCCATAGTTTCCTTGCTGCGGATAACCCATTTGCTGATAGCCACCATAATAAGGATGTATTCCCATCATCGGCATCCCGTAATATGGAGTTGGCGACATGTTTGAACCACAAGACGAGCATAGATGCATGTATTGTGGATGTTGTGCAGCTTGAATGCCTTGCATCGGAACTTGCTGATTGTTCGGGTACTGCTGTGTATATCCTTGTTGCGGCATCTGTTGTGGGACATATCCTTGTTCAGGCGGACAGTACGCAGGTGGTGATAAGTCAAAAGTAGATGACTCGATATTCGGCATTTGAACGTTCGGAGTTTCCCACATTTTCATACTGTCGCAATGATTCGGTGACACTCCTGGTCCTTGACCAGCCATAATTGGTGATTCATCTTTGCACTCCGATGTTTCTGGTTGCATGTTCCATAATGGTGGCTGTACAGGTACCTGCGGCATCATCGGTGGTGCCATCGGCTGATGCATATGATGTTGCATCGGATGCGCGCATGGATGACAGTCCGCATCGTAAATCGGCATCCAACCACACGGAATGCCAATGAACATCGGGTGGACCATCGGTTGTGGCTGCATTGGCGGCATTGGTGGTACTGGTGGTGCTTCGCAGCTCGGAGGTTCCGGTTTCGGCATCGGTTTCACTTCCGGCTTTGGTGGTGGAGGTGGTGGTTTCGGCATCGGTTGTGGCTTCACTTCAGGTTTCGGTTGTGGTTTCACCTCTGGCTTTGGTGCAGGTTTTGGCGGCGGTGCTGGTGGTGGCGTTGGCAACGGTTTCTGTGCAGGTGGCTTTGGCATTGGCTTCTGTGCAGGTGGCGTCGGCTTTGGTATCGGAGGTACTGGCGGTGCCGGCGGTGCTGGTTTCATCGGCTTCTCATAATGTTGAGGATGTTTTTCCTTCCCCCCCTGCTTTTCAGGATGCTTAGTCCCCTTCCCCTCGGGAAGAAAAATTTTCATGCCGGGCACAATATAGTCAGGATTGGCTAAATGTGCATTCACCTTTTTCAATTCTTCAAACGAAATTCCATATTGACGCGCTATTTTCCAAAGCGTGTCACCTTTTACAACGATATGGACATTCACTCTGTAAAGTCCCCCTTCCATCGACTCATCATATGAACGGGTGCCCGGATATGTGACCATGCACATTGTCCGGCACCTTCTCTTTCAACTATACGAATTAGGAGAGGTAAATAGTACTTCAACAAAAAAATACCTGCCGATTACTTTCCGGCAGGTATTTTTTGATTATACGTACTATAAGATCCAAACGACGACACATCACAACGAAGTGCTTTGAGTTCTTCCATTGCACCCTTCATCATCGGATGATTTTCCGTTTCTGCAACGTCTATGATAAAAAAGTAATTTCCTAGACCCGTTTTCAATGGACGGGACTCAATTTTACTTAAATTTAACTTACGCCATGAAAACACCGATAAAATTTGATGAAGCATACCAGGCTGATCATCTTCCGGCAACTTAATCATAAGGGTGGTTTTTGGAATTCCTGCCCCTTCATAAGCTAACGTTTCTTTACGTAATGATAGGACAACAAACCGGGTGTGGTTGAAATGGAAATCGTGGATTGATTCTTCAGCAATATGGAGTCCATATGTATCTGCAGCGAGCTGATTTCCAATCGCCGCAATCGGTAGTTCCGGATGCTCAGACACATACTTCGCAGCAGCTGCTGTCGAAGACGTCTGCATGAGCGGAACTCTTCTAAAGTGATATTGCAAGTATTTATGACATTGCGCGAGCGCATGAGGATGAGAGTGTATCGACGAAAGTGATTCCACTGCGTCAGCCTGTTTTGGATGCACCATCAGATGCTGTTGAATAGGTGTGGAGAGTTCAGCATTAATGAACAAATCACTCCCATGAAACAAGTAGTCAATCGTTAACGGAACGGATCCTTCCAACGCATTTTCGAGCGGTACAATCGCATAGGCTACTCGTCCATCCGTCACCGCTTCTATGCAATCTGGAATCGATGGAAACGGCATCAGTCCATCCTTACCAAAGAAGTCTGTAGCCGCAATATGCGTGAAAGATGCTTCAGGTCCTAAATAAGCAACACTCGGTTTTAAAGATTCATGTTTCATCGACTAGTTCTCCTCTCACAATGCGCCCGAACTGACCAAATGAACCGAATCCACAAAACTCGGCCCATTCAGCTTGTGGATGAACGCCTCCATGGAGAGGTTCATCTCAGTTACGTCCAGCGACAACGTAATGTTCGCCCGCCCTTGTACGGGTATGGTTTGGTGAATCGTCAACACATTACAGTGGGATGTTGAAATAAGCTCCAACAAAACCGCAAGTGAACCTTTCAAGTCTTCCAATTGGATGAATACCGTCAGTACCCGTTCACGCGCGATCGCTTCAAATGGGTATACTGCATCTTTGTACTTATAAAAGGCGCTTCGTGATAATCCAACACGAGTAGTCGCTTCTTGAATCGTTGCCGCTTCCCCTGATACGAGAAGACGCTTCGCTTCAAGCATTTTTTGCATCGACTCCGTCAGGACATCTTCCCGCACCAAATAGAATTGGTCTTCACCCAACTGCTTCATCGTCAATCCCCCTGCAGCCGTCAGCCGGCTCTTCATTACTCAATAAATTCAAACTCGAAGTCAAGAAGACGAACGATGTCTCCGTTTACCGCACCGCGTTCACGAAGTGCATCATCAACACCCATGCCTCGCATTTGACGGCCAAATTTACGGACAGATTGGTCGAAGTTGAAATCGGTCATCTTGAATAATCGCTCGATACCATATCCGGACAATACGTAAGCCCCATCGTCATCGCGTGTAATTTTGAAATCAGGTGTTTCTGGTTCGTATTTATAAAGAACAGAGTGCTCTTCTTCTGTTTCTTCCACTTCATGCATTGGGAATTCTGACGTCACTTCAAGCAGGTCTGCAATCGCAAACAATAGTGAATCTAATCCAGTGCGTGTAATGGCTGAGATTGGGAAGATTTTGTGTTCCGTTTCTCCAAGTTTTTCTTTAAATGCCTGTAAGTTTTCTTCTGAATCCGGCATGTCCATTTTGTTTGCCACAATAATTTGAGGACGCTCCATTAGACGCATGTTATATTGCTCGAGCTCTGCGTTAATCGTTTCGAAGTCTTCAAATGGATCTCTGCCTTCTAAACCTGACATATCAATAACGTGCACAATGACACGAGTCCGCTCAATATGACGTAAAAACTGATGTCCAAGTCCTACTCCTTCGTGGGCACCTTCAATAAGTCCTGGCAGATCCGCCATGACAAATGTCCGGTGATCATCTGTTTCAACAAGCCCCAAGTTCGGAACGAGTGTCGTGAAATGATAATCAGCGATTTTAGGCTTGGCAGCAGATAGGACAGATAGAAGCGTAGATTTACCGACACTTGGGAATCCAACAAGGCCAACATCAGCGAGTACTTTCAGTTCAAGCATGATGTCACGTTCTACACCCGGTTCTCCTTTTTCGGATAGCTCAGGCGCCGTGTTTTGCGGTGTCACATAACGGCTGTTCCCGCGTCCCCCGCGTCCTCCGCGTGCAATCACTGCAGTTTGTCCATCTTCCACTAAATCCGCGATAATTTCTTTTGTTTCTACATCTGTCACAACTGTACCAGGCGGAACTTTGATTACCATACTCGTACCTCGACGGCCATGCTGGTTTTTGTTGGCTCCATGCTCCCCGCGCGGAGCTTTAAAATGACGCTGATAACGGAAATCCATCAATGTACGCAATCCCTCATCTACGACGAAGATAACGTCTCCACCATTGCCGCCATCGCCGCCTGCCGGACCGCCAAATGCTATATATTTTTCACGGCGGAACGCAACGATTCCATCGCCGCCGTCTCCACCTTTAACGTAAACTTTTACCTGATCGACAAACATGTAATTTCCTCCTATTGTCCACGGAATGTGAACGTCCAATACTCATTATCTACAGACAGCTTTGCTGTCCAGTCTTTCTCATATACATCATTCCATACAATCGGCGCTGTTTGTCCGGGAAGCGAAAGTGAGACTTCCCACTCGTCACCGGTGGTCGTCACTAAAATGTTGACCACACAGTCCGCGTAAGGGTCTGCGCCGTTTACAAGTTGCTGGCATATGTCGTCCAATACTTCAACAATCGCCTGATCGTCTGCTTTTCGGTCAGATTTTCTAGGAACGATTGATGTTTTTAAGACTTTGCTGAACGCTATGTAGTTCCAGTCAAAAGTTAATAGCCACGTTTCAAGTGCGGGCATGTCCAGTCCACTTATTTGGGAGTCAATACGCATGCGTTCTGTAGCATCCAGAAGTTTGCGCCGTGCTTCGGGGACATTATTGAGGTCCATGTGCATGAGGATGAGCTGTAGCTCATTTAAAAAGTCATGTCGGGCGAATTTCATCGCATCCCGGACAGTCAACTCCGATTTTTTCAAAATTCTTCACCGCCTGCAGTTTCGTTCTTTACAGTATAGCATTATGGGGGTGTTGTTCGTCAAAAAGTTTGGGTGAATCATTGTTGATTGCCTATATAAGTGAAAACTGGGATGATACTAATTGGTATCCAGATTTTAAAAATAAAAAAAGGACTGCACACTTGGCGCGTGCAGTCCTTTTTGGATTCAATTCTTATGCTTCCTGCACTGCAGGGTACACACTTACTTTTTTCTTGTCGCGGCCAAAACGCTCGAAGCGTACAACGCCGTCAACTTTAGCGAAAAGAGTATCGTCGCCTCCGCGACCTACGTTTTCACCTGGGTGAATTTTCGTTCCGCGCTGGCGGTAAAGAATAGAACCACCAGAAACGAATTGTCCATCGGCACGCTTAGCGCCAAGACGTTTCGATTCGGAGTCACGACCGTTCTTTGTAGAACCTACCCCTTTTTTCGATGCGAAAAACTGAAGATCCAAACGTAACAACATGTGTTCCACCTCCTACTTGGTAAAGGTTATTTTTATAAACTGCGCATAGTCTTGTTCAATCGTCTGCATCGAAACAATCATCGCACGCATAATCACTTGCTGATCATGATCATCTTCCGTCTCCGGTAGAATGACTTTCAGGTATCCACCATCTTCACCTTGTTGGATCGCTGGTGTGATTCCAGTGAGTGTAATAATTGCATTTACTGCGCCAAATGACACGGCAGATGCAGCTGCACACACTAAGTCTTTCCCATGTTCTGCGTAATCGGCATGTCCGCTCATCTCAAAAGAGTTGATACGACCAGATGCTTGTTCCTGTACGGTGATTTGAATCATAACAGCTTACAGGTTGATGCCTTCGATAACAACCTTAGTATAAGGCTGACGATGACCCTGTTTTCTGCTGTAGTTCTTTTTCGGCTTGTATTTGAAGACAGTGATTTTTTTGCCTTTGCCCTGTTTAACGATTTTCGCAGTTACAGAAGCACCTTCCACGAATGGAGCGCCAACTTTCACGTCATCTCCACCTACAAAAAGAACTTTGTCAAATGTTACAGCCTCATCAGCTTCTCCCACCAATTTCTCGATGAAGATCTCCTGACCTTGCTCAACTTTGATTTGCTTTCCACCAGTTTCAATAATTGCGTACATACTTGCACCTCCTCAAATAGTCTTAGACTCGCCTTCCCAGGTGATCCATACGGATACTTGTACCTGGTTCAGTGCGGTTGCAGCACGGGTGCGCTACAAACATAACATTAGAATAATAACATGCACACATCTTTACGTCAAGTTGTTTCTTTTCAATTGCTCATAGATTCTTTGATATCTTCTAAATCGAAATACACTAATGTTCTGCAAGCATAAAAAAACCGCAAGACTTATTAAAAGCGCAGTTTCAGGCAATCCTGTCAGTAACACCGAAATTCCTACGACCAGAAATCCAATCGAGAACAAAAGAAACGCGGTTTGATCGAAATAACGGCTTTCTTCACGTTCTGTCAATGCAAGTAACGCCTGTCCACCATCTAGCGGCAATATCGGAAGTAAATTCACGAGTAGGATCAACAGTTGGATGCGCATCACATCCATGGAACCTGGAAACGTTACCGTCATGGCTACTAAAAGTAACAGAGTCGTTGCAATCGGACCGCCAAGTGCTAGCAGGAGACGTGCCCGACGTGAATAGTCAGCGCGTCCGGCAATTTCTAGTTCCCCGCCATATGGCAGGATTGTTATTGAACGGACGCGCATTCGATTCGCTTTTGCCGCCACTAAATGTCCCGCTTCGTGAAAAAGTAACGAACCGAAAACAATGGCATAAGCAGCGAGTCCGCCCATTACAGCAAGTAAAATGAAGACCGGCAGCAAAATCGGATGCAACCGAAATTTCAAGGACTTACTTCCGAAAAGAACGCCGGTAACAACGTCGAGTCAAGCACAAGTCCATCCCTCTTTACTTTTAAATACATCGTACCTTCTTCCATCACTGCAAGCGTGTCCCCTTTGTTGACAGCGGTATAAGGTAACTTTGCAAACGACCCGACGAATCCATAAGTTACTTCATCGCCATTGTCATACTGTACAGTGAGTGTCTTTCCCGATTGTCTCGTAAATCCTGTAAATACAATAAGACCACTTCCACGAGCCGCTATCGGAAGAGCTTCAGGATAGGACAAAATCACGCCTGATTTATACGGTTGCATCGATTCATACGCAGCAAATGGGTCAACTCCTTCAACCTCACCACTTACTTGGATCATTCCGGATTCCTCAGAGTCAATCATCGAAGCCACCCATTTTTTTACCGCTACAAAATCTTGACCTGTTGAAAGATATTGGGTGACTGGCCGCTCCATTACTCCGAGTTGCTCTAGTTTAGCAACACCGAGAATCGCAATTGTGAATACGAGAGCAAACATCCATTTTGTCTTTTTCCTCACACGTATCCCCCCTTTTTTTCAGTATATGAACCACAACTCCTGAATAGTCGGGACCGCACATCTTTTGTATACAAGGAGGAGAATCGTAAAATTATAAATTCGCATCAAAAAAGTCCTCTGCACCAATTTAGGTACAGAGGACTTTAAATATTATTTTGAAAATAACGATTTCAACTTACCGAAAAATCCTGGTTTACCAGTATCCACTGACATTAGCGGAACAGATTCCCCCAGTATCCTTCGAGCGATATTACGATACCCTAGCGCAGCGGGATTATTTGGATCCATCACAACTGGCTCTCCCTTGTTGGAAGACGAAATAACGTTTTCATCATCAAGCACGATACCAAGCAAATCGATCGACAGATGTGAAGTAATATCATTCACGTCAAGCGTATCTCCTGAATTAATGAGACTTCTTCTAATCCGATTAATAATGAGCTTTGGCGGCTCAATATCTTCTGCCTCAAGCAAACCAATTATCCGGTCCGCATCTCGAACTGCCGAAATTTCCGGAGTCGTCACGACAATCGCACGATCTGCTCCTGCCACTGCGTTCTTGTAACCTTGCTCAATACCCGCAGGACAATCGATCAAAATGTAATCATAGTCCCGTTTTAACTCAGTGATTAAGTCTTTCATCTGTTCTGGCGTGACTGCGTTTTTATCGGTCGTCTGTGCAGCTGGCAATAAGAACAAACGATCCTCGAACCGCTTGTCCTTAACGAGCGCTTGCTGAATTCGACAGCGACCTTCAATAACATCCACTAGATCGTAAATAATACGATTCTCAAGGCCAAGAATTACGTCTAAATTTCTCAATCCAATATCTGTATCGACTAGACAAACTTTCTTACCTTGAAGGGCCAATGCAGTACCCAGGTTTGCCGACGAAGTCGTTTTACCGACTCCACCTTTCCCAGATGTTATAACAATTGCTTCTCCCACATTAGCTCCCCCCTTTAAATGTTGACAAACCAGGCCGCAACAGTCTTAGATCCTGCAAACGGTCAATGGCGATAAAGCCATTCGTGTGCAAGTATGCGCATTCCATTTCAGGATGCTCTGACAAAATTGCGAGCTCATCTGTCATCGTTTCCATTTGGTCCGCAATCATGAGGTGTGTCGCTTCCAACCATGAAGCAGCAATAACCGCTTCACGGTTGCCAGCATTTCCTGCATGCGCTTTCCCTTTCAACCTACCAAGTATATAAATGCTTCCCGCTGCAGAGACATGTCCATTCGGATTCACATCACCAATGACAACCAGATCGCCTTTGGCATGTACTTCCTGACCAGAACGTACAATACCGATATACGTTTCGGACTGTTGTTCTTGTACGCGGCGGTTGCATTCTTCCATCGTAATTACATCGCTTTGAATCTTTGAAACACGTAAATGCCCAGCAGACTGGACAACCTGGATAATCTCTTTTGCTGCCTGGTCACTGCAATAGCGTGAGCCTGTATGGATTTGCACCTCAACAGCGCCTTCTAGACCAGGATCCTGCGCTTTCTTGCCTAACTCTTCCAATAGATCTAAATAGGCGCATTGATCGTCCAACCGCAGGATGAGTCCATCTTTGGTACCTTTAATCGTTACAACTTGCTGTTTCGACACTTGCGTCACCCCGCCCTATGCGAAAATTACATACCGGCTTGCTTCTCTACGACTCGTTTGTAGATCAGGTTTTTGAACAACCATCCAAACAAGATTATGAATATCAAGTTAGCGATCACTGTCGGTACGAGTCTCGCTGTCATAAACACTTCTAAATTGATTGACGTAAGGGCAATCAGACTAGCGAACAAATATGACATCATTTCTAGCAACACGACCATAAATAGAGACAAGAGCATAACAGTCCCGGTAGACCGATGAACTTGACGGATGATCACAAAAGCTAAGAAACAAATTAGCGGATAGAGAAACGTATATATCCCAATAATATCAATGTGATACATATCATACAAGAGGCCAAAGGATAAACCATAGAGAACCGCCTTGCGAAGATCATAATAGGAAGCGATGAATACTAAGTAAACAATGACAAATCTCGGAACGAGTGTATAGCGGACGTCGCCCAGTTCAATTGGTGAAAACAAACTGAAAACCGGCTCCAGAAAAAACAGAACGACAGCAATAAGAGGGATGATGAACCGAGTCATGATCCATCCTCCCCCTCCGTTGCCGACGTTCCAGGGTCATCTGTCCCTTTTACAGTTGCAGACTGTCTTTTTGCGATCATGACATGATCTAGCATTGAGAATTCAGCAGCCGGACGAACGTAGGCCAACTTTGTGAGACCATAATCATCCGTCGAAACCTCAGTTACTTCTCCAATTAAAAGACCCTTCGGAAAAATCCCGCCAAGGCCGGAAGACATTACTTTTTGACCCACTTTCACTTCAAAACTGGAATCGATCCGTTTCATAATCAATTCGCCACGCTCGGGATCGTATCCTTCCATCAGACCAAAAATATCTTTCTTACCAGGAATCATTGCAGACACTCGGAAGTTTTGGTTTTCAGTCGACAGTAATTCGACAGTCGATGTAAAAGGCGTCACGAGGACAACTTTTCCGACAAGCCCATTCGCTGTCAACACAGCCATGTTGCGTTTTATTCCCTGTTTTGCACCTTTGTCGACAATAATTTTCTCTTCCCATTGATCGGGATTCCGTGAAATGACAGTTGCTTGAACAGGATCATACGCTCGTAAATCATCTTTTTTATCGATGATCTTACGTAAACGTTCATTCTCTTCTTTGATATCTGCTAATTCCACTTCTGTTGAAGCATATTCGGTCAGACGGGCTTTCAACGTCTTGTTTTCTTCATATGTATTCAAAATTCCATCAATGTCATCGAAAAATCCGGTAATGGAATGTGCCGGCTTGGAAATTAGAGATTGTCCAAAACCGACGACATCCTTCACCATCTTTTCAGGGAGGTTGGCGCTTTGCCGGTCTTTAAGAGAAAAAGCTATCAATGCCACCAGGACAATTACGCCCACGAGCAGTAAAATCAATCGTTTGTTCGAAAAAAATCGCGGCATTGCCGATATCCTCCCTCAATTATTTCGCTTGCATTTTTTTAATAACGTCAAAATTATCAAGCGCTTTTCCTGTTCCGATTGCGACACAATCCAAAGGATCTTCCGCGATGAACACAGGCATATTCGTTTCATCAGAAATTACCTTGTCCAAATTACGTAATAGCGCACCACCGCCAGTTAAGACGATTCCACGCTCCATCACGTCAGCCGACAATTCTGGAGGTGTTGTTTCCAATGTCTTTTTGACACCGTCGACAATTTGTAACAATGATTCACGCAACGCTTCGACAATTTCATCTTGTGAGATTTCAAGTGTTTTCGGCAGACCTGTCAACAAGTCGCGTCCACGAATTTCCATCTTCTCAGATGTCTCAAGCACGCTAGCAGAACCAATTTCGATTTTGATAGCTTCAGCTGTACGTTCTCCGATTGTTAAGTTATACGTTTTACGGATATAGCTGATGATCGCTGCATCCATCGTATCACCACCGACACGAATCGACTCACTTGTTACGATTCCTCCAAGTGAAATTACCGCAACTTCAGTCGTACCTCCACCGATATCGACAACCATACTACCAGTAGGTTCCCAAACAGGTAGATTGGCACCAATTGCAGCTGCAAAAGGCTCTTCAATCGTGTACGCATCTTTTGCGCCAGCTTGACGAGCTGCGTCAATCACTGCCCGCTGTTCAACTGATGTAATTCCGTATGGCACACAAACCATAACGTTCGGTTTTTTCCATGCGCCACCAGAAGCTTTTGTTGCTTCTTTCATGTAGTGCTCGATCATTGCTGTTGTAATGTCGAAGTCAGCAATAACTCCATCTTTCATTGGGCGTGTTGCAACGATCGAACCTGGCGTACGGCCGATCATATTTTTCGCAGCACTACCAACAGCCACGATTTCATTAGTCATCGTATTTTTCGCAACTACGGATGGTTCCCGTAGAACAATCCCTTTTCCTTTGATGAAAACCAACGTATTGGCGGTGCCGAGGTCAATCCCGACATCTCTCGCTCCTAGTCCAAACAAATTCGTTCTTCCTTTCTGCAGTACCGTTTTATGAGGCTTCTTAAAAGCATACACCATAGTATAACGGAAAGGCGAACAAATTCACAGTGTCACATGTATCCCTTTTCTTTAAGGGAGATAAAGCGCTGGTCTCCAATGATAATATGATCCAAAAGATCGATACCCATTAGCTCTCCCGCTTCTGCAAGTCGTTTGGTCACTTCAATGTCTTCAGGAGACGGTGTTGCGTTGCCTGAAGGATGATTATGCGCTACGACGAGTGACGCAGCAGAGCGTTTCACAGCTTCCCTGAAAATTTCCCGTGGATGAACGATTGAGGAATTTAGGCTACCTATGAAAATAGTTTGTTTGTGCAGTACTTCGTTTTTCACATTCAAAAACAGCACAACAAAATGTTCTTGGGTCAATTTCGACATATCTGTCATCAAGTAGGCCGCGGCATCTTCTGGTGATTTAATAGCGTAGCGTCCGTCTTGCGCAACCGAATAGATCCGTTTACCGAGTTCAGCTGCCGCCAAGATTTGAACCGCTTTAGCGTCTCCCACTCCTTTGACCGCAGTCAACTCTTCAATCGTGACGTCACGTAAATCCTGGATCTTATCAAACTCAGACAAGAGTTTATTTGCAAGGACAAGCACGGATTCTTCACGTGAGCCTGTTCGAAGTAAAATCGCTACAAGCTCTTGGTTCGACAAACTGGATGCCCCTTGACGAGTCATCCGCTCACGCGGTCTGTCTGCGAAATGGATATCACGAATCATTAGCGCATCTTTATAATCCGTCGGCATCAGCGCTCGTCTCCTTTTAACCAGATCAGACCTCTCGAACGCAATGCATCCGCAAGTTCTGAGATTGGTAGACCTACGACGTTATCGTAATCGCCCGTAATTTCTGAGACAAGCAAACCGCCCGCTGTTTGTATGCCGTAGCCACCTGCTTTGTCTAGCGGATCACCAGTTGCTGCATATGCTTGTATGAGTGCGTAATCTAACTTCCGAAATGTCACTTCGGTACTGGATGAAAAACTGGTGAACGCACCATCTCTTAAAAGTGTGACGCCGGTTATGACACTGTGAGTTTGTCCCGAGAGCTCTTGTAAAAACTCCACCGCTTGAGCAGCAGATTTTGGCTTTGGGAACACCTTTCCGTCTAACGCGACCACCGTATCGGCTCCAATTACTAGAGTCCCTGGATGATCTTCATATATAGCGGACGCCTTAATGGACGACAAAGCTCTCGCATAAGTTTCCGGCTTTTCACCATTTTCTATCGGACGTTCATCTGCGTTGCTTGCGTTTACTGTAAACGGAATCCCTAATCTGGCTAATAACTCTTTTCTTCGTGGTGAAGCAGAAGCTAAAATAATGGTTTCATTGGTTTCAAAAAACATACGTAAATGCCCCCTTTGCCACATCATACGACAATGTGATTCAGAAGAAAATTGTGTAGAAAACAGCATAATATGACTTTGGTCTCTTTTTAGCTATCAAAATTCAAGTTTGACACACTTACCTGACTCAGAATAATGAGCTAGCACATGCATTTTAATGATATTAATATCGTCTGTAAATGCAGTGATAGCGGTGATATTACTCGTGAACGTATCTTTTTTCCCTTCACCTACGCTCTGTTTCCTAGTAGCGACCAAATCTTGAATTTCAGAAATTTTAGTAGCACCTAAAACACTCCTCAACAATTCTCCCTCTCCACTGTCGCAAGCTAGTGGGGAGACGTTCACTTGTTTACGGAACACACCCTCTTCTCCTGCAGGATCTGCATCTATTTCAGATAATCCCAAGGCACTCCATACATAAAATTGCCCATTAGCTTGGACTGCAGCGGCTTTGGGTAATTTTTCATCCGCTATAAACGAAGCTGCAGACGTTTTTGATGAAAACACCCCATGTTGTTTCGCATACATAGGTATCGGCGCTCCTGCAGCTGCAGTGTCAGGCTTCGTTTCGTCTTTTTTATCAGTCCCCTGACCGGATGCAGGTCCACTCGCCGGAACGTTAACGTTAGGCGACGCAGCACTTTCAGGTTTCTCAGTTTTTAAAAGGATGAATCCGACAATGGCTACTGCTGCAATCCCGAGCAGCACGCCTTGTCCGAGTGCCAACATAATTGTCATTTTCGTATACTTTTTCTTGAAGTTCATAACAATCCCCCCAGTTTCATTAACCGTACCAAAACGGACATGAAAAAGAACAAGACTCCTGTCGTCTTGTTCAAGAAAATTGTTCGACTTAAGTTAACAGCGACAGATACCATCCGACAAGTAAGTTTCCATAAAAGTAACTGATGACAGCTGCCGCTGCGATAGAAGGTCCAAATGGGATGGGTGTTTTCCCGCCTTGACGCGTCCGACGAAGGTGGATAATCCCTACGATTGAACCGATTAAAGCCGCCAAAAACAGTGTGAACAACGTTAGCTTCGTACCGAGTACAAGTCCGATGACGAAAAATAGTTTAATATCGCCACCACCCATGCCGCCTTTCGACACAATGGCGATAAGCAAGAGCACCAGGAAACCGACTGTTGCGCCTAGAAAACTATCCCACCACGGGGCAAGCGGGCTAACAATACGCAGTAAAGCAATTGAGATTCCAAACGGCAACAAGATTTTATTTGGAATCAACATGTATGCGATGTCTGACACTGTAATGATGACGAGCATCGAGATGAAAAGAAGTACCACTGCAAGTTCAATCGAAAAACCTAAATAATAGAAGGACAGGGCAAATAAAACGCCAGTAACGAGTTCCATTAACGGGTATATCACACTAATTTTCGTTCCGCATCCTCGGCATTTCCCACGTAAAAATACATAAGAAAATACCGGGATCAAATCGATAGCAGTCAGTCGTCTATCGCAAACTGTACAATGAGACGGTGGTGATACGATTGATTCCTTTTTCGGCACACGTAACCCGACTACATTATAAAATGAACCAAATACAAGTCCGTAAATGAAGAAAAAGCTTGTCCAGACAGCCGTCATTCTTCTTCACCTGCGCGAGTTGTTGGGTCTTCTTTCCCTGCTGGCATCGGTGCGTCCAGTTTCGGGACTTCAGGTATTAGTTCTTGGAGATCAGGACGATAGAATGCTTGGAATGAAACGGTTAGTTCAATTAGCTCTTTTTCGGCTGCTGCTTCCCGAATCTCTTCAGGCGTATCCAATTCGATAGATTGTACAATATAGATACGTTCCGTCGCTTCCACTTCACGGATGAATTTATCAACCTCTTCATAAGTAGACGCAGTGAGTTCGACGTCAATTGTCAGTTGTTTAAGGGCAAGCGCAGGATCTTCTGTCCCCGCATCCAGCTGGTCAGAAGATTCTATCGGCACCTCATTGAGTTCATCTTTAGCAAACGCCACATTATTAATTAATGCTTTTGATTTCACTTCAGCTTTTTCTAGTTGGACAAGCAGCAAATCCTCAAGGGGGAGCACAGGGACTTTCCGTTGCAACGGACGGGAACTGTTCGACTGTTCAATCGGTTTTGCAGCTACTTGTCGTTGCAACTCGAAGATGACTTCTCGCTGATCTACGAGCGAATTAACCACCCCTGTATTTTCTTCTTTTGCAGGTGCATATAGCTGGAACCAGCTATAACTGACGAGCAATACAAAGAAAATAACCGCTAGTACAAGAAGGGCAATGTCTTTTTGACGTTTAGTTAGACTCCGCATCGGATCCCTCCTCTTCCGGAACAGGTGATTCACTGTCATCTGTGTTTTCTGACGGTGGAGCGGTTTCGTCAGACGACGATTCACTATCTTCCACAGAATCACCTGGAGCTGGTGGCGCAGCCCCATCAATTAGTTGGCGTCCATCAGTAAAGAAGATCGTGTACGTCGCAAGGTACCGTGGCAACCAATTGTTATTGACGCCCTCTTCCTGATCGATTTCTTCCGCTTCAATCGATTCAATCGAAGCAGACTCAACAAATTCAGAAGACAATATACGAGTTAAATAGTATGCAGCTTCCGTTTTATCATCAAATTGGATTTCCACAGTCGCTTGGTGAGGTGCTGCAAATGCAAACGATCGGAAAAAACCACGTCTCGGAAGTTGTGCGACCAAGTCTTCCAACAATGGAGCTGTTTCATAACGATAGTCTTCAACCCACCGGACACTTGCAGCAAGCTGATCATGAGATTGGGCAGTATCGGAACGGTTCAATCGTTCGGTCAATTCAGATTGCGTGATTTGAAGTTTCACTAATTGGTTGTCCAAACGCTCTGAGTCCGAAGTCACACTCCGTGTAAGCAAAAAGAAAATTAGCCAAAAAAGAAGCGCTGCGCCGAGAAACGCAAGCGCGACGTAAAGGAGGACAGAGCGCTCCTTCTCCTTTTCTGGCAATAGATTAATGTCTACTAGCATGGTGCACCTCTTTCAGCGCCAATCCGATCGTCCGATTGAACGACGCAGGAACTATCCCGCCATCTGTGAAATTAAGTGGTTCTGGTAAAAGAGGCCCCGCGACCACATTTAAACGGTCGGATACTTGCTTCAGCAATTCATCCAACTCCGCGTACTCCCCATTGACAAGCAAATGTGTAATCGTCGCTCCGCCATTCCACATATTGTAGCGATAGAAATTGACGAGTTTTTCAAGCTCCTGAACAATTGCACGCGGAGACAGCGTTTTGGAGTCCGTTGACAATTCAGTTACCGAAACATCGAGTTCCGTAGCATTTTCTAAATCGACTGGACGCATAAACTGCGGATAATGTTGATGGAAAATCGAAACGACAAGCTTTCCTGCAGTTAAATCTGCTAACAGAACATGCTCGTCCCCTGTAAATTGGTGCTTGTCATGCGCCAATCGATATAGTGCAAGCGGTGCAATATCCGCGACAAGAGGTTCGAATTTCGCATCCGCTAACGCCGTTTCGTATCCATTGAGGACACTCTCTTTCGAGGCAATCAAAATCGCTTCATGGGTATCTTCATTAGGTAGGTATGGCACAACGTCAAAAACCGGATCATCGAACGGCAAATAGATCGACGACCCGATTTCTATGAAAAAGTGCCCTTTTAATTCATCTTCAAGTACATCTTCCGGGTACGTCACTTTCCGGATCATTACATATGTATCGGGCGCAAGAAACTGGACACTGCGTTTCGCAATGCCCCATTCCTTCGCAAGCCCGTCGAGCACAGTTGCCAATCCAGCAACATCCACCACTCGTCCGTCGTGTACAGTGTTCGCTAGAAGAGGAATTTCTACTGCTTCTTCGACCGTTAACGGGTCCCCCGCTTTCAGCTTTACGTAGCGGACGGCGTCTTCTTCAATTGTAAGTGAGATGGGCCGCTTTGGGCGGGAGAATGGAAATGGCATGGGTTAGCTCCTTACTTACTTATTTATTGAATTGAAATAACGTCTAAATTTTTATCTTGTAAATCTTTCTTAGTTGCTTCTTTACTTGCTTTAGTTGCCACTGTTTTGTTACCAGCTTTTCCTGAAAAAGTTATAGTTAATGTGTTATCTGTTTTTTTAGTAACCACTGCCTCGGTCAAACTACTCTTTTGTAGATACTGAGTTTCTAACCCATCATTTTTGCCTTGAGCAGACTCTTTTAAAGAAATTGATGTTTTATCAGGATTTTCAGCAAAGTATAAGTTAGCAGCCTCAATTGCATTTGTTGCATCCGCTAATACTGCTTTTTCACGAGAGTTTTGAATTATATTACCAATCGACGGCACAGCAATCGCTGCGATGATACCCAAAATAACAATAACTGCGAGTAGCTCGACGAGTGTCAAACCTTTTTCATTTTTCAACTTCTTCTGTAAAAACTTTTTCATTTGTTCTCCTCCTTAGTGTACGTGCTTTCTAACATACTGTCAGTATACCAAAAGTTCTGGTTGTGTGGAACTATTTTTCTAGTAATTAATGAAATTTTAATGGACTTTAAGGTTTACTTGTTACAAATTATCTATCTCGTTAAATAGGCTGAACATCGGCAATAAAATTGCGAGGACAATAGTCCCGACTAATCCTGCCAGCAGTACAATCATTATTGGCTCGATTAGGGCTTTGAGTCTTTCAGTAGATGCATCGACTTCACTTTCATAGAAATCCGCAACTTTCGCAAGCATGGCATCCAAAGAACCTGTTTGTTCTCCGATTGCAATCATATGGGGAATAAGTGGAGGAAACGCCCAGTGCCCTTCCATCGGCTCGGTAAGTGACCCGCCCCGTTCCAATGATTCTCGTGACTTTACAAGTACTTTCTTAACGACTTCATTTTCAATCACTTTTTCTGTCATCGAAATGGATTGCAGAATAGGTACTGAACTCGAAAATAGCGAACTCAGCGTTCGAGTTAACGTAGCCAAAACTGATTTCTTCACAATGTCTCCGAATATCGGCAGCCGAAGTAATACCGTATCCAACATCATCTTTCCTGCCGGGTTATTTCGAATTAGATAAAACGCAATTGCAATCGCCGCAATGGTCATGACAATCACATACCAATAAGACAATGCAAAATCACTTGCGCTCATGACAAAACGTGTGAGCAACGGTAATTCTCCACCTACACTGGCGAACAAATCCACGAACATCGGTACGACAAATGTCAGTAAAAAAATGACAACTCCAACCGCTACAATCCCAACTACAACTGGGTATGAAAGTGCAGACAACACTTTTTGCCGTGTCTTGTAAGCTTTTTCATAGTGAATCGCAAGCCGATCCAGTGCATCATCCAATGTACCTGACAGCTCACCGGCTTTGATCATATTCACCACGAGTGGTTCGAACGCTTTCGGATGCTTTGCAAATGAGTCGGATAAGGAACCGCCTGTCCGTAAGTCTTCATTAACTTCTGTCAGAATCTTTTTGAACTGCTTCCCTTCTACTTGGAGAGCTAAGATTCGAATCGCTTCAACGATTGTTACACCTGCACGTAGCAACGTAGAAAACTGTCGCAAAAACATGATGAAGTGCTGGCGTTTCACTGGTTTTCCGATATGAATCTCTTTTGTTAGCGTAGTTTCCTCTTGCTCCGTTAAATTTTTCACACGGATTCCTTCGCGCTTTAATTTTAACGCAGCATCTCTTTTATTATCAGCAACTATTACACCTGAACGGACAGACTTAGCGTCTCGTCCATCATATTTAAAACGAGCCACAATTATGATTCCTCCTGCAAGTAAGGCTCCGCGGTATCATAACTAATGATTCCACCATCCAATAACTCTTTAACAGATGCATTCATCATGTGCATCCCTGCAGCCCGATTTGTTTGAATGACGTTGGGGATCTGATGTACCTTCTCCGAGCGAATTAAATTGGCGATTGCTGCATTTTTAATCATTAACTCCGTCGCCGCACGTCTACCTGAACGATCTTTAGTCGGCAACAATCTTTGAGATAAAACCGCTGTCAACACTCCTGCCAGCTGAACGCGAATTTGCGCTTGTTGACCATGTGGAAAGACATCGATAATTCGGTCAATCGTCGATGCAGCACTCCACGTATGGAGCGTTGCAAGTACAAGGTGTCCAGTTTCAGCAGCAGTAATCGCAGTTGAAATCGTCTCTAAATCTCGCATCTCCCCAACTAAAATGACATCAGGGTCTTGACGCAATGCAGCCCGTAAGCCATCTGCGAATGAATCCGTATCAAAACCGACTTCTCTCTGGTCTACGATACTTGAACCATGACTATGCATATACTCGATCGGGTCTTCCAGCGTCAAAATGTGCTTTCTTGATGTCTGATTCAAATAATCAATCATCGATGCTAACGTTGTGGACTTACCCGATCCCGTCGGTCCAGTCACAAGGATCAATCCTTGTTTTGTGTCTGCCAGAGATTTTAAAATGCCAGGCATTTGCAGGGACTCAATTGTTGGGATATCTGTCGGAATCGTACGAAATGCAAGAGACGTTACCCCACGCTGTTGAAATGCATTGACACGGAATCGGGCAATATTTGGTAATTCATATGAAAAGTCAATCTGACCTTGTTCCTTAAATGCAGTGAATAATTTATCAGGGACTGTCGCTTCAGCAACTCCCATCGTAAACTGTTCATCTATCGGCTCACTCCCGAAACGTTTCAAATCTCCGTTAATCCGAAAGACTGGTGGAGAATCTATCGTCATGTGAATGTCAGAAGCATGAAGCTCAACTGCCTTCGTCAATAAATCATCAATCTGTTGTTTCATCATGAAATCCCCTCCTTATTCAGGCAACGCAACACGAAGTACTTCTTCCGTCGTTGTCAGTCCTTGCTTCACTTTTTCCAGTCCATCATCGATTAAAAAGACCGTTCCACTGTTGACCGCAGCTTCACGCATTTTAGCAGGCGTCGCATTACTGTTAATCAATTCTCGCATCGCATCGTCGATCAGCAACACTTCGTGAATTGCAACCCGCCCTCTATACCCAGTCATGTTACAAGATGCACAGCCTGATCCACGGTTTATTTCATTAATTGCTAACCCGCGTTTCGCAAAAATCTCTTGTTCTCGTGTCGTCGCCGGCATTTTCTTTCCACAGTCTCTGCACACTTTTCGAATGAGACGTTGCGCAACAACCGCGTTGAGTGACGCTGTGACAAGAAACGGTTCAACACCCATATCGAGCAACCGAGTGATGGATGCGACAGAATCGTTCGTGTGAATCGTACTAAGAACTAAGTGTCCAGTTAACGATGCCCTTATCGCAATCTCGACTGTATCTCGATCTCGAATCTCACCAACCATGACGATGTCGGGATCTTGGCGTAATATCGAGCGTAAACCAGTAGCAAACGTTAATCCTACATTTTGATTAACCTGGATTTGATTGACACCAGAAAGTTGATACTCAACTGGGTCCTCAACCGTAATAATATTGACTTCTTCGCTATTCAATTTGTTGAGCGCTGCATATAACGTCGACGACTTACCAGACCCAGTGGGTCCAGAAATCAAAACAATGCCGTTTGGGCGATTAATTTCCGCCAAAAATCGTTCCAAGTTTAGCGGATTGAAGCCCAGTTTTTTCAAGTCACTTAGTGAACTACTTAAATCCAAAATCCGCATTACAATTTTTTCTCCGAAAATAGTAGGTAATGTTGACACCCGTAAATCGATTGGACGAAAATCGATGGTCGTCTTAATCCGTCCATCTTGAGGCAAACGCTGTTCGGTAATATCCAAATTAGCAAGAATCTTGATCCTAGCCGTTAACATCCCTTGCATGTGCTTAGGGAGGACTCGTTCCGTTTTCAACATGCCGTCTAATCGGTAGCGGATTACGAGTTCGTTTTCTTGGGGATCCAAATGGATATCGCTCGCCTTTTGAGCGACGGCAGATACCATCAACTGGTTCACCAATCGAACAACAGGTGAATCGAGGTCTGTCAGTTCTTCCTGCTGCTTCGTTTCTTCGGGTTGATCAATGAAAATATCTTCGAATGATTCGTCTTCATAGTACTTAGAAATCGTCCGTAAAATATCGTCTTTAGAAGCGATTGCTGTTTCAATATGAAAGCCAGTAGACAATCGCAAATCCTCAATCGTCAAATAGTCCATTGGATCACTCATCGCTACAAATAACCGATCGCCATCCGCTTTCAATGGAACAAGTAAGTTCCGCTTAGCGAAATCCTTGGGTACAATGTTAAACAATTTTGGATCAAACGGATAACGGAACAAATTGATATGAGGAATCCCAAGTTGAAATTCCAATACTTCTATTAGTTGTTGTTCTGTAATGTATCCTCGCGCAAGCAATGCATCACCGAGACGCTGGTCCCTTGGCTTTTCGGCTAATGCCATGTCGAGCTGAGCATATGTAATCAGTCCAGACTCAACTAATAAATCCCCTAACCGTTTTCGTGGTGCTGCCATTGAAAATCCCCCTCCAAACCGGGTGTTACTTGATCAAATTTCCGCCTTTGTCATACAAATAGTCGTCATCACCAGGCATCGGTATAGCGTTTCCATCATCTGGATCCGAAGTTCCATTAGGATTTTTAGATGGTTTGTTATTTCCAGAAGGTTTCTCTCCACTTGAATCGGACTTGTTACTTGAATTACCGTTGTTTGATGTGGAGTCCGAATCATTCCCACTTCCATTGTTCTGAGAAGAATCTGCTCCGGGTTCACTTCCCAAATTCGTGTCTGCTTCTATTAGAGGACGCTGTTCGACACGGGAAACCGGTGGATAAAAATCTTCTGATATAGATTCAGTAGTTAGTAAAGTTCCATCTTCTGTGATTTTGCGCTGAACAATAATTTCGAATCCATCTGTGCCAGGCTCTGCAATATGGACTTGTCCCCGTGTTAGATCCTCACTATATTGAACAACAGTTTTAGGATCGAATTTATTCGTTTCCGCAACGTATGGCTCATATTCATAACGAAGTGGCATTCCTTCAATAGAAATGTTCAATGATCCACTTTCCCACTTAGCATGAACTGTATAGGAAGTGTAATTCGGGTTCGTCATTACATAATCCAGACCTAGCTGTGTATTAATCGCCGCTTCGAATCCAGGCTCCACGCCCTGCGTCAGTTCACGACGGATTGTACGATCTTCAATCCAGAAGTTCGTCTGTAACGATGCTTTATAGAGGGTAGACGCTAGAATTGTGAGTTCTTCTTCGTCTAGTAGTCCAGGTTGCGTATTTTCGATAAACTCAAGAATTGAAAATGGAGCTTTCGACTCGATTTCGTTTCCGTCTAACTCACTGATTAACTCGAGCATCGGAACTGTCAAACCGTCAATTTCAGTGGATGCAGATGCAATTTCAGTAGTTGTCTGTGTGGACTCAAGATAATCTGTCAAAATAATGGATTGCGGCATGATTCCTGATTCCAATTTCTCCCCAATCCCCATTGCGATAGATTGGATTTCAGAATCACTAAAAGACAGCATCGGCAATTGTTGCTTCAACAACGTTCTAAGTCCATCTTCAGAAACAGTTGAAATAAGTGAGTTTTCCTCTTCAGACTTCGCTTGTTCGATGGTTGCTGAAGGATTATAATCTACTAATTCTGCTGGTAATGGAATGATCGCATCTTGATAGAGTAAATCCGCTTGCAACTTGTCTTGCATTCCCAACAATTCTGAGGTTAACTTGATTTCCGCTTCCTTGTCCGTCTGTTTTGATAAGTTGAAAGGACCTGCATATGTATGATCCCCGAATCGTTTACCGAAGAGCAGGTTTTCTGCAGCAAACGATCCTGCAGACGCAATTCCAAAAAACAATAAAGAAGCGCCCAAGATGCTTAAAAAATACGTTATAATAGTTCGATTACCCACGTTCTGGACGCCTCCCATTCAATTTTTCTCGTAGAATCATATTATTTTGCTTCCTGCTGCTTTGCTAGCAATACTGCTGTTGCAAAGGACAAGCCCAGTATTACAATCAATGCGTACCAGAATGACATCATTCGTGAAACGAGCATTGCTAAGAATGCTGTGGATGTACCGAGTAGGATAATCCAATATGCGATAGAAGACAAGCGACCGGATCTGACAAGCCAGAATACGGCCGCATAGGTTATCAATGCTATTATGAGTAATAGGAAATATGGTGTCATGCGGTACCCCCGTCAATTTATTGATACGAAACGTCGATAGATGGCGACGGCCATTTAATACCCGTCTCCGGAGTTGGTGCAGCGATAATTGGACATTTTTTATTGAATTCATCAAGAGCAAGTTGCTTAATTTGCAAACTTGGTGTCCCTCCCCCAAAGTACGCAAAAGCCCCCACATGATATATGAAACTGGAAGAAGAAATACTCTCTTTTTTATCTATTTGTAAAGAGCCCGCAACACATACTTTAGATTTATCTTTGACTTGAATTTCACTCCCACTCATGTGCAATGCACCGCCTACATAAAGCATCGAATCTTCTATCTCAACTTCTCCTCTAAGTGCGGCACTACCTTTAACAATCATGTTTGAATCTTCAAGCTCAAACTCATTTGTAACATTAAGAGATCCACCTATTTCCACATTGGAATCTTCCACCTCTAAATCGTCTCGCGTAGTTAAAGATCCACCAATTTTCAAAGTAGAATCCTCTACTTCAATTTCGTTAATTGCCTCCAAAGCACCTTTAATAAATACTCGAGATTCTTCAACTTCCAGTTCATCTCCAACGTAAACTGATCCTTCAACAGCTAAAAATGAATCTTCTACTTCAAGCTCTCCTTTTTCGAGTCTCAAAATACCTTTCACGTATACTTTAGAGTCTTCGATTTCGAAGTCTTGGTCTTTCGTATACGTGTATCCATTTGGGAAATAGACAGTGGAGTCTTCAATTTCTTTAACCTTCTTGTTCTTATTCTCTACAAAGCAATCGTTATCTTCAATTTTAGAACTTTCAGGACAAGTTTTTTTGGAAGTATTGTTAGGGTACGTCCAATCACCTGATACCGCGGTACCACCACCTATATCAGCAGGGTCAAAAGAGGGAACCATGAAAATTTGTTCAAACGTTAACGATTTTGTTTTATTAGCAGTAATATCCTTTCCTATAACGTTACCGGATACCTTTACAGAAAAACTATCTTGTTGTGCAATAATGGAAATAGGTTTAACCTTGCTAGATTCGAATGAAAAAAGATTTTTAGAAGTGGACAATTGGACAGGTAAACCGGGAACAGCAGTCTGATTTAAATAAAATGCTAGTCTCCTAGCTGCATATCTACGACCATCGGTGTAATCTGCAGTATTCAATGTTTTTTTGTCATTATTTTTCTTTGCTTCTAAGTAGATTTTGGTTTCACTTTCTACTAACGCAGTTGTATTAAAATATTTATTACTATATAAAGTCTTGTAGAAGTCCACACCTGTTTCCGCAGTCACTACTGTTAAATGACTATCATCAATCAATTTCTCTTGTTTTGCATTACTAATACTACCTCGTAGAAACACTGCAGCAAGAATGGTGATGAAAACAATCAGAAGCAACACTACTAATAATGCATATCCCCGCTCGTTTTTCGTGTGATCCATAACCTTATCACCTTTCTTACTCACTTTTATACCTTGTTATTTCAGTTGGAACGGTTACAGTTAACTTAGAATTATCTATGTCTGTCACTTGTAATTTTAAGCGAGAAACGTTATCTCTCTTGGGTTTAAACTCCTTACTCATCAAGGGACCATATTTGTATTCGTTTCCGAGTATCTCCTTAAAAGCTTCTTGATCCTCACAATTAGTGATAGCAATCTCTTGCTCCTCAATATTGAGCTTATAACATTCGCGAACTCGATGTTCTTGTTGAAGTTTGGTTATAATAACATTCGCTTCTTGCTGTAGATGTAATTTTGTAGTTTCTACTGAATTATGTTTAATACTAATATTCATTGTGGTCCAAATAATTCCGGTCACGAGGGAGATTAAAACCAAAACAGCAAGTAATTCAACAAGCGTTATACCTGACTCATTGTCTTTCATAATTGACTCCCCCTTAAAGTCACTTCACCTGGATATATCCAAATGATTCGCTGATGATCCTGTCATCTTTCATTAACTTTACGTGTAATTTATGTAATCTTACAACGCCTGGTTTTAGTTCTGTATTTAAAGGCGGTCCTTCATCAGGTAATTTTTTAATTTTTATAATAGTATTCGGTTTTGCATCCATTGTCTCTGTCCACCATTCCCCATCACTCTTAAATCGCGGTTCAGATAGATCGGTCGCTTTCCATTTCATCTTCTTATATTCCTCAAGCACAATCCGAGCCTCATTCATAGTCTCCAACTTCGTCTCAGTTCTACTATTGAAAAGAGTCATCTGAGGGAAAATTGTCATGAACGCAACGAAAACTATGCCTAATATCACAAGAGAAGCGAGAATTTCAACAAGAGTCAGCCCAGACTCGTGACTGACTTTCCTTTTATTCATCATTCGCGCACCTCATTTCGTTCCTTTTTCCTATCTCTAGCATAACGGAGTGAACCTTTGAGTTCAATAGGCTTGTAAGCATAATTGTTACAAAAAAAGACTGCGAGCGCAGTCTTTTGAGTGAACTTTTATTTTCATCAAATTTCTATTGGATCAGTTGGCTCCGCTTCATAAACCCCAACGCGATTACGTCCTGCCTGTTTCCCTCCTATATAGAGGGCTCTGTCTGCATTCCGAAGCAAACTGCTTTCTGATTGCGTGTCCTCTGGAATTGATGAGACACCAAGACTCACAGTAAGCTTGATACCAATCGATTCGATATCATCCGATAAGTCCGGTTTGATTGTAAATGTATGTTGCTCAATTTCAAGACGAATTCTTTCAGCAAGTGAAACCGCTTCCTCCTTTAAGAAATCAGGAAGCAATAAAACAAATTCCTCTCCGCCATAACGAGCCAGCGTACGACCATCCGTCTCGTACTTTTTAAGAATTTGAGCAAATTCACATAAAATATCATTACCACTTTGATGCCCATAATTATCATTGATGGATTTGAAATGATCGATATCTAATATAATTGCAGATAAACTAGAAATCTCTTGTTCGTGAAAAAGACTTAGCTCATCACTTAGTTTCTTTGTTAAATAGCGGAAGTTATACAGTTTTGTAAGACCGCACTTTTCACTTTTCTCAATCGTGCGTTCGTAATGAAATGCTTTCACAATAGAGGTTTCGAAATACCCCGTTAACAAATCAACCATTTTTTTATCTAAATCCTCAAAAAAGTTTTTTCTGAACGACGTCATGATAAGGTAACCTTCAAGTTTTCCCGCTCGAATAATAGGTGCAATCATAACACTTTGTACAGCGATACTGAACCGGAGATATTCGAGCTTTTCGATTTCTTTACTTGAACTATATACCTTTATTTTGTCTGGTGACAGTAAAGGAATCGCGTCATTTTCAAAGTCGAAAAACTGAGATTCCTTTGAAAAAGTACCCGCCTCTGAGCAGGCTAACATTTGAAATCGGTTACCATTACGAATATCGAGAATATAAGCTTGATCATAATTTACGACACCCTGAATTTTCTCAGTGAAAATTTTTATGACTTCATCCCTGCTTAGACTCTCCGTTAGTTCGTGACCTATTTCGACAGCGGAAGAAAGCTTTTTGTTAAGCTCACCAGAAAAAGCATACCTTCTAATAATTAAGAGTACGAGTAGAAATGGTGCTCCAAGCAATAAAACGGAGAAACCGCCCAATTTGTAAGTAAGTAAACTATATGCGACCGCTAAGGGTAGCACAACTATTGTTATTGCAAAGTCCCACAACGCAACTTGCTTAAAATTATCAAAGGAAGCTTTCTCTATTTTCATGATGAGGTAAAGGACCAAGCTATTGATGAAAGAATATGACACTGCGTAAACCGTGGCCGCTATTAGGAAAGCCCACGGTGACATTTCCACGATTCTACCGCCAGCAAAATAAAAGAAGAATGCACTAACAATTGAAACAATCACAAACATTAACGAATTTGTTGTAAACCGATAGAATGCCGGTAAACTCGACTTTCGAACAAATTGTAAAATTGTGAGTGCAAGTTGCATGAAAACCATTTCCGCAAAAAGACCATATTGAAAAAAGATCACAAAAATAATCCATCGTTCAAGTGAAATACTAATCGAGAATATTTGGAACGACGAACTCATTGCGATAATTAGCATGATGAAATTCAGCAATACAAACCACATATCAATTTCTTTAAACGGAAACATCATATATACAAGATATAACGAGGTCGGTACTACTAATAACCACAGTAAAAAAGCCGTCCACTGCTTACGTGGATTCTTGAGCATTTTGTATCCTCCGTTCTGGAACACCTTACTTTACATAACCACCTACTCGATTACGCCCAGCCTGCTTCGCTCCAATATACAATGCACGATCTGCATTTCGCAATAGCGTCATTGCTTCATCTGTATCCTCAGGTGCGGCTGATACGCCAATACTCGCTGTGATTTGAATTTCTTCTTCATTCAACAAACACGACAAATCATTCTCAATCTGCATGTTTGTTTGCTGGATTTCACTTCGTAACTCTTCTGCAAACTCAAGTGCTGTACCCATTGAAAACTCGGGCAATATATAGACGAACTCTTCACCACCATATCTAGCAACAATCGCTTTTTCAGGACATTTGTTTTGCAACAGATTTGCAAACTGCTTCAATATAAGATTTCCACTTTCATGTCCGTAGGCATCATTGACCTTTTTAAAATGATCAATATCCAACATAACAACTGCAAGGTGTTCAAGAATTCCACGATTCAGCAAATCCATTTCCTGTTCCAATCGTTGCTCTAGAAAACGATAATTATAGAGTCCAGTCAATGCACAACGGTTACTTTCCTGTTCTGCAAGTTCTATATATCTCGCTTTCTCAACTGACACTATAAAGTATGAACTAAGCAGGTCCAGGACATTTAAATGAAACTCTTTAAAGGCGTCTTTCTTCTTACTTCCCAATACAGAGACTCCGACAATTTCCTGATGACGGATTAAAGGGATACATAATAGGCTTTCGATTTCATCAGGTACAGGGGTAATCGTTTGTTGAATCCACTGCTCTCTTCTGGAATATAGAAAACTATTCTTATCAGAAAGGATTTTACCGGCAATTCCTTCACCTTTACCTAAGCGAACTTGAGGAACAGCTACTTTTCTACCTTTCATATAAAAATGGGAAGGCTCCAACCACCCATCATAGTGATCAAATAAATACACATAGTCTGTCTCGAACAGTGCTGCCGTTTTTGTCATAAATTCTTCAATCACTGAGTCCTCAGTTGTCATTTTTGCAAGTTGTTGACCTATCTTCCCCGCAGCTTGAATATAGGCATTTAAGTCGTCTGTCTGCCGATTAATTCTAAGTACTAGTGTCATGAAAAAGAACGGAATTCCCACTAACACATATCCAATGACCCCATAATGGATGAGGATAAAATATAACGACAAGGCAAGTGGAACGGCTATGACCATCCTGAAATAATGAAGAAGCGTTTCTTTTACGGAATCCAGTCTCATCCGATTTGTAAGTACACCATAAAGTTTAAAAATCCAATCATACAATACGGAATAGACAATTTGATAGACGAACACGCCAACAACTAGAATGCTAAAGGTCAGTTCTCCAATTCCAGCTCCTGTCATGAAAAAAGCGACTGCCGAACTGACCGACAGCACAAAATAAGCTAAAGAGTTGTACAGCAAGCGATACAGAACATCACCTGTTTTATAACGCGCAAATACCGCACAAGCAATTATTAGTTGAGTAATGATCAACTCTATCGTTAATCCATACACAAGAAAAATCGGTAAAGTAAACCAGACAAAAAGTACGATGGGTTTACGATTGTAGATGATGGGATAGTAAATACTTAAAAATCCAAGTAAAAATGAAAGTCCTACCCATAACCAATTCACCGTGAGTATGGGCTGGGTATAAAGAAGATAAACGATGCCGGTCGGCACAACAAGTATCCACAGTAAGAGCAAGAGCAACAATGGCCGGCCTTTCAATTTCATCCTCTTCATCCTTCCAATCAACCGCTCAACCCGCGGAATTATCTATCTATTGCTAATTATATTATATGAGACCTTAGACTGTTTAGCAAGTATAAAGAACCCGAGACTATTTTCTTAACACCTAGGTCTTTAGTTAGTAACGAAGATACACAATCTATATCTATCACCATTTTATTTCCAAATTCACATTGATCATAGAGGCATTGCGCAGTCGCAGCACCGGGTACATTAAAATTGATGAAGGTAAATGAATTCGCAACTGGTATTAATTCATCGAGTGTCTCTTTAATTTCTTTATTGGCCATCATTCCTATAACAAAGTCAATCTTCTCCCCTGGCAGTTGTTCTTGGATCGTACGTCTGAGCATTAACGCTGCGGCAGGATTGTGTGCACCATCAAAAAAGACGCCTGGTGCGATTTCTTCGAATCGATAAGAGAGCTGCGCGGTCGCAATACCTGTTTGAATCGCTTCTATCGGAAGGTTTAGACCAGCTTTAAGAAGCGATTCTATAGCAACTGCTGCATTAATAGCTTGGTGAGGACCTTTCATCTTTCTATTTGGTAATGCTAGTTGCTGACTTCCATCAAATAGTTCAGGGTTTCCTTCTTTCATACAGAAACCTTGTCCATAGATTACTAATGGACTGCCGACTTCAGTAGCCACTTTTTCTGCTACCTTTTCGGCTTCCACAGGTATTCTTCCGCAAACAGCTGGTACTCCCTCTTTAAATATCCCTGTTTTATGCCACGCAATCTCTTCGATTGAGTCACCAAGGAATCCGATATGGTCTCTAGCGATCGATGGAATTACAGAAACCATCGGCGTCAAGACATTTGTGCTGTCAAACCTTCCACCCATTCCAGATTCAATGAGGACTACATCAGGCTGCAGGCGGTTAAAAGTGACAAACGCTGCAGCTGTCAATAGTTCGAAGTCTGTCAACATCCCGTTAAGTCCGGCATCTTTCAGTATTTGGAAAGATGTTGTTAACTGCTCTTCTGTACTATTTTGTCCATTGATTCTGATTTGATCATGTATATCGATCATTGAAGGCGAAGCGAAGACGCCTGTACTTATTCCTGCCTCACGAAGGATAGATTCCATAAAGCAAATTGTAGATCCTTTGCCATTCGTGCCAGCGACATGGATTGCTCTTAAATTCTTTTGTGGCGATCCAAGGAGGTTCATTGCGTGTTCAATTGCAGCTAGTCCGGGTTTAATCTCATTATCACTAATAATGCTTACACGTTTCTTATACTCTTCCAACTTCGGTATCATACCTTTTCCCCACCTTATGCTAAACTTATAGTTAATAGCCTTTGAAAAGGCTTTTCTTAAGAGTATAGCACGAGAAAGAAGGGTTTCATTTGAAGAGTTGCTGGATTATTTATAATGGAAGTTTAGTGAATGAGAAATTCCGGGATCAGGCGGAACTCGTACAAGAGGCTGCTGATCGGGTCGGTGTTTCTGCAACAATTTATAAAAATTATGAAGTCATGATGGATGTAACCGAAAAAATCGATTCCCTCCCTGATTTCGTCGTATTTTTAGATAAAGATATTGTACTCGCAACCTATTTGAAATCCCTCGGCATTCCTGTATTCAATGATCCGGAAGTGATCGAGCGTTGTGACAATAAAACGAAACAAGCGATTAGGCTCGCACTTGATGGTGTGCCAATGCCAAGGACAATTGTTGCGCCTAAAGTGTATCCAAACTTCACAATCCGTGATAGCGGGTATTATGAACGTGTTTTACAGAAGCTTGGTCTTCCTATGATCATTAAGGAAGCACGTGGTTCTTTCGGAATGAACGTCTATCTGATTGAAACCGAGGAACAGTTTTATGAAAAAACAGAAGCATTGCGTGGAATTGATTACTTATTTCAGGAGTTCATCGCTTCGAGTCGCGGACGCGATATTCGAGTGAATGTTGTTGGTGAACAGGTTGTTGCTGCGATGTATCGACATTCCGAGACGGATTTCCGTGCGAACATAACGAATGGCGGAAAAGCTGAGATCATTGAGTTAACGGATGCACAAATCTCTATCGCATTACGCGCTGCGAAATCGGTAGATGCGGATTTTGCTGGTGTCGACCTATTGTTTGGAGCAAATGAAGAACCACTTGTTTGTGAAGTTAATGCCGCTGCACATATCCGAAATATTTATAATGTAACAGGAATTAACGTAGCGGATGCAATGATAGCGTACATTTTAGAGGTGATTGCATGAAGGGGTATATCTATTATGAAGAGGAAGATGCGATGCGCAATCGATGGTTTATCGATGAACTCATCAAAGAAGGTGCCGCTAACCAGCTAGTTGTAGAATTGCTGACGGGTGATGCAGAACTTCCGAATGATGCAACGTTCGTCTTTTATCGAGCGCGCGACTTTGAAAAGAGCCAACGATGGGAACAAGATGGTATTGTTGTCGTCAATCGAAGCGAAGTGAATCGTGTTGCGAATGATAAGCTTCAAACGTTCCAGCTTGCTGCACTCTTAGGTATTCCTTCGATTCCTACGAGGCGGCTAGATTCTGCTCAGGATGTACAGGAGTATCCTATTGTTATAAAAACGACGGATGGACATGGTGGTGAAGAAGTCCATTTATATGAGACGAATACTGAAATGGAGCAAGTGATTTCGCGCTATCCAAATCGACAACTTGTGATGCAGCCTTACATTGAGCACAACTCTTCTGATGTACGACTTTATTTAATTGGCGAGAAAGTTGTGGGAGCGGTTAAGCGGACTGGAGTGGGATCATTTAAGGCAAATGTTAGCTTGGGTGGAACAGCTAAACGGTTTGATGTCCCTCCTCCTTTACGTGAGTTTGCAGTGAAGATTGCTAAAGCGTTGAAAAGTGACTATATCGGAGTCGATTTCATTCAGAATGCGGAAGGCGTCTGGTTATTGAACGAAATAGAAGATCCTGTAGGTGCGAGGTCGCTTTATGAGACAAGTGAATTGAATGTTGCACGAGAAGTTATGTGTCATATCCATAAAAAACTTTTAAAATCCTTATAAGGTGCTGAGTTAGCACTTTGTAAGGTTTTTTGTTGAGTGCGAAGCTTGTTCTCAGACAGTTTTATGTCTTTGTCCATCACTCCAGGTAGTTTCTCTATCACTACGCTATATTTCTCCGACACTTAGCTGAATTTCTCGATATCAAGACACAATTCACGTAATTTAAGGGATTAATTGGTAGCGCTTCGCTTGAATTTTGAGGTTTTCGTGTCGCGTTGATGATCTTCGGTATGAGTTATGATCATTTTCCAGGATTTATGATCACTCTCTATGTTTTGTGATCACATTTTAAGGTTTATGAGCACTTACCTGTGTTTATGATCACATTTCCAGGTTTATGAGCTCTTTTCAAGATTTATGATCATTATCCTGAGTTTATGAGAACATCACCAGAAATAGAATCACTCGCAAAGATTAAAGCTCTTAACTAAAACAAAATAAAAAGAGGGCTTTCGTTAGAAAGCCCTCCCCCTACTTAAATCTCTTTCAATTCCTCGATACGACGCTGCACGGCAGCTTGTTTTTCGAGATAATCTTGTTCTTTTGCACGCTCTTCGTCTACGACCGACTGTGGTGCTTTGGAAACGAAGCGTTCGTTGGAAAGTTTGCCTTGAACGCGTTTCACTTCGCCTGCCCACTTATCTAGTTCTTTACCGAGGCGTGCAATTTCCTCGTCAATGTTGAGCAAGCCTTCAAGTGGCATGAAGAGTTCTGCGCCTGTAACGACTGCAGACATCGACTTGCCTGGCGCTTGAACATTTACGCCGATTTCAAGAGTTTCTGGGTTACAGAATTTCTCGATGTACTGACTATTCGCTTTCAAGACAGCTGCTGTCGCTTCGTCTTTCGCAGCGATGTACAACGGTACTTGGCGACTCATAGGCGTGTTCACTTCGGCACGGATTGTGCGAACCGCTTTAATGACATCTGTCAATAGCTTCATGTGAGTGGAACGTTCTACGTTCGTCAAACTCGCATCTGCCACTGGCCATGCAGCAACAGTGATTGACTCGCCTTCATGAGGCAAGTTCTGCCAAATCTCTTCCGTGATGAACGGCATGAGTGGGTGAAGCAAACGCATCGTATTGTCGAGCACATAAGCAAGGACCGAACGCGTCATATGCTTGGCTTTCTCGTTTTCACCGTACAATGGCAACTTCGCCATCTCGATATACCAGTCACAGAAATCATCCCAGATGAAGTTATAAAGCGCGCGGCCGACTTCACCAAACTCATAGCGGTCTGATAACTTTGTCACGGAGTCAATGGTTTCGTTGAGACGTGTTAAGATCCAATCATCTGCAACTGAACGTTCTCCTGACAAATCGATTTCTTCGTATTTCAAACCTTCCATGTTCATCAACGCGAAGCGGGAAGCGTTCCAGATTTTATTGGCAAAGTTCCAGATCGCTTCGACTTTTTCAGTAGAATAGCGAAGGTCTTGACCTGGTGATGAACCCGTTGCTAGGAAGTAACGCAATGCATCGGCACCATACTGGTCGATCACATCCATCGGATCTACCCCGTTACCGAGCGACTTAGACATTTTGCGTCCGTCTTCCGCACGGACCAATCCGTGTATCAATACATCCTTGAATGGACGCTGATCTGTAAACTCGATGCCTTGGAAAATCATGCGAGACACCCAGAAGAAGATGATGTCATACCCTGTAACAAGTGCATCTGTTGGATAGTAACGTTTGAACTCAGAGTCTTCCGTGTCCGGCCAACCCATCGTCGAGAACGGCCATAGTGCAGATGAGAACCACGTATCAAGTACGTCGTCTTCTTGGTGCCAATTCTCGATATCTGCAGGTGCCTCTTCACCAACGTATACTTCACCAGTTTCGTTGTGATACCATGCTGGAATTCGGTGGCCCCACCAAAGTTGACGAGAAATACACCAATCGTGAATGTTCTCCATCCATGTCAAGTATGTTTTCTCGAATCGCTCAGGAACGAATGTCACTTTACCTTCCGCTTTTTGCAACTCGATCGCTTTTTCAGCAAGTGGTTGCATCTTAACGAACCATTGAGTCGATAAGTAAGGCTCAACAACAGCACCGCTTCGCTCCGAGTGACCTACAGAATGATTATGTTCTTCAATTTTGAATAGAACGTCCATATCCTGCAAATCTTTAACGATTGCTTTGCGACATTCAAAACGATCCATACCTTCGTATTTACCAGCTAACTTGTTCATCGAACCATCTTCGTTCATCACAAGTACGCGCGGTAAGTCATGACGATTTCCAATTTCAAAGTCGTTCGGATCATGCGCAGGTGTGATTTTAACCGCACCGCTTCCGAAGTCCATTTCTACGTAATCATCCGCTACGATAGGAATTTCACGCCCAACGATTGGCAACTTCACAGTTTTTCCGATTAAGTGCTGATAACGCTCGTCTTCAGGGTGAACGGCAACAGCTGTGTCACCAAGCATCGTTTCTGGGCGAGTTGTCGCAATTTCGATACTTCCAGTTCCATCTGTGAGTGGGTAACGCATATGATAGAAAGCACCCGCTACATCTTTATGGATAACTTCGATATCGGACAATGCTGTTTTCGTCGCAGGGTCCCAGTTGATAATATATTCTCCGCGATAAATTAGATCTTTTTTGTACAACTTGACGAATACTTCACGTACTGCACGTGAAAGTCCTTCATCCAGAGTGAAACGTTCACGTGAGTAATCCAATCCGAGACCTAGCTTTGACCACTGCTCACGAATATGTCCCGCATACTCATCTTTCCATTTCCATGTTTCTTCTAGGAATTTCTCACGTCCTAGATCATAACGTGTTTGGCCATTTGCACGTAGCTTCTCTTCCACTTTCGCTTGAGTCGCAATTCCAGCGTGGTCCATTCCTGGTAGCCACAACGCATCATATCCCTGCATGCGCTTCATGCGAGTCAAAATATCTTGAAGTGTAGTATCCCAAGCGTGCCCCAAGTGTAATCTACCCGTCACGTTCGGTGGTGGAATTACTATTGTATATGGCTCTTTCCCACTCTCAGGCTGAGCTTTGAAGTACTCACCCTTTAACCACCATTCATAGCGATCTCTTTCAATCGTCTGCGGATCATACTTAGTCGGCATCTCCAACTGCTCTTTTTCTGTCATATCAATTCCTCCTCGTAATAATAAAAAAATTCAAATCATTTTTGTTTTTAATCGGACACTTTGTGCTTATACTTTCTGTTGATTGGAACGTAAGGTGGGGACTCCTTAGAGACCAGCGAAGATCGAAGCCCCCGCAGAAGCGTAGCGCCAAGGAGGCTGAGATCAGGCCCCTAGGATGGCCTCCACCTGAAGTGGAAATCAACATTATGTCCAATTTTTGAAACACAAAAAACCCCTTCGTCGTTAAAGGACGAAGGAGTCAGTTCGCGGTACCACCTTTATTCGCAACCATGCAGAATTCGCAAGTTGCCTCAATGGAAATAACGGCTTCTAACCGGTTCTCGCTACTTGTAAAAAATGTTCACGAAAACTGCTGACGGGTGACTTTCAAACTGTCGACAATAGGTCCTTGCACCACCCGGACCCTCTCTACAAAAGCCGACCGATCTACTCTCCCGATAAACGCATCACTATACTGTTTCCAATAGTTTACCGGATGTATAGCGTACCCGTCAAGCCCGCTGTGAAAGGATGGTGTTATGAGAAGAGGCTACAACCCCTATTTGCTTCCGCCATGGCTAAGAAGATGCCGATTTTACGGTAAAATGATCATTATCCCGATCTCTTGTTTTCAGCTCATCCGACTATTGATCATCCCAACGACAGGAGACTTTTTACTCTTCTGCGTCCTTTGTGGATGTTGCTTTCTATTCCACAAAAACATCATTTAAACGGAAAGATGTCACAGTTACATCGTCCTCCAAGTCATTGATGAACGCCAGCATTTCATTGTCTTCCACATAGCCAATTGCCGTTTCAACTTGACTCGAATTGGAACTGTCCAGATCCGCAGTTACAGCTGCAGTCGTCGTTTCTGTTTCTACCAACTCATCCACTACTGGTTCTTTCTTAGCTACGGCTTCGACTTCAGCCAATTTAGCCTCAACCGTCCACATAACCGTAAGAGCACCATCATCCGTTCCAGATGCCGAAGCATCGATTACAGTCGCTGTAAGTTGTCCGTCCGCACTAGTAGGTAAATCTACAAGCAACGGAACCGCATACTCAAAATAGCCAGATTTGTCTTGTACGTCCACATCATCGATTAGTATTGCATCTGAATCCAGAGCTGCCTCTTGACCTTCACCGTCAAATCCAACATTCGCTGCTACATGATAAATCCCAGAAAGTCGAACAGCATCTTCAGTCGGATGCTCTGTATATCCTGCGGTCACTTTCACTTCTTGTGCAGAAACTACTTTCCCGTATTCTGCAGGAAACTGAAACGTCTCCGTTAACGTCCACTGTGTTGGCTCCATTGTTCTGCCGCCTCCTTTTATCGTTAGAGTATATGACGAAGCACTCACTATCAGAACACAGGACAAAGAAAAACAGCCTTTCAAAAGAGTTACTCTTGAAAAGGCTGTTTGTGTTTTATTTTTTTAACTGACTAAATACCTTATGGAATGCATCTACTGTTTTCGATATATGCGCTTCCGTATGAGCAGCTGAAAGGAACATTCCTTCAAACTGTGAAGGCGGCAAGAAAATGCCTTCTGCAGCCATCAGCCGGTAGTATTCAGCAAATAACGCTAAATCGGATGACTTTGCAGATTCATAATCGACCACATCTTCATTCGTGAAGAAGAAACCAATCATCGATCCAGCACGATTTACTGTATGCGGAATTCCATTAGCAATTGCAGCTTCGCGGAAACCTTTTTCAAGCTGGTCGCCAAGTTTCATGAAGTGCTTATAAGAATCCGGATTCAAGCGTTTCAATGTCTCGATTCCAGCAGTCATTGCAAGTGGATTTCCTGACAATGTTCCTGCTTGATAAACCGTTCCAGCAGGGGCAATATGCTCCATAATTTCACGTTTACCGCCGTAAGCACCAACTGGTAGTCCGCCACCGATTACTTTACCGAGACACGTCAAGTCCGGTGTAATACCGAAATGACCTTGAGCACAATTGTATCCGACGCGGAAACCAGTCATTACTTCATCAAAAATGAGAAGTGTACCGTTTTCTTCTGTCAACTTGCGTAATTCTTCTAGGAAACCAGGTTGAGGTGGTACAACACCCATGTTTCCTGCCACAGGCTCTACAATTACTCCCGCAAGATCATGGCCATATTCTTTAAATGCGACTCTTAAGCTTTCCAAGTCGTTATAAGGAACAGTGATCGTATTTTTCGCAACCCCTTCAGGAACACCAGGACTATCCGGAAGACCAAGTGTCGCAACACCTGACCCTGCTTTGATCAGCAACGAATCGCCGTGGCCATGGTAGCACCCTTCAAATTTCAAAATGAGATTACGCTTCGTGTATCCACGTGCAAGACGTAATACGCTCATTGTAGCTTCCGTACCGGAAGACACCATTCGAACCATTTCAATCGATGGCACACGTTCAATAACGATTTCAGCGAGTTCAGTCTCAAGCAATGTCGGGGCACCGAAACTTGAACCTTTTACGGCAGCTTGTTGAATCGCAGAAACAACGCCATCTTCAGCATGCCCTAAAATCAGTGGACCCCATGACAGCACATAATCGATGTACTCATTGCCGTCGATATCTGTAATGATTGCACCTTTTCCACTTTCCATGAAAATCGGATCCATATTAACCGATTTAAATGCACGTACAGGCGAGTTCACGCCACCAGGCATTAGGTCTACGGCTTTACTGAATGCTTGCTTCGATTTAGTATAATCTCTCATTTCGTCTCCTCCAACCAGCGAGCTGCGTCTTTTGCATGATATGTCATGATTAGATCAGCACCCGCACGTTTCATACTTGTCAATGTCTCTAAAACGATACGTTGTTCATCTACCCAACCGTTCAGTGAAGCAGCTTTAACCATCGCATATTCTCCACTTACGTTATAGGCAACCATTGGAAGTAACGTATTATTTTTGACATCACGTAAAATATCCAAGTATGATAACGCAGGTTTTACGATTAAGAAGTCGGCACCTTCAGCAATATCGGATTCTGCTTCACGCAAAGCTTCCATACGGTTAGCGGGATCCATCTGGTACGCTTTACGATCACCGAACTGAGGTGTGGAATCTGCTGCATCACGGAATGGTCCATAATACGCAGATGCATATTTAACTGCATACGACATAATTGGAATCTCTTCGAAACCAGCTTCGTCCAACCCTTGACGGATAGCTACAACAAACCCATCCATCATATTAGAAGGTGCGATGATATCTGCTCCAGCATTCGCTTGTGATACAGCTGTCTTGACGAGTAAATCTAGAGAAGGATCATTCAGCACACGTTCTCCTTCGATGACACCACAATGTCCATGATCGGTATATTCACACAGACATGTATCCGCAATTACGATGAGCTCGGGGTGACGTTGTTTTGCTAAACGAATTGCTTCCTGAATGATTCCGTGGTCATGGTAAGCTCCAGTTCCCACAGCATCTTTTTCGGTAACAACTCCAAAGAAAATTACAGATGGAATTCCTAATGCTACTGCCTCGTCTAACTCTTCACCGAGTCGATCCATCGAATGCTGATAAATACCAGGCATTGAAGGAATTTCGTTTTTAACGTTTTCGCCTTCAATCACGAAAATCGGATAAATGAAGTCCGTTGCTTGCAGTTGTGTTTCGCGAACCATTGCACGCATTCCTGCAGTGCTACGAAGTCGGCGATGCCGACGGAAATTCAAGTTGTTCATCAGTTAGTTCCTTCCTTTCGACTCGGCAAGTGTTCGCACGAGTTCAGGTAATGTATACGTTTCAGGCATAGCATGGACAGGCGCCCCTACTTCATGAAGCGCCCGCTCTGTAATATGACCAATTGCGCCAATTGTAAAGCCTGTCCACCCAATTTTAGAAGCGACACTGTCTGTAAAAACAGTGACTGCTGAAGGGCTTGCAAACAATATCGAAACTGAAGCTTGGTCTTTCACAATTTCTATAATCTGATCTGCTGACGTTATCTCAGGAAGCGTTTCGTATACTGTCCATTCATCGACAGTTAACGAGAGCTCTGTTGAAATGAGCGTTCCTGCTAAATTTCCTTTAATGAAAAGCGCTCGAAGGGAATCACCTTCAGGGTTGAACTGCTGAACGAAAACATCTGCACTGAAAACTTCAGGAATAAAATTCACACGAAATCCAATCTTTTCGAGTGCGTATGCGGTTTTATCCCCAACAGCTGCAACATTCAGTCGGAAATTAGTTGAGTTCAGTCCGGAACGCTCAAGCTTTTGCTTAAACGCAGCTACGGCACTTTGGCTAGTAAAAATTAGCCAGTCGTAGGACTGAGCTTGAACTAATCGCTCATGATCCTCTGCAGATATCCGTTCATCTGTACGAATGAGAGGATACGAAATCGGAGTGCCTCCAAGCTGTTTCACAAGCTCAAAAGGTTCATCTGACTTTTTAGTACTCGTAAAAATTACGGTCTCTCCTGACAATGGGAAGTTACTGACCATCCATTTCAGCCTTCACTCGTTGAATGACTTCTGCTGCTCCTTCTTTACGCAAAACGTCTGAAACGATTTTGCCCGCTTCAACAGGAGTTTTAGCTTTTGCCGTATGACGGTACACTTCTGAGCCATCTGGCGCTGCGATGAACCCTGTCAATTCAATTCCGTCAGCCTTCTGTTGTGCAAAGCCGCCAATAGGAACTTGACATGAGCCATCCATCTCACGTAAGAATGTACGCTCCGCTTCCACTTCTTTAAACGTTTGTTCGTCGTTCATTTTAGCGAGTTCGGCAAGTAGTTCTGCGTCATCTGAACGGCATTCAATTGATAATGCACCTTGACCAACCGCTGGGATACAATCTTCAAGGCTCATGTATTCCGTAACAATGTCTTCACTCCAGCCCATTCGCTTAAGGCCGGATGCGGCGAGGATAATCGCATCGTATTCACCATCTTGCATTTTCTTTAAACGTGTATCGATGTTACCGCGAATCCATTTAATTTCAAGATCAGGTCGAAGCAATAATAACTGTGAGCTTCTGCGCAAACTAGATGTACCCACTACTGCCCCTGCAGGCAGGTCATTGAACGCAACATTGTTATTAGAGATGAACGCATCACGTGGATCGACACGTGTCGGAATACAGCCAACTATCAAACCTTCTGGTAAAACAGAAGGCATATCTTTCATACTATGTACGGCAAAGTCGATTTCTTTGTCGAACAATGCTTGCTGGATTTCTTTTACGAATAGACCCTTACCGCCTACTTTAGACAGCTGAACGTCAATAATACGATCTCCTTTTGTTACGATTTCTTTCACTTCAAAGTCAAATGGAACACCCACTGCTTTCAATTGATCGATGAACCAATTCGTTTGTGTTAACGCAAGCTTACTTCTCCGTGAACCGACAATAATTTTTCTCAATATAATCTTCCTTCCCTAATTGAATGATACGTATTAGATGGATACCGCACTATTCTACCTTATAACCAAAAATGGAATTGCGATAGTTTACTGCCCAAAAAGAAATTAATGATAATTAAAACAAAGGCAAAAATAGTTGCCCATGCAAAATCGGTAGCTTTAATCTTCCCATTTCTATTGAAAAACAGCAATGCGCTGTAAACTATTATTAACAAGAAAGAACCGATGATCTTAATATCGAATAGTGTCCAATCTGACAGTGCTGTATACGCCCATTGGATGCCCAAAATTAAACTTACTAGAAGTAAAGGGATTCCAGTATAGATTGCCGCCTTCATGCCCGTCATTGCATGTTGTAACGAGGGCAACCGATTGAATTGCGAAGTAAACTTCTTCTTCTTCAACAGATTATAAACGAGCAAATACAGGATTGCGAATACAAATGCCATCGTAAAAGCTGCGTAAGAAAGAATCGCGAATGTAATATGGATGAACAACAGTTCCGAAACAAGAGATTCTCCCACCCCAGAATTGTCCACTTGTGTAGGCGCAAAAATATGAATGGTCATAAAGCAAAACGCAATGATATTCAATAAGAACCCAGCATAGCTGGAACGATATTTAAGTTGAATTCCAAGAGACAACATAATGAGTATCCACGCAAAGAAATAGACCCCTTCATAAAGGGACAAGACGGGTATTTGCTTCGTCACGATAATCGCTTGTAACAAAAAACCAGTTTGCATAGCAAAAACAATCACAGTCAGCCAAAATGCGCTTCGTTGTGCTCGTGTATCTTTGTTTAAAAAGTCCACAAAATAAAAAATCAGGCTGACGGCGTACAGAATGAGCATAGCTTCCTGAAGCCGTGCCATCGTCAACTCAACCATAGGCTAACCTCTGCCTTTCTGTCAAAAAAGCCACTTCCGCATCGACCGTTAAGAAAAGCGGGATGGGAAATGACTTGTTGGAACGCATTCAATATGTCAAATCAGGTTGCAAACCGGCCGTTTGGGAAGCTCCGGCTCCCTGTTCCGCTTTTTGCTGTTGTGCCTGAAGATTTTTTTCTCGTTCAACTTCTTCTTCAATACCGAAGATCGATTGAAACAGCTCTAGTTTTTCTGTCGAATTGGAATCCGTAGCAAATTCTTTTGCCTGTAAAATCGGTTCTTTTAACAATTGGTTAATAATCGATTTTGTATGTTTGCTCAACACTTTTTTCTCACGGTCTGTTAGGTCAGGCATTTTGTTTTCAATACTTGCCATCGTCTCCGCTTGAATAGTGAGTGCTTTTTTACGCAATGCAGTAATCACAGGAACTACACCAAGCGTTGCAACCCATTCTTTAAACATTTCTACTTCGCTATGAATGATTAAACGAATTTCCTCAGCAGCCTCTTTACGTTGAGCTAAGTTCGCTTCAACAATGCCCTGCATATCGTCAATGTCATATAAGAACATATTCGGTAAATCTCCAATACGTGGATCCATATCGCGTGGGACTGCGATGTCAACTAGAAAAAGTGGCCGACCTTTACGTAATCTTTCCACAAACTGCATGAGTTCATAGTCGATGACATAATCTTTTGCCCCTGTACTACTTATTAAAATATCCACATCTAAAAGTGTGCATTGCAACTCTTTTAGTGACTTCGCGTTTCCTTCGAATTGCGCTGCCAATTCTTCCGCTTTCGAAAACGTCCGATTAAGCACAGTGATTTTACCGACACCGCTACCTTGTAAGTTTTTAATCGTCAATTCTCCCATTTCACCTGCACCTAAAATCGCGATGTGCTTGTGTTTCAAAGAACCGAATATCTTCTTACCTAATTCTACAGCAGCATACGAAACAGAGACTGCATTTTCACCAATGGCTGTCTCAGCATGCGCACGTTTAGCGACAGTAATGGCTTGTTTAAACAACTCATTGAAAATCGTACCTGTTGTACCGATTTCTTGAGCCTTTAAAAAGCTCGTTCTCACTTGACCTAGGATTTGGGTTTCACCTAAAACCATCGAGTCGATTCCTGAAGTGACAGACATAAGGTGTTCAATCGCCTCGTCTTCTTCTTTAATAATCAAGTGATTAGTAAACGATTCCAACGGAAGATCAAACCATTCCGCTAAAAAGTTTTTCACATAAAAACGCCCGGTATGGAGTTGGTCAACGACCGTGTAGATTTCAGTCCGATTACACGTCGAGAAGATAATATTTTCTAAAATACTTTTAGTTGATTGTAGAGTTTCCATAGCGTGCGGCAAATCAGATTCGTTAAACGAAAGCTTTTCTCTGATTTCTACCGGCGCTGTCCTGTGATTGACCCCAATAACGAGTAATTTCACTAGGTGCTCACACCTTTCGCGTCTATTTCCTGCTCATAAGTATAACATAACCTGTAAAGCATGAAGCATTCATTTATGAACAACCTATGAACGAGTAGGCATTAGCGCCTCTCTTTATAATTATTATAATGTAAATGCACAGGATAATCCACTGGTGTGTTTTGCGTGCATCGCCACTCATGACAATTTTCCAAACGACACAACAAGAAGCAGAGAAATAACTAGATCCTCTGCTTCTACTATACAGGTTACCTATATAATCTGTTACATTCTGCTTTCAATTTCAGCCCAAACTGCATCTACGCCAATTCCTTTTTCAGATGAAAAGACAAACAGAGGATCGTCACCGAGCATGTTCAACGTCTCACGGACGATTTTTTTATGTTTGTCCCATTTTCCTTTAGGAATCTTATCCGCTTTCGTCGCAATAACGATTGCGGGGATATTGTAATGGACAAAGAAATTGTACATGTTAATATCGTCTGCAGACGGTGCATGGCGAATGTCGACGATTTGAATCGCAGCAACTAAAGGTTCGCGGCCTGTTAAATATTGCTCGATCATTCCGCCCCATTTTTCTTTTTCTGTTTTTGAGACCCGTGCGTATCCATATCCAGGAACGTCAACAAAGAACAGCTGCTCTTCAATTTTATAAAAATTCAACGTTTGCGTTTTCCCAGGTTTTGAAGATGTTCTTGCAATATTTTTGCGTCCTAACATCTTATTGATAAATGATGACTTTCCAACATTTGAACGTCCTGCAAGGGCAAATTCAGGAAAGCCGTCATCCGGATATTGTTCCGGTCTTACAGCACTCATTACCATTTCAACGTTATGCACTTTCATAATTACTGTTCCTCCAATGCGATCGCCAATACTTCTTCGGCGTCGTCAACCAATTTAAATGATAACTCTTGACGAATCTCTTCAGGGACGTCTTCGATATCACGTTCGTTTTCCTTCGGTAAAATAATAACACGTAATCCAGCCCGGTGTGCACTCAATGTCTTTTCTTTCAGACCACCAATCGGCAACACCCGACCTCTAAGTGTAATTTCGCCAGTCATTCCCACTTCGCGATGGATAGGACGGTTAGTCAAAGCAGAAACTAACGCTGTGGCAATCGTTACACCAGCTGAAGGACCATCTTTCGGAACAGCCCCCTGCGGCACGTGAATATGAATATCCTTCGTTTCGTAAAACGAGGAATCGATACCCAGACTTTCTGCTCTTGAACGGACATAAGAAAGCGCTGTTTGTGCGGATTCTTTCATGACATCGCCAAGTTTTCCCGTTAAAATTAGCTTACCCTTACCTGGAGAGAGAGATACTTCAATTTGCAAGGTATCCCCGCCAACAGCAGTGTATGCAAGACCCGTTGCAACCCCAATTTGGTTCGTTGTTTCCGCTTGTCCGTGGCTAAATTTCTTTTTCCCTAGGAAGTTCTCAAGCGTTTTCGAACTAATCGTCACGCTCTTCTTTTTTCCACTAGCAATTAAACGAGCAGACTTCCGACAAACGCGTGCAAGTTCACGCTCCAGAGAACGTACTCCTGCCTCTCTCGTGTAATAACGAACGATATCCAGGATAGCCGGTTGTTGGAATTTCACTTGTTGCTTAGTCAGCCCGTGTTCTTTCAGTTGTTTCGGAATCAGATGATTGGATGCAATCGCTTGTTTTTCAAGCTCTGTATAGCCAGCAATCGAAATAATCTCCATACGATCTCGCAACGGTCCTGGAATTGCACTCAAATCATTTGCAGTTGCGATGAACAACACATTGGAAAGATCATACGGCTCTTCTATGTAGTGATCACTAAACGTGCTATTTTGCTCAGGATCTAAAACTTCCAACATTGCAGAGGAAGGGTCACCTCTAAAATCATTAGACATTTTATCGATTTCATCCAGTAAAAAAACCGGATTAACAGTGCCAGCTTTTTTCATTCCTTGAATGATGCGACCGGGCATTGCACCTACGTACGTTCTCCTGTGACCTCGAATTTCGGATTCATCGCGAACTCCCCCCAGCGAAATGCGAACGAACTTTCTGTCCAATGATTCAGCTATCGATTTTGCAAGAGAGGTCTTCCCGACTCCTGGAGGACCTTCGATACAAAGAATCGGACCGCGAAGTGACCGAGTCAACTGACGCACAGATAAGAACTCAAGAATTCGTTCTTTAACCGAATCCAATCCTTCGTGATCTCGCTCTAATATCTTCTCAGAGCGGTCTAGGTCCAATTGATCTTTTGATGCATCCTGCCATGGTAGTGAAACGAGCCAATCAATGTAGGAACGAATTATACCACTTTCAGCTGCTGCAGAAGGAATCTTTTCATAACGATCCAATTCTCGCTCTGCGGTGTGCATCACGTCTTCAGGCATTCCGGATTCGGTAATGCGTTCACGCAACGCTTCCACTTCGAGTCCTTTCCCGTCCTTATCCCCAAGCTCGGTTTGAATAGCTTTCATCTGTTCACGTAAGTAGAATTCTTTTTGAGTACGTTCCATCGCCTCACGGACGCGCTCGATGATTTTCTGTTCGAGGCCCATAACTTCTTGCTCGTTATATAGACGGCTAATGAGCCATTCAAGACGATTATTAATGTTACGCATTTCTAATATTTCTTGTTTTACTTTGATTTTTAGGGGCAGATGTGAAGCGATGGTATCTGCGAGGCGACCAGGTTCAGTAATTTCAGCAACGGAATGGTAGGCATCTTCTGTTATCCGTTTCGAAATTTTCGTATATTTCTCAAAGTAGGTAAGCAAGGTTCGCATAAGCGCTTCAGACTCTGCATCCACTTCCGTTAAATCCGGGAACCCATTCACTGTAACGACGGGATATAAATCCGCTTCTTCATAATCTGTCCATTCTGCGCGTTCAATACTTTCAATTAATACTCGATAGGTACCATTTGGTAATTGCGTCATCGATTTCACGAGAGCTAGCGTACCTAGATGATACAAATCCTCTGGTTGCGGATCTTCATCTTTTATATCGGTTTGAGTAGCCAGGAAAATTAAATTGTTATTTGCAATCGCATGTTCGATTGCGAAAACGGAACGTTCTCTACCTACATCAATATGTAATGTCATCGTCGGATAAATCAAAATGCCTCTAAGCGGAAGAAGCGGTATATTATGTCGTAACACCATCGAACAAACACCTCCATCATCATTTTAACCCATTAACTATGTATTGAATACAATTAGAAAAATGAGGGAAAAAGCTGACTCATTCAGCACAAATGCGCTTTCTCAAAGTCAGCTTTCTCCTTCAATTATGCAGTATGTTTTTCTGAATCAAGTTTGATTTCTGTACCATCTTCAAGATAAAGAATTGGGGACCCTTCACCCAAGACCGAATCTTTTGTAATGACACATTTTTTAACTTCTTCTAACGAAGGAAGTTCATACATCACATCAAGCATGATATTTTCAATAATCGAACGCAAACCACGAGCACCAGTCTTTCGCTCAATGGACTCTTTTGCAATTTCGATAAGGGCTTCGTCCTCAAATTGCAATTCAACATCGTCTAGACCAAGCATCTTCTGATATTGTTTAACAATTGCATTTTTCGGAAGTGTCAAAATCTGATAAAGCGTATCTTCACTTAGCTGTTCCAATGTCGCAATGACAGGTAAGCGGCCAATGAATTCAGGAATTAGACCGAATTGCTGAAGGTCTTCTGGAATCATTCTTGATAGTAAAGAACGATCCTCTTCTGCAGCGTTCGGGTCTGATCCAAAACCAATTACTTTTTGACCGACACGACGTTTGATAATCTCGTCAATCCCATCGAATGCTCCACCGACAATGAATAAAATATTCGTTGTATCGATTTGAATAAATTCTTGATGAGGATGTTTACGTCCACCTTGTGGAGGTACACTTGCTACCGTACCTTCAAGAATTTTAAGAAGGGCTTGTTGGACGCCTTCCCCTGAGACATCACGTGTAATCGAAGCGTTTTCTGATTTACGTGCCACTTTATCGATTTCATCGATGTAAATAATCCCTTTTTCAGCACGTTCCACATCAAAGTCTGCGGCTTGAATAAGCTTAAGAAGGATATTTTCAACATCTTCCCCGACATAACCTGCCTCGGTTAAAGAAGTCGCATCTGCAATCGCAAATGGAACGTCCAAAATACGTGCAAGCGTTTGCGCGAGAAGTGTTTTACCACTACCAGTTGGTCCAATGAGGACGATGTTCGATTTTGCGAGTTCTACGTCATCCACTTTACTTCCTGTGTTTACACGCTTGTAATGGTTATAGACCGCTACTGAAAGTGATTTCTTTGCACGATCCTGTCCAATAATATAGTCGTCTAGAATGGATTGGATTTCTTTTGGTTTTGGAACCTCTTTGAATTCGAAACCTTCTTCGAGTCCAACTTCTTCTTCAACGATTTCCGCGCAAAGTTCAACACATTCATCACATATATAAACCCCTTGTCCTGCAACAAGTTTGCGGACTTGGTCCTGCGTCTTGCCACAGAACGAACAGCTCAAATTGTCTTTTTCGTCGTTAAATTTGAACAAATTGCTCACCCCTATTCAGTGAAATCTTACAAGATTCCAACTGGTTTATCAACTATTTCGTTCTTTTGATGTATGTACACGGGTTTTACCCGCGCTTAGTGCTTAGACAAGTGTGAGTAAACAACGGTGTTGTTCTCCACTTCAGACGGACGCGGGCCTACAGGATGTAGGTCATGCAACCGTTGCGGCAGGACGCCGCGAACTTAGGTTGTTTCCATGAAAGATCCCTTCGGAGTCGCCACCTTGCGCTTCTATCATTAGCATATCCTTAGTTATAGAATTTAACACTAATCTATAATTAGACAACCTTACACTATCCTCAATATACAAAAACAAGGCACGGGGTTCCGTGCCTTGCCCAGAGCGGCTTTGGATTATTCTGCAGCTGCTTCTGTGATTTTTGCGTTATCAACTAAAAGTTGAACCGTTTTGTTGAAACGAAGGTCGTTTTCGAGCATTTCAGTACCGCCAAGAGCAGTTTTGATTTGTTCGATGTCCATGTTGAATTGTCCAGACATTTTGTTGAGTTCTTCGTTGATTTCTTCTTCAGTAACTTCGATGTTCTCTTCTTTACCGATTGCTTCAAGAGTAAGTGATACACGTACACGGCTTACAGCGTCGTCGTGCATTTGCTTACGAAGTGATGCTTCGTCTTGTCCAGAGAACTGGTAGTACAAGTCAAGGTTCATACCTTGCATTGAAAGACGTTGTCCGAACTCATCTACCATACGGTTAGTTTCAGATTCAACCATTTCTTCAGGTACTTCGAATTCAGCGTTGCGAGCAGCTGCTTCTACGAGGTCGTCGCGAAGTGCTGTTTCAGATGCTGAGCTCTTTTCAGTTTCTAGGTTTTCTTTCATTTTCTTGCGAAGCTCGTCCACAGTTTCAACGTCTTCGTCCATTTCTTTAGCAAGTTCGTCGTTCAACTCAGGAACTTCTTTTGATTTGACTTCGTTGATTTTCACTTTAAATACTGCTGGCTTACCTGCAAGTTCAGCTGCATGGTATTCTTCAGGGAAAGTCAATTCAACGTCTTTTTCGTCACCAGTTTTCAAGCCGATTAGTTGCTCTTCAAAACCTGGGATGAATGAACCTGATCCAATTGCAAGGTCATAGTTCTCAGCTTTTCCACCTTCGAATGCTTCTCCTTCAGAGTAGCCGTCGAAGTTGATGTTTGCTGTGTCGCCTTCTTCGATTGCGCCGCTTTCTTTAACGACCATCTCAGCCATTGATTCACGACGTGTTTGAAGTTCCATGTCGATTTCTTCATCTTTAACTTTTGTCTCTTGGCGTGTTGCTTCAAGGCCTTTATACTCGCCTAATTTTACTTCTGGCTTAAGTGGAACGATTGCTGTGAATACAACTGGCTCGCCCTTTTCAAGCTTTTCGATGTCGATTTCTGGTGATGCAATCGGCTCAAGACCTTCTGCACGTACAGCTGCATCGTATGCTACTGGAAGAACGATATCAATCGCATCGTTGTAAAGTGCTTCTTCCCCGTACATTTGGTTGAACATCTTGCGTGGCATTTTCCCTTTACGGAATCCAGGTGCGTTTACTTGCGTAACTACCTTTTTGAATGCTTTGTCCATTCCTGCTTTGAAGTCCTCTGCTGAAACTTCAAACGTTAACTTTCCTTTGTTACCTTCTTGCTTTTCCCATTTAACTGACATTTCTACATACCTCCGAATCATAGTGACGAATATATTTTGTACCGTTTATACGCCATTGACAACCATCTCAGTATATCATAGTCTCTTTATCTTTCAAGAAATTTCATTCAACAGCTTCACTGGAGTCTTGATCGACCTCAAAGATCAGCTTATGCAAAGCAGTTTGAGGAAGGGTAGCCCCTTCAAATAGAAACGTAGAATAGTTTTCATATGCTACCGCCACCACTTCTGCAGGAGCACCCCAGTTAAGAGGATAACTAATTAGAGCGAATTTCCGCACCGCTTCTTCAATTAGCGATAGCCTAGAAGGATCTTTATCCAAAGCTCGTCGGAGAAGTGTAACGATTTTTTTTGTTACCTCATCTTCTCCAGGTAGTGGCAGCTGAGCCGGAATCACGCTTATTCCACGCCCGAACTTCCTGATAACAAGTGGTGTTTCACAGCCCGAATTCCGTAGCAATACTAATGCTACAGTCCTCAACACAGGTGGAAGGGAATCGTGCCCCACTATTTGACAGAGCAAAGTCTGAGATTCCTTTGCCTGGTTACTTTCAAGATGCGCGAGCAATTCTTGTTGATGAAAACGGTCCAACTGTAAAAACGACTCAAACGATATCATTTCTTTCGGTTGCGCTATAAAATCGTCCGCGAACCTATTGGATAACCTTACATTCAGTTCACGGAGATAAAGGAACTTCTGTTTTAATTCGCTTGGAACGACACCTTCATCAAGAAGCGCTCCAATGGTATCTTCCACTTCCTCATAATCTTGAAGTTGCATACAAATTGCAAGATACAGCTCCATTGCTTCAAAGTATTCGTTCATGTCGCTTTGCAACCATTGGGCTGCGTATGGCTTTGCTTGCTCAAATTCTTTTGTTTCATAGAGCGCTACAGCAAGAATACCTGGAACATCTGGCAAGTCGGGCGCTATCTCAAGAAGTTGCTCAGATAAACGAATAGCTTCTTCAAAGTCTTCTGCTTGCACAGCATCTTCGGCTTGGTCAAGCAATCGCTCGACCGTCCCAGGAAAGACAATCATGTTGCCTTTTTTATGCAGTCTTTCACGCTTGCGTTTCACGTCCGTCACCTGCTTTCACTGATACTATAGCACAGCATTTCACCTGTACGCATTCCAGACGGGCGGATAGCGTGTTCATTCTTTTTTCGGGATGAGTATTTTTTCCACCTCTACTCCTTCGTAACCGAGCCGATTTTCAATCGGCGCAAGAAACTTCATAAACAATCGATTCATAGTGAGTGTTAACTTTACGTCATCCTCAAACTGGAAGTCGAACTCTGATTTCCCATCAGCTGAGGGTACTGACCTAAAAACCGCTTCATCCACTTCATCCCAAGAATAAGAATGCGTCTTAAAAGATAGTAGCGGCCGATATGTAATACCGTCGTCTGATAACATCGTATAATTCAGTGAAGCTATGTAAAAACTAGCGCCCGCTAAAATAGTTAAACATAGACTTATAAGTACGGATTTTTTACTCATATACATAAAATAAAGAACAAATAATGCTGCTATCAAAAAGACGAAAGCTACCGTATATACGAAATAGACACCCCCAGTTACAAATACAAACCAACTTCCAGATTTGAAGTATATGGAGTTCGCCAAAAAATTAGGTAGCAAAAAAATAAAGAATGGCGCAATTAGAAATAACGCAATTCCAATGACCATCGGGACATGTCTACGTTCTGTATGAATGATTATTCACATCCTTGTAAAATTATCTCCAACATTTTTTCAATTTCCCCTTCTGTTTTGGATCCTCTTCAGTTTCTATTAATTGGATTCCTAACTTCTCAATATCTTTATCCTGAGTGACGTCAAACAATTTTCGTAATCCTTTAATAATATCACTTCGAATCATCGTAGGATGCACGCCATTTGAAGCATTATAAAAGCGATCCGATAAGTAATCATCAACCATTTTTTTCTGCTTGTCACCTCCAAGCGCTATTTTCCAAAAAGACTGTAATGCATGTCTAGCAGTAACAAATTTCTCATCCTCTGCAACAGCACAGAGAGATGAGAAATTATCTAAAATACGATTATCCGGATCACTTTTAGCAAGCCCTGCTAGGAACTGTGCTCCACGGGCACGATTATGAGGATCCTTATCATGCAGCCATTCAGCAAAAAGATCCCAAACTTCATATGCCCAATCAACAGGTTCCTCAATTTTTTCTTGAATAGTTAGGAATGCTTCATACTGTTTCGTCTTGTCTGAATCACTGAGTTGCTTTATATAGTGATGGATAGAATATTCCATATTTAATAATCTAACTCCTTATTAATTAAATGCCATACGATGTGTTGTTTCCGAAGCGGAATCATCAAATTCAAAACCATTATGACGATAAAAAGCATCAGCTTTAGACGACTCTGTTTTAACAGTCAACTCATGAAACTCGCTTCGTGCATGCTCAACAATTTCTTTCAGTAACAACGATCCCGCACCGTTTCTGCGTTCATTCGCTTCCACGTAAAAACGCTGTAGTCGCCCAGTCTCGGAATCTCCTCCAGGAACCGGAAAGCGATTGACGCCTCCAATGGCTACTACTTTCCCTTGCTCATCTTTCACACAATACAAAGCTTCCCCTGGATCGGAAAATGTATTAATGCCGTCTTTATAATCTTCTGCAAGTCGTGTTAAAAAACGATATCCTTCTTCTTCGCTTTCAGAAATAAGTGATTCGATATTAAGTTTCGTCAAGTCTTGAACTGTTTCCACTACGTATGTCATATCACTCGCTCCTCTACTATTAAATTAGATACACGTTCTACTTTATTGTCATTCTACAAAACGGGGAAAATTCCTTCTTTTTAGAATAATGTTGAACCATAAGCCTAGTTAGATTAAGTAGTCATCTATCCAAGTTATGCAAGTACCGCAGCTTTATTCAATGCCTCAGCGGACGATGCAACTTCAGTTGTTGATGTTTTTATCTCCATAACGCCATTAATTACTTCGTCCATTTGTTGTTGCACAGTCAACACAAGGGACCCACTTCTTTCAATAGCATTCACGACATCATGAAACGATGCATTCGTTAGCTCAGATGCAGTTGCACCTTCACGTACTGCATGATTTACAGCGTTCAAATCATCAAGAACTTGTCCTTTATATTGATTTGAATTTGAAATGAGTTTTTGAATTTCAGTAACTGAATGCTTCGTTTGTTCAGCAAGTTTTCGCACCTCTTGGGATACGATCGCAAATCCTTTACCATGTTCACCCGCACGTGCCGCTTCGATTGCAGAGTTCAGGGATAGTAAGTTCGTTTGGTCAGCAATCTTTTGAACTATACCAATAACAGATGCAATTTCATCTGAAGCCTCTCCTAGTTGCTCAATACTTTCCATCATACTCTTTGTATATGTTTCAATCGCTTCAATTTTCTCCAATAAATTCGTAAGACGAACTTGACCTTCACTAACAGATGTCTTGGCAAACTCGGCTTGCTCATTGCTATCTGTTGTAGTTACATTCACCTGACGAATGGTCGTACTCAACATTTCAGCATATGCTTGAGTCTGTTCTGCCAAAGCTACCAATCCTTCACTAACTTCCAGCATGGTGTTTTTAAGGTCAGCTTTCCCACTTTGAAATTGTTCATTTAATTTCATTTTAGTTTCATCGTCATATGCTTCTAAAACAAGCTGTTGCTCAAAGCTTATCATCTTGTTAATTGCCGAAAGTAGTAAATGGATTTCTTGTGTATTATCCATCTCTCTGCAGACGATACCCAATAAGGTGTTCTGAAGGTTTTGGAACGCTCCCATGTAGGATGAAGGAGGTAATCCAATTGAGTAATGAGCTTTCGCAATTCGAAGTTGTTTTTGGATGAACGCATCATTGATAACCCCATCAAACATTTCGATAACATGCTTCTTCAATGTCTCTCTTAACCATTCTTTTGTCGTATGTCGCTCGATCATTTCTTTTAATTCACTCACCTGTAAAATCGTACCGTAAAAATTATCGACCAACTCGTCTCCGTGCGTTAAAATCATTGGCTGAATCGCCTTGATCAATTTCAAATCCTCTTCTGTAATATGTATCATTTTTAATTTCTTAATGATTTCCTTGTCTTCCACTCGAATTTCCACATTCATAGTTCTTGAAATTTCAATCACCTTTGGCATCATTTTTGCATTGTTCGCACTAAAAAACATCATAACGTTCTCCTCCATATTACTCAGCGACAGAGGCAAGCTGTCGTAACCAAGTTTATAAAACAGGCTGACAGATATGCTTTTTTGACTAAGCATTAAAAGTATAGGACACTTCTAGCGATAAAAGACCACTTTATTGCTGTATTTTCCCATCTATTTTTATTATTTCTCTATCGCTCTAGTAAAACCCTTTAATTTATAGGCCAATTTACACAAATTTAACATTACGAGAAGCATCTATTTTTCAACAGCAAATAGAGAGGAACCTATACCATTTATCTGACCAGATACATGGTATAGGTTCCTCTCTCATTAATTATCTTTTGCTGTCCTCTCGTCAATATGCAAGTCCCCATTCCCTTGAATCTCCGCATAAAAGACTTGATCGACTCGATTGATTCCTTTCTTTTTAAGCTGATCATACACCCATTGCTCCGTTAAGTTAAGCTCCGCTAAATTTTCCAAAATGAGTTCTCCATCTGAAATAATTTCAGTAGGAATGTATTTTGGATCTCTTGTAGATGCTTTTACATCAGCTTTTGTTGCATTTTCTAGGCCAGTCCGTTTCATGACACTTAAATTACCGTTGACTTCAAAAATGGCATAGTACACGTCTTTTATCGAAAAAATGCTTTGTTCACGTAAAAGCATATTGACGTCATTGAGATCGAGACGTGCTTTCCGTAACGAACCTTCCTCAATCTTTCCATTTCGGATAATTATAATCGGTTTATCATCTAACAGGATACGTGCTTTTTTGGATTTCATCGCAATATAATTCATTACAATCGTCAAAATAGCCCACCAAATCATCGCAAGTAGCCCGTTCATAAATGGCGTCTCCGATTCTCCTGCGATATCAGCTGCAATAGATCCTATCGTGATTCCAGTTACGTAATGGAAGAATGTCAGTTGGGAAATTTGTTTTTTCCCCATGAAACGAGCCAATAAGAGGAGCACCAGAAAAGCAAGTGTCGTGCGCAAGATCATTTCCCAGAAATCGACTTTAAAGAAATCGGTATGTTCCATAGTGCAATCGCACCTCCGTATAAAAAGAAGTATGCGCCTGATCTATAGAACCAATACGTTTTATTATTATCTAAGGGAAGATGCAAGGTGAATACGAACTGTAGTCCCTTCGGTTTCCGAAGAATGGACATGTACTCCATACTTTTTACCATAATAGAGTTTAATACGCTCATCTACATTACGAATGCCGACTCCGCCAAGTTTCGTTGTTTTCTTAGTTTTTTCAACATTCATGTCAACTACGTGAAATCCATCTCCATTATCACGGACAGTCAGAAACAACTCATCTCCCTCTGAAGTGGCAGAAATATTGATCACACCCTGGCGAGAAAGTCCACGTATGCCATGATAGAGAGCGTTCTCTACGATAGGCTGAACAATTAGTTTCGGCATTTCAATATCCCTTACCGTCTCGTCACAGTGGATGTCATACTTCAACTTATCCCCGTACCGTTCTTTTTGGATGAACAAATACCGTTCGACGTGTTGTAATTCGTTCTCTACCGTCGTCAACTCGCTCCCGCCACTCAGTGACAATCTGAAAAATGACGCCAGCGCTTTCGTCAGGCCAATCACTTTTTCATGGTCACCAAACTCCGCCATCCATACGATGGTATCGAGCGTGTTGTATAGAAAATGAGGGTTAATCTGACTATGCAACGCACTGATTTCAGACGTCCGAAGATGCTTTTCTTTCTCCTTAATCTCCTCCATCAGTTTATCGTTTTTGTGCGTCATCGTATTGAAATGATGCGTCAGACTTTGCGCCTCGTAACATCCTTTTGCATCGACCGGAATTTCCTTCAAACCCGTTTCAATATCCTGCATCGCTTGTTCAAGCTTCTGAAATGGTGCCGTGATCCGCCCTGCAAAGACATACACGCTTGTTGCTGCTATCAAAAGCAAAGCAATGCCGACCCAAAAGAAGATTTCAAGCAGCTGTTGCTTGATGGCAAGAAGACTATCTTGAGACGAGATACTGACGAGCATCCAATCTGCATTTTTCAACGAATGAGTATACGTCAACGTATTTTCTTTGGAATCATAGCCCGCTTGGTCATCTACAATCGCCTGCAATTCGCTTTTTTTATCGTCATTTTGGAAATAGGACGGGTCTTCATGATAGACGACTTCTTGATTTTCGTTGAGGATGAACGAAAAACCCGCTTTTCCGAGATCCAAGTCTGCCAAATAGTCTTCAATCACCTCATAATCGAGGTCAATGAGCAGCACGCCTCGGTTTCCCCCAGCTGTATCATTGATTTCCCGACTGATTGAGATAACCCATTTGTCTTTATCCATCGTAAAATCTTGCATGCGGGCAGAAGTTAAGAACGCTTGACCACCATTCATAATCGCCGATCGATACCACGTTTCCTGCATCATATTTGTCGATTTACTCATCGTCAAACCCGCTTCGTTGGACAAAATCTGCCCATCTTTACTCACTATGATAATTGATTTGATGAATTCATCGGAATCGAGCGTTGTATCGATCGTTTTCAATAGGTCACTTTTGACTTCTGGTGCTCTAACGGAATCCGATAAGTATCTGACGAGTTGAGGATTTTCTGCGAGTAAACTCGACACTGCATTCAGCCGATCAATATACAAATCGAGATACATGCCGCTTTGATTCACAGAGGACTTAGTACTCTTCGCAGACTCGCTCAGGAGAATCGAAGAAATGCTTGCGTAAAGAATCCCCGCCATCAGCAACAATGTCAAACCGCTTGCTAGTATATAATGTAGGGCAATTTGTACACGTAATTTTTTGTATGTATTCGCTCGACTCTTCATTCTCTAGACTTCTCCTTAAACTGATTGGGAGACAACGAAAACCGTTTCTTAAAAGCAGCGCTAAAATAATTTGGGTCTTCAAATCCGACGGAAGCCGCAATTTCATACATTTTCATGTCCGTGCTTAGCAGAAGCAACTTTGCCCGATCGAGTCGAACTGCGATCATATACTGTTGAAACGTTGTGCCGAATAATTGTTTGAACAACGTACTGACATAGGATGGACTGAGTGCAAGCTTTGATGCGAGAGTTGCGAGCGAAAACTCGATATTGTCGAAATTCGAATTGATTTCCTGTTGGATTTGATATTTGTATCCTGTCGTTTCTTCTCCGCTATCTTTTGACTGAATGAGTCCATCTACCAGTTTTGTCACTTCTTGTTGACGATGAGCTTCTTGGACTTTACCAATCAGTTTTTGCAACAGTTCTTGGATGTCATTTTTAGAAACGGGCTTTAGTACATAATCGTCGACGCCTGTTTTGAGTGCCGCCACTGCATAGTCGAAATAATCGTATCCCGTAATCATTGCAATTTTCACATTCGGCTTCAACGCTTTCGCGGCGGACGCGAAATCCAATCCATTCATTTTCGGCATGTTGATGTCTGCGAGGATAATGTCCGGTCGGTGCGTTTTGAACAGTTCAAGCGCTTCTTCCCCATTAGCCGCCTCCAGAACTTCAGTAATCGACAAGGCGTCAAAATCGACAAACGAGCGAATACCACGGATTAGAATGGGTTCATCGTCTACTACAAGTAACGTATACATAGGCGTCTCCTTTCATATGTAAAGGTAAAAAACGAAAGGCAGCAACAGCTACCTTTCGTAGTCGTATTTCCAGTCTACCCTACTTCACAAGGCTTGTCAGATAGCCATAGCCTGCGTCTTCCATTTCATCTAGAGGCACAAAATCGATTGCGGCACTATTGATACAATAGCGCAAACCACCTTTATCTTTCGGCCCATCATCAAACACGTGACCAAGGTGACTATCCCCAGCACGACTTCTCACTTCGATCCGCACCATGTTAAAACTCTTATCTTTATGCTCCGTTACGACTTCAGGAATAATCGGTTGCGTGAAACTTGGCCATCCGCATTGTGAATCATATTTGTCTTTTGATGAAAACAACGGTTCTCCCGTTGCAACGTCAATATAGATCCCGTCTTTGAATGTATCCCAGTACTTGTTTGAAAATGCCGCTTCCGTGTCGCTACCTTGCGTTACTTTGTATTGTGCTTCAGTCAGTTTCGCTTTCAACTCTTTGTCACTTGGCTTCGGATAGTCTGCCGGGTCTATCAAAGAAGGAATCTCTTGGTCTTCCAACGAATCGAATTCCACGTGGCAGTAGCCGTTTGGATTTTTCTCCAAGTAATCTTGATGATACTCTTCTGCCAATGTGTAGCTTGTTAGCGGCTCGACCTCGGTTACGATTTCATCGTTAAAACGCGTTTGTTGGTCAGTGACGACTTTCTCGATTACAGCTTTCTCTGCTGAATCTGTATAGAAGACACCCGAGCGGTATTGCGTACCTCGGTCATTGCCTTGTTTGTTCAACGATGTCGGATCAATAATCGTAAAGAAATGATCCAGGATTGTATTCAAATCAGTGCGCTCTGGGTCGTATTGCACATGAACGGTTTCCGCATGACCTGTTTTACCAGCGACAACGTCTTCATAGATTGGATTTTCAGTGGTTCCGTTCGCATAGCCTGAAGTAACATCATAGACACCGTAAACACGTTCCATATAAGCTTCAACGCCCCAGAAACAACCACCCGCTAAGTAAATGTCTTTCAAGTTATTTTCATCGAAAGTCAAATTATCGTTCGGATTTTCAGGATATTTCGAAGAGGCTGCTGCGGTCAGTGAGCCTGTCGAATTGTCGGGTTCTTCCTTGGAGGCATTTCCAAGTGAACAGCCACCTAGAACTAACGCTAGTACAAGCAGTCCAAAAAGATAGTTCAATTTCACGATGCGTCTCCCCTTTGTTTTAGTTTAGTTGATCCATCATCTCTTTGATCTGATTATTCGATAACTGTCCGGCTTGTGTTTTAACGAGTTCCCTTTTTTTATTGATGAACGCAGATGTTGGATAGCCGCGTACTTCGAACTCTTTTACGAGATCTCCACCTTCATCCATTAGGACAGGTAAGTCTTGAACGTTTTCAACGCCTTTATACCATTTCACAAACGCATCTTTTTTCTTTTCGTTGTTGTATCCTGGTGCAACGACGGTCAATACTTCAAAATCCGTGTCTTCTGCAGCAAGTGCATTCACTTCTTCAAGTCCCGCGAGACAGATTGGACACCAAGACGCCCAAAATTTCACGTAGACGTTTTTTCCTTCGTAATCTGCCAAGTTGACGGTGCTACCATCCAAGTCTTCCAGATTGTATAGCGAGTCTTCTGCTTCTCCGGATTTCTCACCAGATGAGCAAGCACCAAGGACAATGACAACAGTGAGTAGAACAAGTAATTTTTTCAACATGCCAAATCCTCCTTCATTGTGGAATAAGTGTTGTAAAGAAATTCAAGTTGTTCGTCATAAGGAAGAGTCCCATCACAACGATGATGATACCTCCGGCAACTTTGACTTTCCCTAAGTGGCGATTAAGCTTTTTCATGCGTTGTAGTAAGAAGTCCGAGAAAATCGAAAGGATGAGAAATGGAATCAGCATACCGAGTGCATAGATGAGCATAAGAAACGCACCGTGTGCTGCTTGCCCTTCGTTCGCCGAAAGTCCAAGTACGGCACCTAAAATCGGACCAATACAAGGCGTCCAACCGAAGCTAAACGTAAATCCGAGGAGATACGTTCCTAGAAAGTCACGTTTTCCACTTCGTTTCAAGTTCACTTTGTTTTCTCGTTCCAAGAACGGAATATGGAACAACCCGATTTGATGAAGTCCGAGTAACACAACGACAATTCCACAGATGGTGATGAAAGTTGTTGTGTTAATGAGTGCGCCTAATGCGCCTGCTCCAAATCCTAGAAGCACAAAGCTGGTTGATAAACCAAAGACAAAGACCATTGTTTTAACAATTAGTCTTGGATGGATACTGAATTTCCCTATCGTAATGAGGCGATTTTGGCGAGTGGATGCTGGGTCTCCTGAGGAGAGGATGGATACGTACACAGGCAATAGCGGCAAGATACAGGGAGAGAAAAAGGACAGAATCCCTGCCGCAAAGACACTGCTGAGTAATACTTGTTCGCCAATCATAATAAGTTCCCTCCCGTCGTAGTGTGTAGTTCTATTGTAGAGGGGTGCGGAAAGAAACCCTATAGACTGACGTTTGGAGTTTCTTAGAATTGATACGGTGAACCACAAAAAGACTGTCCCAAAAGATGAAAATCATCTTTTGGGACAGTCTTTTTAGTTTTGAGGTGGTGTTTATCCAAGAGAAGATAGTTTATTGACTAATGATCGATTTGATGTTTGTTATCACTTCTTGGTTGATGGGATACTGAAAACTTTGGTGTTCTCTGACTGCGGATCCAAAATGGACTTCTGTAATCCCTGTTGCTTCAATAAATCCAGCTAATCCTTCAGGTGTCATACCGTTCCCCGCTAAAATCGTTACTGAGGTATTTTTGGTCTTCTCCACCAATTGCCTGATTTTCTCTACCGATTGAGGAGCAGGTGCTTGGCCGCCTGATGTTAGGATTCGTTGAATTTGAGGGAAGTCACCTATCATATCAACCGCTTTAAGCTGATCTTCAATTTCATCGAACGCTCTATGAAATGTGACATTCAAGTTACCAGCAGCAACTAAAAAACGCTTCAAATTAACGGTATCGACCCGTTGTGTTTCATCCAATATACCGATGACAATCCCTGCAGCTTTTGTCTGTTGAATGTGCCGAATATCCGCAAGCATCACTTGGATATCTTCCTCCGAATAGTTAAACGTTCTACTATGAGGACGGACAATGACGTGGACTGGAATCGAAACTCCCTCAACAACCGCTTCAATCAACCCTAAACTTGGTGTCAATCCACCTTCAGTTAGTGCTGAACATAATTCCAATCGGTCTGCTCCTGCACGTTCAGCTAAAAGAGCATCTTGTAGGCTTGTTGCGATAATTTCTAGTTTCATAGTCGAATACCTCCTTGCAAAGTCAAAAAGTAACCGCCCATTTCCCGAAATAAAGGAACAGAATGAGGGTTACTCGTTTGGTTAACAGTATACGCTAAACTACAAAGTGTTCAAATCATATAGAGATCGTGATTCAAGGAGTAGGTTGAGCAGCTTTCATTTTCTTATATTCACAGTATAACTCAAACACGCTAATCGCCAGAACGATCCATAGAGCAGGACTGGATAAGGACAGACCAACTTGTGAATTGCCTCCCAAAAGGCTGAACACAATGATTAGCCCCATTAGAAAAAACACAGTTGTAACACCCCAAAGGAAATGGGATCTTAATGTATCATTCTTTAGAAGAGGTGTTGTATTGAAGCCAAGAAACAAAATTAGCAGTAAGAATACAATGACTACTGGTTTAGGAATATATATCAAATCGTTTAACTTAGGAAAGAAATCAGTTGCCATTAACATGGTAATGGCAATTATAATAAGTCCAATCGGAATCCAATTCTTATTAATCATATAACACTCCCCCATTATTGGTTATCTACCTTGGTTGCTATCAATAGGTGAAATTATAATTAATAATTGCACTAGTCTTCGCAGTGAAATCTATGTTTAGTTACCTGAGGAGCTGCTGTAATTCATCCGTCATCACTTCAACTAACTCAGGTCTACCATGGAACTGAGCAGGGGTATTTTGAAAAAGCTCAACTCGACAATCATCATTCGTTTTAACAGCAACTAGAGTTTGAAGGGCATTTAGCTTAGGCTCAATATCCGTCTTTCCTGGTGGAATCATACCCGCAATAGCGTGTAAAATTGCGACGTCAGTTCCTAATAACCTAATATCTTTAACCTTAGTTATAAAAGGTGCAGTAGGATGATTTTTAAATATAGGCTCCAGATGCGATAATATTTCTTTTTGTCCAATGACTTTACTACCATCAAATCCAATTTGAACCCCTTGCTCTGCAAATAGATCCGCCATTGCTTGTGCATCACGATTATTCCAAGCAGCTATTAGTTTTTGATAAAGATTTTCGATTTCATTTCGGAACGAATTGTTCATGGTCGCTGCCCCCCTAAAAATATGATGTTTCCACTCTCGATAAATTCTTAAATTCTCACAGAAATTGATATTTTCGCTTTTAAACTGCTAACCTTTTCTATGAAGAAAATTTCATGCTAGTTCTCATTTAATTAGTTCACCAAATTGTTATTAAACAAAAGCATGATATTATGACTGTTTTATTTTTCACATTCTAAAGAATAGTTGCTTGTTACGTTATTGTGAATTTCTAATTTAACTTCACCATTCTTCTCATAACATTGTGCGGTAAAAATATTGATTTCTTTTGTATTGAAATAGCTAGATGAAATGATTAGAAAGAATATTACAAGTAAAGATATTGTCAGTATCCACAAGACTCTTAAGAATTTTTTGTTTCTTAAAACACTCACCATTATACCCCCTCATTATTACTCTACTAAGTTTTAAAAATGATAAACTATTTTAGAGTGACGCTTTGTATAGTCTTACTCAATTAGGACATTCCCGACATATTGCGCACTACCTGCTGAACCGGAGAATTCAACTTCTAATATATAGTTCCCTTTGCAAGCGGGGAATCGAACTTCTCCAAAATCCTTCATTTCGAGTTCAATCCGTTCCTCATCATTCACAAGAGCAGCAGTTATTTGTGGATCTGTCCAAATATCTCCACCATTTTCTTCATTCTCGTAAAAATCTAAAGTAGCGACTTGGTTGGAAAAGACTCTAATTTCGTTTTTAGAGAATCCAAATTCCTGAATGTTTTCTATTGTTTGTTGGACATCTTCACTTGCTGTATTCCAACTAATTGTAGCTTCTGTTAATCGAAAAGAAATAACGTCAAGGTTAACTTGGTGATGGATCTATCCTAATACACTAAAGTCATTATGTAATATATCCCCAAAATCTCAATAACTGAGATATTATTATTTTCAACGACAATCTTTAAATGAGTTGGAACTAATTTTTCTATAGTGATCTGTGCACAAATAGAACTGCTATCTTTTAGATAGACGTAGCAGGTCCGATTGAAGGAGTCTCTCTTAAACACGTAACCTTTATCGCTTTTATGATAAAGCATACGTGGATTCGTGCTTACTTTTGTTCGATCTTCTAATAGAAATACTTCTTCTCCACTACCGGAAGTAATGTACACATCCCACTTTAATTTAAATAAATTCGACTTAAAGGATTGCTCTTTTATTTTTAAAAAGTATTCATCTGTTGAACCAATAATATTTGTAGTACTGCGGAAAGATAACGGCAAATGATTTAGGACTTCATCAAAAGCGCTTTTATACTTTCGCTGAACATAACCAATCTTGGTATGATCCGTGTCATTAATTACTATCATTTTCTCTGTATTTTTCCTGATAGGTAAGACTGTAAAAAATTCCACAAGAGTTCACTTCCTATTTATCTCAATACGATTATGTTCTTTTCTTCTCAACAACTATCCAGCTATAATACACTATCCAAAAAATAATCGGAGCGACAAAAACATATGTAAGATGTTGCTTTGGAAGCGTGAAGAGCAAAATGAGTCCAAAAATCACAAACGGAGGTAGAAGGATGAAATATTTCTTTTGTTGCATGAAGCCGTCTACCTCCTGTCTAATTTCTCAAGCATATCTCCCCCATTTACAGGGTCAAAACCATTCGAACAGATTGCAGAATATGTCCATCGAAGTCTTCTTCAAACTGTTCAATCATCTTGAATCCTTTTGCATCGTAGAACGACTTTCCGATCAAGTTATCTTGTTCAACAGTTATGTAAATCTTTTCAACATTTTTAAGTTGGACAATTCCTTCTTGTAACAAAGCCGTTCCAATTCCACTTCCTTGATACTCTGGATGTAGATAAATCGCAGCTAATTCGGATTCACCAACATCATTCACTGGAGAAAAATTTGCAAAGCCTACAAGGATTCCATCCTGTTCTCCAATAAGCATCAACGAGTGGTCTAAGCGACGCGTCATCATCTCATCATTATAGGCGCTGGATAAAAATCGTTCTTGAACATCATATGGAATGATACCTTCGTAGGTTGCATTCCAGCTAATTTTCGCGACCTCTTGTATTAGTTGAGCGTCTTCTGCCTTCATATTCCGGATCGTACTCTTCATGTAAACCACCCCTATTTTAAAAGTACTTCCATCAATTACAATTACCAACATGATAGTAGAGATTTATTCCAAACGTTCACGACGTTCGCTTAAATACTGTTCATAAGCTTTTTGTACTTTATCTTTTTTCGGAGAGGATGCATGGATTGTTTTATGGATGTCAATTAACATGTACAGCCCCCAGAATAGACATCCTACAACGATTCCAAACGCGAGAACTCCCCCAAACACCGGACCGGCGAAAATCAGTAAAATCGCTCCTAAAATTGTTGCTACTACAATAAAACCAAATAACGCCATTATTATTCTCCTTAAATTTCAAATTCCCGCACTTCTTTAAGAGCATACAATCTGCATTTAAATAAGCACGTACAAAAGTAAAATGAATATCCAAATAAGGGCATAACCAATTTCGAGTAGTACTACTTTTTTGTCCGCTTTATTGATAAGACTTACAACTATATCAACTAGCGACAGAACTGCTACGAATAGAAAAACCCACATTACGTAGTACAAATCGAGATGATTGAAAATCGCCATGAACAAAAAGAATGTCATTCCGATTACCATGAACACCCTGATAAACTTCAGGATTTTGGAGTCAGGCTTATGATCCACCTTTTGAAAAAACGCATTCATTATTCTCCACCTTCATTCGATTGAATTAGCCTAAGTCTATTTCTTGTATGCTTATGTTTTTTATTTTTTCGAATTGCAGTAGCACATCTCTCTGTCATATTAATTGAGAGGACCATAGATTTCTATGAATTCTCCAGTATATGCATTTAAAACAACAGTAGCTTGCTGTGCTTCGTATTCCATTGTGATTTCCCATTTTCGCTTGTTCATAAGTTCACTCCAGAAACCTCGACGCTTCACTAACTCAACACGATTCACTTTCCAAGGAACAACTTGACCTTTTATTTTTGGAAATGATGCTTGCCATTCCTTCGGTGGAGTGACTAGATGTTTTTTCGCTAGGTAGATTGCCTCGTTTGTTTCAAGAATAGGAGATTGGTACGTATATGCGATTCCAAATAAAGCGATGACACATATTGCTAACAAGATTCTTTTCATATAAGAGCTCCTTAAGTTGATTACCTCAGAGGAAACCAAAATCCCAAAACATTGACTGCTTTGATGGATTTATCGTTCAGCTCGATTTCACCTTTAGAAAAAACAGAGTACCAGTTATATGAGTAGCCTTGTATGGAGTACTGTTTCGTTTGTAATTCCATAGTATCCTCACTAACTATTTTCACCACTTCCACACATTCAGTCCCTAAACATTCAATTCCATATGTAGCTTTTAGATAGTCATCAAATTCGTCTGATGAAAAAGGGACACGATAGAGACTAACTACAATTCCTGCTACTAAAATTAGAACGACCTTTTTCAAAGTAGGTAACTTTGCATTTAAAACAAGACCAACTGTACAAATTAGCGTTACCCACAGCGCTGACTGTTCTTGAAAAATTTTGAAGAAGAAAAAGGAACTGATAAGAATAAATAATAAATATCTAGTTAAGAAATCCGTCTTCATTTTTTTAACAATCACAAAATAGGCTATCACGAGCACAACAATGAAGAATGTAAATTGAAGAATGATCAAATATCCCACACCCTTTAAAAGCTTGCCGATTCTGATTCAATTAAATACAATTGGGAAGAATGAAATACTCCCTAAAACAATTAACCAACCGAATGCTGTTAAGAGAACTAATCTTTTTTTCATCAGATTTTCAGCAACCTGATCAAGATTCTTTGTATATTTTCGTATTCCTAGCCCTATCCCCCAAGCACCAACACCAAGAAAACATATGCTTAGAACGAACAACGTGTTCGGAAGCGAGCCCCCTATACTACTCGATATCAAACCGCTCAGGCCAATATACAAAAGTGAAATCACAGCAACCGTATAGCATAACAGGATCCATCTCGTCGTTACATTTCTAGCCATCTCTTCACTCCTAACAAAAAAGAACCTCTTTAGACAATTCTATCCAAAGAGGTTCTGTATAGCAATTCAATTTTTTAACTATTCTTATCAATTCATACGGACAAGGATCTCACTGCATCTTTGATCTGTTTCGAAGCTTTTTCGACGATAGAACGAGAGCATGCGAGGTTCATACGTACAAACCCTTCCCCTCCAGGACCGAATGCTTTTCCCTGGTTCAACGCCACGTGAGCTTTCGATAGGAAGAATGTTTCCAACTCTTCAGGAGTCATTCCAAGCTCTGTACAGTCAATCCATGCTAGGTACGTTGCTTCTAACGGAAGAACTTTCAATGCAGGAATGTTGTCTGCAAAATAATCTGTTACAAATTTCAAGTTCCCTTCAACGTATTCCAACACGTCTTCAAGCCATGGACCGCCATGTGTATATGCAGCTTCTGTTGCGACAGGTCCAAACGAGTTTGGCATGCCGATAGAATTCCGCTCGGTTTCCGTTGTGAATTTCTCACGTAGTCCTTCATTTGGAATAATGATATTGGATGTTTGTAATCCTGCTAGGTTAAAGGTTTTACTTGGTGCCGTGCACGTAATACTGTTTTGTGCGAATTGCTCTGAAAGCGAGGCAAACGGGATGTGACTTCCTTTTTTAAACACTAGATCCGAATGGATTTCATCCGAAATGACTAAAATCCCATGTTCCATACAGATATCCCCGAGATGTTGCAAGTCTTCTTTATTCCAAACGAAGCCACCTGGGTTATGCGGATTACATAGCATTAATAGTTTCACTGACTCATCGATTTTCGAAATGAGATCCTCGAAATCCATTTCATAGGATCCATTCCTATTGATGAGTGGGTTATATACGACTTCGCGATCATTCGTTTCTGTCACTTTCATGAAAGGATAGTAGACAGGTGGTTGCACAATAACTTTATCACCCGGTTTGGTAAAGGCTTGCACCGCTAAGCTCAATGCAGTAACGACACCTGGACTGTGGCAAATCCATTCTTTTTCAATTGTCCAGCTATGGCGAGATTTCATCCAATCAATGATTGACTGGTAATAGCTCTCTTCCCTGATTGTATAGCCGAATATTCCATGAGATGCCTTATCTGCGACAGCTTTTGACACTTCGTCTGGTACTTTGAAATCCATGTCAGCTACCCAAAGGGGCAATAAGTCTTTTTCACCGAACAATGCTTCTGCCCCATCCCATTTAACGCTCGATGATTTCATGCGATCAACAACTGTATCAAAATTGTATTTCATGTGTCATTCTCCCCCTCTATTCATTGCGATTCCGATTCTATTTACCTTATCATCGTATCTTTAACTAGACGAGGTGTACAAAAATCAGCTTATGTACCTCTGTTATAGATATAACATTTCAATTTGTTATTTAATTTTTGGGTAAGTTCTAGTACGATGGATATAATGAGTGAATAGACAAACCGACTAATGCAGATAGATTGAGGAGGTCATTTTTTGAAAAAAATATTGTGTGCCATTTCGATACTATTCGTTTCAATCCTCCTGACAGGATGCAAAGAGAAAGAAACGCCTGGTGATCGAATGCAGGCTTACGTCAGTAATTGGAATGAAAGTAAATTCTCCGAGATGTACAATGAGTTTTTAAATACGGATACGAAAAAAATGTTCGAAGCTGATGAATTTGTGGATCGACAAAAGAAATTGGCAGAGGATTTAGGGATCAAAAACCTGAAAATCACTTACAAAAAACCTAAGGAAGAGAAGGAATGGGACGAGGAAAAGCCAGCTGCCTTCCCAATTCAAATATCAATGGATACCATAGCCGGTCCTATTGAATTCGAAAAGGAATTGACGTGGCACTACGAAACTCATGATGATACAGAAAACTGGTATGCAGGGTGGGATCCGTCTTTCATTCTTCCGAAATTAACGGAAAAAGATAAGATTCAAATCTCAACGATGCCAGCAAAACGCGGAAAAATATTTGACCGGAATGGAAATCCTCTTGCCGTGAATGGGACTGGCTATGAAGCAGGAATCGTTCCAGGTAAGTTTACAGATGAAACAAAAAAAAGCGAGCTGGCTAAACTTCTGAATACAACTGTCGAGTTTATCGATAAGCAGGTCAACCAAAGTTGGGTACAACCCGACTATTTTGTACCGATTGCTCCTGTTTCCAAAAACAATCAAGCATTGTTGGATAAACTCATTACCATCCCTGGGGTCACCTATCAAGAGACAGAAATGCGAGAATATCCGTATGGTGAATCTGCTGCCCATTTAACAGGATATATCGGGAAAATCACCGCTGAATTATTGGAAAAGCACAAAGATGAAGGCTATAAAGAAACGGATTTAATCGGTAGACAAGGTCTTGAACGTATTTTGGAAGATCGGTTGAGAGGAAAAGACGGCGTCGGGATTTATATTAAAGGTCCCGAGTCAGGCGCAACCTTGCAAAAAATAGTAGAGACTGAAGCTGAAAATGGAGAGAATATTTCATTGACGATTGACGCAGAGTTACAGAAAAAGGTTTTCACGTCCATGAAAGGTGAACCAGGCGCAAGTGCTGCGGTGGATCCACAGACAGGCGAAACACTAGCACTCGTCAGCTCCCCTAGTTTCGAACCTACAGAATTCATGTTGGGAATTAGCGGAGAGCGCTATAAAAAACTATCTGAAGACCCACTGAAACCTCTGTTTAACCGGTTTGCAGCGGCTTACGCACCTGGTTCGTCCTTAAAACCCATTACTGCGGCAATTGGCATGGAAAAAGGAACATTGAAACCAGAAAAGGGACTATCGATCACGGGGAAAACGTGGCAAAAGGATTCTTCTTGGGGAGCTTATCGGGTTTCACGACTACATCCGGAAGCACCGAATCCTCTGAACTTAAAAAATGCGCTCATCTATTCTGATAACATTTACTTTGCGCAACAGGCGCTAGCAATTGGCAAGGAAGATTTCATATCTGGTTTAACAAAATTCGGATTTGGTGAAGAGATTCCATTCATGCTCAACATCTCCCCTTCTCAGATTTCGAATGATGGAACGATTGCTTCAGAAGGTCAACTTGCTGATACCTCTTTCGGCCAAGGTCAAATGTTAGCGAATATTTTACATCTTGCAACGATATATGAACCGATTTTAACGAATGGCATTATGTATAAGCCGACGTTATTGTTAGATGATAAAACCCAGCAGGTGTGGAAAGACGGAATTCTAAACAAGGAAACCGCAGATGAGCTGAAACGAGATCTTCGAAGTGTTGTAGTGGATGGCTTTGCCCAAGCAGTCAATATTCCGGACATCCCGATTTCAGGGAAAACAGGGACTGCAGAGTTGAAGACTTCTACAGAGGGCCGAGGACAAGAAAACGGCTTCTTTATAAGTTACAATACAAACAATCCAGCATTTATTCTTGCGATGATGATTGAAAATGTAGAAGATAACGGTGGAAGTGGATATGTCGCTGAGTTTGCTTCAGAAGTGTATAAGGCGAACAACAAAAAATAAGTCAACATTAAAGCAGGGCTGTACTGAAAGGTAGTTAACATGACGTATCAGAACAGCCCCGCTTTTATTTTTTAATGAATAAGGAGCCATTGATCGATTTTTCGACTTCCAAATGATACATACAAAAGTCAAAACGAAAATAATGATAGCAATAAATGTTGAATCCAAAAACAAGTTTTCCTCCCCTTAATCCATACTACTATATAAGAATATTCTTATATGCGAAATATATAATTCACTTTCCTCCCCTGGAGTATGATTTCTAATCAGGCCTAATTATCTTCTTCAGCTTTAGTTAATTGTTCGGCAATGAAATCTTCTTCTTGCTGTTCCGTTAGAATCCCTGTCGCTCTACCTACAGTCCCTCCCTGGAGTTGCCAAATCGCATTGTGATCCTGATCGACTTTGGAAAAATCACCACTTGCCCATCGCTGTAATATTTCCAGATACAGCGGTCCATTCTTTTCAAAACGCTCGTCTTTAGCATTTACCACATCCAACAGTCGACTGACACGTTCAGGCGTCATCAATATAGACGTCCATTTATCTTCAGCTTTCACCTTTTGATGAGACATCGCATGTATCACGACTTGAATATCGTATTCACTCATATTCATCGGAAATTCTTTCTCTACAGGTTGCTTATTCTTTCCATCAATTTGAAGAATCGATGGCTCCGACATCTTTTTCGAATGAGAATTCGTTTGATCACCAGGAAAAACCTTATTGCTATTAAGAGCTAACCCCAGACTTACAACAATCACAATGACGCCAATTGTGATGAATCCAATTTTCTTCAACCAATCACCCCTCATACAAAATCTAATACCTAGATGATAACCTCCGTGGACTGTCAGGCAGCATGTTAGCCAGTAAAATATATACAATTAATGATGCAGGCGTCATAATAAAAATTAGTCTTACGAGAAATGAAGAAATGCCAAAGAATTCTGCGATGCCGCCACAAACACCATGCAGTGAAGAATCAGTTGATGACTTCGTTAGTCGTCTTGTATTCACTTCCGCACCTCCTGCTTATTTTATCTTCAGTATATTCCTTCCATCTATTTTACATAAAATTCTCAATATAATCGAGTAGAATTATCCTGCACACCAAAACCCATCAAACCGTTTAAATGAATCTTTGAAGAAAAGAGGCCGTCAAATGAAAAAAGTTCAAAAACAGTTAGTTATCGGTTCTATATGCTTCACAGGAATCGTTATTGCAAATAGTATCCAAGCAATTTTTTCTCCATACGCTTTTGTAAGGTTTTTAAATATATTCGTCATTATTTTGATATCAGGAGCTCTAGGAGCTTTCATTCGAGAATTCTACATACAAAAGAACATATAGTTTGGGAATAAATAGATTTTTTAAATTGTTATTACTGTTAAATTTCAGTATACTACACATACACGCTCGTTGGATTTGACAAAATTACCTTTCACGAGGAGGTATATATATGAAAAATGGTAAAGAACATGGGCTGTTCTATTGGAGTCTGTCGTATCACAAATAGTTTGTTCGAACAGTTTGGATGATACCAATTGCCCTAATCCTAATTATTGTCCTTCTCAATTCACCGGGGTTTTCACTACTCTTTAAAACAGCTGCAATTTGGGTGTTAACTGCCACATTAGTTCTCCAGCTCGTATACAACTACTTTAGATGGAAACAGGAAACGTGATTTTACCAAAGCTGTTACTACAACAGCTTTGGTTGTTTTTATGTAGGAACGTGCTTCATAAAAAAACAGTCGATGGAAAGGAGTTCTCTCGTGTACTCTCTTTACTGCAGAACCTATCAATTCGCCTACAAAACAGTGGCACAATTTCTTCCTTGGCGGCACCCTCTTTTGTTAGAAGGCAAAAACAGCTTGGCAGAATTACCAAGCTTATTACAACGTCAATCAATTGGAAATGTGATCATAGTTACAGACGCAGGCATTTCACAGCTTGGACTAATGGACCCTCTATTAGAAGGTTTAACTATGTTTGGGATTCAATATGTCGTGTATGATAAAACTGTTCCGAATCCAACGATTGACAACATTGAAGATGCTCTAACACTATATAAGTCTTCCGGGTGTGAAGGGATTATTGCGTTTGGTGGAGGTTCTCCAATGGATTGTGCAAAAGGAGTTGCTGCCCGAGTAGCTCAACCAGGGAAAACACTCGCACAATTGAAAGGTCAACTGAAAATACGTAAAGCAATTCCTCCACTGGTTGCAATTCCAACGACTGCAGGAACTGGAAGTGAAACGACGATTGTCTCAGTTGTCTCTAACAGCGAAACTCATGAAAAGTATGCCATTAACGATCCTGTTCTAACACCGCACTTTGCGGTTATGGACCCACTGTTAACTCTTAATCTCCCGAAACATATTACGTCCGCAACTGGAATGGACGCACTCACCCATGCAGTTGAAGCATATATCGGCAGGAGCAATACACCGCAAACGAAGCAGTGGAGTCGAGAAGCAACGCAGTTAATTTTCGAGAATCTTTATGAAGCTTATCAAAATGGAAATAATATCAAAGCCCGCGCCAATATGCAGCGTGCTTCCTTCCTAGCAGGAAGAGCTTTTACTCGTGCGTACGTTGGCTATATCCACGCCATTGCACACACTCTCGGAGGATTCTATAATGTTCCCCATGGGCTCGCAAATGCAGTCATTATGCCGCATGTACTCGAGTATTACGGTAAAGTTGTACACAAACCGCTAGCAGAGCTGGCAGATATAGCTGGTATCACCGATTCAAGTGATTCTGAAGAAGTAAAATGTAAGAAATTCATTGAAGCCCTTAGACAAATGAATAAAAAGATGGACATTCCTGAAACAATAAGCGGGATTGAAACAACAGACATTCCATTAATGGTGGATCGTGCATATAAAGAAGCGAATCCCCTTTACCCAGTCCCTCGGATTTTGAACAAGAAAGACTTAGAGACACTGTATATATTGATAAAATAATAACTCTTTTTATACGATAAAAGCTGCTCAATTGTACAACTTTCAATACATAAATACGAATGTACCAAACAAAATAACATTGATTCCGAGAGATAAAAAGGCCTAATTCCTCCGTATCTCGAAAGAGGAATTAGGCTTGTGATTTTGATTTTAACCAATCACATTTGATTGTGAAACATTTAAACTTATGTATAAATGACAGTACAACCATTCCATACTGGCAGCCACTTTTACCTTTCAGGTCCGCCTGTACTTGCTTAATAGTTCTTGCGGAATATGACAATAATCATTTGGACATCTATCTAACCTGTCTTGATGTTCTTCTGCACTTTTTACATAGTTTGTAAGAGGCAAAACTTCAACAACTATACGATCAAAATCACTTCTTCCCCTAAGAAATGCTTTCACTTCTTCAAGGTGTTCAGAGACCTCACTATATACGCCTGTTCTGTACTTCTCACCAACGTCCTCACCCTGCTTATTCAAACTGTATGGATCAATAATTTCAAATAAATAGCCCATTAATTCTTTGATTGTTACAACTGTCGAATCAAATTCCGTTTTTACACATTCAGCGTACCCGTCATAGTCACCCACAAGTGTACGACTGTTTCCATTGGCTCTTCCTGCTTCTGTAAACACAACACCCGGTAACGTTTTTATATAAGCCTGTACTCCCCATAAACATCCACCTGCAATATAGACTACTCCCAAATTGACACTCTCCTTTGTTTAAAAAACCCCAAAATTCATCCAAATAAAAAATTAAGTACTATAATTCCTAAGTCAACTATACATTATAATCTCGACAAACTTTCTTATGCTACATTAATCTCCTAATGTATCTTATCTATCCTAATTAAAAGTACTTACCTCACTTCACAAAAATGAGATAAGCACCTTTTTAATTTTTACTTCTGAAGTTTATTTGTCAATTCAACAAATTCATCTACATCTTTTCCAACGAGCTCAATCCCCGCTGCCCAGAAATCTTCCTTAGTTACATCTACACCTAGATGTTTCTTTGCTAAATCTTCAACTTTCATTGATCCGGTATCTCTAAGTAAGGCAATATACTTCTCTTCAAAACCTTCCGGGTGTTTCAAGTATTCCGCGTAAATACCAAGGCTGAATAAATAACCAAATGTATACGGGAAATTATAGAACGGTACACTATCAATAAAGAAGTGTAACTTGGCTGCCCAGAAGTGCGGATGATAAGAGGATAAAGTATCTCCAAATGCTTCTTTCTGTGCTTCTACCATTAATTCATTCAAGCGTTTTTCTGATACGATTCCTTTTGCACGTTCCTTGTAAAAGGAATCCTCAAATAAGAAGCGAGCACGAATATTTAAAAACATTGCTGTTGCACCTTCTAATTTATTCGCCAGAAGGGATACTTTTTCTTCATCAGTCGTAGCATTTTTTACAGTTGCATCCGCAATAATAGTTTCAGCAAATGTACTAGCGGTTTCAGCGACGTTCATGGCATATCCTTGATTTAGTTCCGGCAAATCTTTCATGACATGACTGTGAAAAGCATGTCCTAATTCATGTGCTAATGTACTCGTATCACTCGGTGAACCTGTAAATGTCATAAAAATACGGGACTCTTCAAATTCAGGTAAGCTCGTGCAATACCCTCCAGGGCGTTTATTCGAACGATCCTCTGCTTCAACCCATCGGTTTTCAAGCGCATGTTTAGTAAAGTCTGTCAGTTTTGGTCCAAATGAAGTGAAATGCTCAATTATAAAATCACATGCCTCATCATAGGTGAAACGCGTTGGTTTTGTTTCGCCCATTGCAACGGGTGCATCCACGTCTTGCCAGCCCAACTTATCCATGCCTAACAAATTCGCCTTTTGTGCTAAGTAATCAAGAAACGTTTGTTTCTGCGCGTCAACAGCTGACCACATAGCTCTAAGCGTTTCTTCCGTCATCCGGTTATATTCAAGTGGTTCTTCTAAATGGCCCTCTCGTCCATGAGCATCTTGCAATGTTAATCGATAGCCTGCTAAATGGTTGAGGATGTCTGCAAAAACAAGTCCATTTTTAGACCAGACTTTCTCCCAGTCTTCAAAAAGCTCAGCCCGCACATCTGAATCAGGATCAGCATACATTTTGTTCATCGCTTGCCCAATAGATAAGTCAGTTGTTTTGCCGTCTTTATCTGTAAAGGGAACAGTCATAATGGAGCCTACTGTATTATACAAATCGCTCCAAGCTGCGATACCGTCTTTATTTAATTTAGCAATCAGTTTCTCTTCATCTTCAGACAAAAGGCGTTTGCCTTGTTCACGAATCTCATCTAATGAGAAACTAATTTCTTTTAAGACATCATCTTTCAGGAGTTTACTCCATTGATCATCTGAGATTGCTACTAGTTTTTTAGTGAAGATCGTTGATATTTGCTGAATTTCGCTGTAAAGTTCCATCACTTGACCCTTAACAACACTTGCATGTTCATCGTCCATAAAGGCGTCATGCCACATATTAATAAATGTACCAACTTGGCCCAAGCCTTTGCCGATTACCTCTTGTTGTTTCAATATTTTTTGCAAAGTAGAAGCATCGTTACCTGGATCGCTATTCCATGCTTTCAACTGATCTGCATAACGTACAATATCTTCTTTAACAGATTCAAGTTTAGTTTGCACGTCTTCCGAATTGGTTCCGCCTTTAAATATACTCTCTAAATCCCAAGTGCCATTATATTTCAATTGAATTCACTCCCCTTATACATCTATTCTAAACGTTATCAATGAATTTAGAAAGATTTGTTAACCGATTCAATTCCAAATACAAAACGAGCATTGACAATCATATTGGTATCACTTCTTTTTTTGAACCTCTCGTCCTATTTATCTTCTTCATCACTCGATTCCGTTATGTACGCTAACTTCCACATTCAGTATCAGTAATGAAGAAATATTAAACTAAAACACAAAACAGGTAACTCGCCTCAATGGGCAAGATACCTGTTTGCAGATAGAGATTGATGTAACCAACGTATTTAAATCCAAAAGTTATCTTTTCACTTTTCTCTTACGCTTTTTCATGAACGTCTCATAAACAATTGGAACGATTACAAGTGTTAGTAGCGTAGAACTGATCAGACCCCCGATAACTGTAACACCGAGACCTTTAGATATCAGTCCTCCACCGCCACCTTCTACACCAAGTGCCAATGGTATGAGCGCACCGATAGTAGCAAGAGCTGTCATTAAGATTGGACGGAGACGAGTAGATCCCGCTTCCAAAAGGGCTTCTCTTGTAGAAAGTCCTTCCTTCTCTTGATGAATCACGCGGTCAATCAAAACAATCGCGTTCGTTACAACAATACCAATCAGCATCAATGCACCAATCATCGCTGAAACATTTATTGGCTCCCCAGCAATCCAAAGCGCGACTAAACTACCGATGATTGTAAATGGTAGTGAGAACAAAATAGCGAGTGGTGCTAGTGCCCCACCGAATGTCACTACAAGTACAAAGTAGACGATAGCTACTGCAGCTAGCATAGCGATTCCTAATTGTGAGAACGATTCATTGATTTGCTCTGTGACACCACCGAAGTCCACCTTCACTCCGCTCGGTAAATCCAGATCACTGATTTTCTTTTCTACTGAACTTGAAATCGCTGCAACATCTTTACTCTTCACATCAGCAGTAAGTGAAGCATACATTTTGCCATCTCTTCGCTGGATTGTATCTGGTGTTTTGCCTTCTTCAACATCCATCACATCTCCCAATTTGACCGGGATGCCTAACGGTGATTGAATGACTTTGTTCTTCAACTCGTCGATATTCTTATATTCGTCTTCCTTGACTTCGATATACACATTTAACTCTTTTCCATCTTGTTTTACCGTAGTGAGCGCAGGTGCTTCACCAGGAGGCATGAGATTCATACCCACTTGTGCCGCCGTTAACCCTAGGCTACTCAATTTTTTCTGATTTGCGACCAGTGTGTACTGATCATATGCTTCTGAAAGGCTGGACTCGACTTTCTCCAAATTCTTGTTGTCTTCTAGAATAGGTAAGATCTGATCCGTTGCTTTCTCGATATCTTCCTTATTATCCCCATAGACATATAATTGTAAGCCATTACCACCCATGCCTCCAAAGTCCATACTCTTCCATTCACCTTGGGCTGAATTTTCATTAAGCTTATCAATGACTTTCGATGTTTCTTCTCCGAAGTTTTTAAAATCTTCATCGTACTCGATGAAGAATAGCGCAGAATTACTTCCACCCATTCCCATCATGGCATCCATCGGGCTACCGCCACCGAGTGAATACTGGTAAGTCGTAACACCTTCATGATTATTTAAATATTTCTCCGCATCCATTGCGATTACTTCTACATCTTCTCTTGTTTGGCCAGCTTCCGGACTAAAAGTAGCCACGATCATTTTTTCTTCTTCATCAGGCAAGAAGCTGACGCCTATCAATGGAACTAAGAAGAAACTTAACACGAGAATCACTACAGATCCTCCGAAGGTAATCAGTTTATGATTCAGTGTCCATTCCAAAATACGGCTATATGACTTGGCTAACTTTCCTGGCTTTTCTTCTTTTGCTTTATTTTCTTTAGTTCCAACAAGACTCAGTTGTTTTTTATACAATGAATGAGCAAGCATTGGAACAATAGTCACAGCCACAATCAAAGAAGCTGCGAGTGCAAATGCAATTGCTAGAGCAAATGGTAAGAACATCTCCCCGACAATTCCACCAACTAATCCAATTGGCAAGAACACAGCAATCGTTACGATCGTAGATGAGAAGATGGGGATAAACATCTGACGTGTCGCTTCACGTATTAACTCTTTTCCACGTAATTGTTCACCCGGTAAAGCCATACGTCGATAGATATTCTCCATAACGACGATCGAATCATCGATTACACGCCCAATCGCAACCGTCAAGGCACCTAGTGTTAAAAGGTTTAACGTGATATCCATTTGATGCAAGAGGAAGATTGCCATTAGTAAAGACAATGGAATCGAAACGATTGAAATGAGCGTCGTTTTGATACTTCTCAAGAACAATAAGATGATCAATACGGCAAATACGATCCCAAACAACGCTTTACTAAGCATAGTACTGACCGCTTCCTCAATCGGTTCCCCTTGATCCAACGTAGTAATGACTTTTAGATCCAAGTCTTTTTCAATAGTAGAAATTTCATCTTTTACATTATTTACAACTTCAACAGTATTGCCGTCAGCTGCTTTTACAATTTGAATACCGATGGAGTCTTCTCCATTCGTTCTTGAAATCGATTCAGCCTCACTCACGACTTTGATTTCAGCTAAATCTCCTAACGTGACAGAAGGAATTTCCATTGGTGTTTGTGCCTGTGAATTTCCTTGCTGTGTTTGTGTACCTGGGTTCCCTTGTTGCGCTTGATCCATCTGACCTGCTTGGGCAGGTATGGAAGGAATCTCCAATTTTTTCAAATCGTCTACACTGGCAATATTTCCATCAATGACTAGGTTTTTCACCTTGCCATCAAAATTTGTTAAGCCTAACGGGAATGTAATATCCGATCCCTGAATAATCTGCTGGATCGTATCCTGTGACAATCCGTATTTCTTTAACTGATCTTCGTCAAATTCTATTGTTACTTTTTTCAATTGTTGTCCAGTAATTTGAACATCTGCCACGCCCTCAATACCGTCTAGAACAGGCAGCACATCATTTTCTACTACAGTGGTCATCTCTTGCGCAGTTCGTTTGTTATCACTAACACTTAATGTCATGACTGGGAGCGCATCTAAACTTAAACGTGATACTTGTGGCTCCTTTACACCCTCAGGTAACGAAAGTTTCGACAAGGCTTCTTTTATTTCCTCGGTTGCCTTATCCATATCAGTTTTGAACCCAAATTGAACTTGAATAGATGATGCGTTAGCTAAAGAAGAAGAGCTAACCAGTTCGACACCATCCAAGTTTTGAATCCGTTGTTCAATTGGAACAGTAACTTTTTCAGCTACGTCATCCGGAGCCGCTCCTGGATAGGTAGTCAAAACCGTTACGTTCGGTAAAGTTATCGTAGGCATTGTTTCTTGTTTCATATTGAAACCAGAGTACAATCCAGCAACAACAACCATAATAGTTAGTATCCACACTGCGAATTTGTTGTTGAGTGCGAAATTAGTGATTTTCTTCAAGTGATACACTCCCCGTATTTGATAGTTCTCTCTATCATTGACCATGTAGTCACGATGTTTTACACTATAAATGACCAGTCAGTCAAATGCAAGAATAATAGCATCCTATTATCAACCTTAAGTAACTGTGAAATCATTTAAATTCACTTCATATGACTCATCCGTCATGCGAAACGACCATTCTAAATCCAGACCACCCTCTTGTTGACAAAATGTGACTGCTTGGTAAACTGAATGGTAATACATAAAAATTTGCACGATGAAAAGGTGAGACTAATGAAGGTACGAAAACAAAAAGAAATCATTGAGTCGGCCATCAAGCTATTTGCAGAAAACGGCTTCACGAACACATCCATCCAAGAAATTGTAAACGACTGCGGAATCTCTAAAGGAGCATTTTATAATTACTTCACATCTAAAGAGGCGTTACACATTGCCATCTTCGAATATTACTTCGAACAGATGAGAACACGTACACACGAAATTGATGCTGAACAGTTACCTCCCCGTGAAAAACTCGCAAAACTGTTAAGCGTACCGTTCGAACAACTTACCAAACAAAAAGACTTTTTCATGGTATATATGCGGGAACAAAGTTTTACAATCAACAAAGAACTTCGTGAAGTTATGGGGAAAACTCAATTTGAAATGTTGACTTGGTACGAAAAGAATTTGAAGGAAGTATATGGAGATAAAATAAATGGCTACACAGGCGATATTATTATGCTGATTGAAGGAATTAGAAGCAATTACTTAGCATCCATTCTTATTCAAGATTCCCAGATCGATGCGACGCTTGTTCCAACTTTCATCATGAACCGTATTGAAGATATGGTGGCCTCTTTTGAAAAAGGAGAGGAACCAATCATGAAAAACAACTTGCTGGATCTTTTCACAAATAATTCATGCGAATCGTTAAATCATATTGAAAAAGCCTCTGCTTTACTGGCGGATATGCAAGAACAACTTGAGATTATGAATTTTAGTGATGATCAAAGGAATGGTCTCGCTGGAGTGATAGCGTTTCTAATCAGTGAACTTCAGAAACCTTCTATCGAGAAATATGTATTCCAAGGAATGTTGGCCAATTTAAAAACAGTTAAAGAGTTTGATATCTATAGAGAAAAGATTGCAAACCTATTAGGAATCGAGCTTTTATGATTCACCCTAAAAGAGGTTCTGCCATTTCCTATTAAGCTAATATGAAAAATTATTGAGCCATTTATGTTCTATGGATATCTAAAACAAATAAAGCCTTTGACTCCCACTTTGGGATCAAAGGCTTTTAACTATTTTTATGTCGACTTGTCCTAATTGACTACTCACTTACTTTGAATGTATGCAAAGCAAAAGCAGATATCGAGTATTAACTACATACCAAAGATCCCTCAAAAAAATGTTTAAACTAATAATTAATGTTTCTTTACTAAGCTAGCTTGAGGAGAATTCTGTTCAATCTCGATATATTCCTTATATGCTTGATTCACTAGAGATTGGAAGCCATCGTCAACATTGGTTTGGCCATTATGTTGTAGGATCTCTGTGAATTTTTTGTAAGTTTCATCAGAAGTGAAAAGTCTCAGATCCTTCCCACCTTGTTCTCTCAAATTCTCCTCCTCCCACTTTTTCTTAATAGCATGCTGTGCCTTGAAAAACTCCAAAGCCTGCTGTGCGGTTTTTATATTGTTCAGTTCCAGGTGGCTTGCCATACTGAGGACACGCGTTTGATGAATTTTTCCATTATCACTCAAAATGACGTACTGCAACAATACATTAATGACCGGCTTTGTGAGTCCGTGCAACGTTTCTAAACGATTGATCAACTTCACATCTGCGGGATAAGGTGAATGTCCTCCAATTTCTTCTAACATCTCAATTGGTTCAGTTCTTTCAAAGTAGTCAATCAGTGTTCCTTCTTGTTCATTCACCCGGCATCTCTCCTCTTATTTAGATTTTTAAATTCCGATCTCTTTGAGGTAATTACTGGCCAGTCAATCCATTATATTCACTTGTGGTGTTCGATTATTTAAGTTAAAGAGTTAAAAGTTCGACTTTTCAAAATTAATTATACACGAATTACTAGTTAAAGAACAGATTCAAAACAGTACATGTCAAAAAGACCGAATCTGTCAGCAGACAAATCCGGTCTTTTCTAAAGTTCTCTCACTACCGACGAGGCAGCATTTAATCCATTAAATCCGCAATCAGTTCAAACGAACGCAGTCGATCCTCCTGATTGAAGACAGGTGAGCTCAAAATGAACTCATTTGCTTTCGTCTGGTTTAAGAATGCTTCTAGTTCTCGTTTCACAGTTTCTGGACTGCCGACAATTGTGGCAGGAGAATCCAGCATATTCGCTGCTGAAACCTTTTCACTTGGACTCCATACTGCATCTGGATCATCCAAAGGTGGTTTGAACTGAGTCGGCATACCCCGGTGAAGACTTAAGAACTGTTGTTGGAATGATGTGGCGAGCCACAGTGCTTTTTCATCAGTATCTGCAACTATTATGCTGACGCCAAGCATCGCATATGGTTCTTGTAGGTTTTTGGAAGGCTTAAAGTTCTGATGATACATCTGCAACGCTTGCATTACATAGGCAGGAGCAAAGTGACTTGCAAACGAAAACGGTAACCCTTGTTGCGCAGCAAGCTGTGCACTAAAACCTGAAGAACCAAGTAACCAAATCGGAATATCTTGCCCTTCTCCAGGAAACGCACGGACTCGGGCATTCGGTTGTGGATCGAAATACGAACGTAACTCTGCCACTTGCTCTGGGAAATCTTCCCCACTGCTATGCAATGTACGTCGTAACGCATAGGCAGTCGCTTGGTCACTACCTGGAGCGCGGCCTAAACCAAGGTCAATACGTCCAGGATAAAGGGCATCGAGCGTACCGAACTGTTCCGCAATCACAAGTGGTGCGTGGTTTGGCAACATGACACCACCTGAACCAATGCGCATCCGCTCCGTCGCACCCGCAATATGACCAATCAGCACAGACGTCGCTGAACTGCCGACACCTGGCATATTATGATGCTCCGCCAACCAATAACGATTGAATCCTAGTTTTTCTACATGTCTAGCTAATTCCACACTATTATTGAAAGTTTCACTCGGACTCCCACCTTCATTGATGGGTGCAAGATCTAATACGGATAATGGGATCCCGTTAAATGTTTTAGCTATTGAAGTCACTCTCGACCACTCCTCATCGCTCATTTTAAAACCAAGCTTACTATTAGTAACCTATTATACAAGTTACTATAGACGAGGTGTGGAATCAAATTTGTTGTTTGTCAGGGTCGCAATGAGAGGAATATTAATCTGACATACGTTACTGATTTTATTGAATAACCCGGTTACGATTTCTTTCGAATCAACAAAAAATATTTGGCATTTGCTCCAAGGAGAATAATCGCTATGACAAAAATGGAGAACAACTGCGAAACCCCTGTACCGATTGAATATACTGCAAGCAGAAACAGCGCAAGGATAAGTGTGCCATTTAACAAATTGAATGAACGATAAAGACCCTCCAGCATCACATGTCGCTCCCCTTCATCAGAAGCCGCTAGCAACTTTTTAGCATAATCTTTTTCCGAAACAGAAGGCAGATTGCGATCAGGATAAAATTTATTGACCAAACTTGAAACACTTATGGATAGAATGAAAGCAATGATGACTGTGACTGTTGAAATTAGCTCCAGCCAAGTAGGCTGATCGGTAATGAGAGAAATTGAAGTTGCTACAATCCCGATTATTATCGTTGCCATAACAAGCATATTTGTATCACTGAATTTTTTATACAGCCATATGTCACGCTCATCTTCTTCATCATCCGATACGTTTGCATCCGATTTTTTAAGCATTTGCAGGATGCTTAACCCTATATAGAGTAGTAAAACAATAGTGAGTGCAGTTAAAATCACATTCACTTGAAATGCAATTGTATAAAAGTCAAAATCCATTTGAAATGAAAGCGTCATATACATGACAACAAATCCCACCACTGCACCTAGCAATGCCCAAATGACCAGTCTCATTCAATTTCCTCCTCATCGAATAGAAAAACACTTTCAATCGCCTCATTAAAAATCCGAGCAATTCTAACGGCGATAAGTAACGAGGGGATAAATTCTTCCCGCTCAATTAAACTGATCGTCTGCCTAGATACTTTAGCCCGTTTTGCGAGCTCGGTCTGATTCAGTCCATTTCGTGCACGCAATTCCTTCAAACGTGTTCTCACTAATCTCACCTCTTACGAAAATTGTAACGTATGCATTTCAATTTGACAAGTATATTTGTCAAATTGACTAGATTACTTTTCAAATAACAAAAAAAATCGAAACCGTCTTAAAGGACGAATTCGGTTATGCTTTGGTCTGATTTAAGAACCGCTTACCGCATTGGTTTCTTCTAAAAACATGCTCATTATTAAACGATCTTAAATGGATATAAATTCATTGAACTGATGGCCATAGATGCTTTTCATACCTGAACTTAAATTTGTGAACGAAGACTCCATTTTAATTAACCTTATTTCAAAATGGAGTCCTCTTATTTACCTAAAAAACAGATTTGATGGCCGCATAATTTTGTCATTTAAAATCACCTAATCTATTGCAAACTCATCTATCCTCGTACTATTATTTTTCAGCAGTCTAAGTAGTTTCTTAATGAATCAAAAGAGAGGTAAGTGTCACTCTCCTCTCTCGTTCTTCAAACCAATATAACCAATATTTCAAAACTCTTGTGCCAAGTGCAGTCTAACTACAGCCCATCCAACTCTTCAGTCATCTTCTTCGCTACATTTTTAAAATACAGATAGAAACTCCCCCAAATAACTGCATATATTCCTAAGAACATCATAACAAAAGTTAAAAAGCTGATTGGTGTGAAACTGAACCATTCCAGTCCGAATGCAGTAATGAAGTACAGGATCAGCACGGTTATGAAATGATAGACGGTTTGACGAAGTAACGACCAATTTCCATTTTCAAAATAGAGGGGGGTGACACTGAAGAACCAACCACAAAAAATGGTCCCTACCCCACTCTTGACAAATTTGGCAGCGTTTAATGTTTCCAGGTCATTTGCTAAAATAATGGCTGTAGTAATAATTACTGTTAGAAAACCACCGAAGAAGACCCCAACAGTGCTGCGCCATAAGAATGTTTTCATTCGTTGTTCCTCCTTTTCATTTTAAGTGCTTGTTTAATGCCATTGACATAGGTTCGAGAAACATACTCTTTTGTTCCTGATTTGAAATATACTGCTAGTGTTCCATTGAATGATGCTTCGAAGCGGCTTAATTCGTAAAGATTAGCAATGACTGATTTTGAAAGTCTGATGAATCGGTTCGAGGGTAGCACGGATTCGAGTTCATACAGTTTTTCTTTAACTAGGTAGGAACCGTTAGATGTCACGGCAGCTACTCCTTCTGGTGTGGAGTGAAAATAGTGGACATCCATAGGTTTCAAAATATGCTGCATGTCTCCTTCTTTGCCCACAATAAAGTCGAGCTCATGGCCATTAAGGAAATCTAAAATTTCTTGGATGGATGGATCCATTTCTTTACATTCAATTGTTATGGTCGTCTCTATAGCTGCTCGATCAATAGTCAATGAAACTTTCATTCTTGGACCTCCTCTCACCGATAGGTTTTTCGTTTTTTCAACTCTACCAGCATTATTCTGCATGTCGTTGGTAGCTTCACCAACCGGCATCATTATTCCTCCATTCGTTAGGTTCTTATACGATTAGTATACGGAGTACCGAGTAAAACAGTTGCTAAATTCCAGTGAGCGGTCGGTTTTCGTCTGTCAAATGTTGAATTTCATCGGTGAATTGCATGGATTTTGCATTTCAGTGAAAGTATTATGCTAGTACGCGACGCGTCAGGCATAACATCTTGACAACTTGTAGTAACTTCCTAATAGTTGCATTTTTATTCGATACAGTGTAAGATACATGTAATTAAACATTCACTTATTTCGTAACTTTCGAAATGAGGATAGAGGCGCAAAAACCATCAGTACACAATCTGAGAATGATGAGATTCGACGACGATTGTAGAAAGGGGAATTTGCCGAAGTGGAGAGATGCTCATTATCTCGAAGCTGGTTCTGGACTGAACAAGTGCAGAACTGTCATATAGGAAACTATATGGAGGGCTATCTGATGCAGAGAAATAATTTATTATTTCCAAGCAACAGCGTACCTTCGCTGTTGCTTTTTGCGTTTCAGGATACACTGCCTTCCACCTCTATGTTTTGGATAAAAACCAAAGGAGATGGAGAACAGATGAATTTTGGACAACTGATTACCGCTATGGTTACCCCATTTGATGAGCAAGGAGAAATTGATTTTATCGCTACCCGCAATCTTATTAATCATTTACTCGAAAACGGATCCGATGGTTTGGTAGTTGCAGGAACCACAGGAGAATCCCCGACATTAACGCAAAAAGAAAGGGTTAATTTGTTTGAGTTCACTGTACAGGTCGTGGCAGGAAGAGTACCCGTCATTGCAGGTACAGGATCGAACAATACAAGAGAGTCCCTCGAGCTGACTCAGCAAGCTGAAGCGGTTGGTGTCGACGGTATCATGCTCGTTGTTCCCTACTACAACAAGCCTTCTCAAGAAGGAATGTACCAACACTTTAAAGTTATTGCAGAATCTACTGCGCTACCAATTATGTTATATAACATTCCCGGTCGCAGTTCTGTCAATATGTGTCCTGAAACGATTATCCGACTTGCAACTATACCGAATATCGTAGCTGTCAAAGAAGCTAGCGGTAACTTGGATGCGATGGCGGATATCATTGAAAATACTTCTGCAGATTTTGCGCTTTATAGTGGGGATGATGGTCTGACACTCCCAGTCCTTTCTATCGGGGGGGCAGGAGTTGTTTCAGTATCCGCCCATGTCATCGGACCTGAGATGAAAACCATGATTAGCCATTTCAATCACGGTCGTATTCGTGAAGCGTCAACATTGCACCGTCGAATGCTACCGATTATGAAAGAACTGTTCGCAGCTCCGAATCCTTCACCTGTGAAAGCTGCCTTAAACTTAGAAGGAATCGCAGTGGGCGGCGTCCGATTACCTATGCTGCCTTTGACAGATGTACAGTTGAATTCGTTGAATCGTGTGCTCCATCAGCAAGACAAAATGCTTATTTAACATTAGAAATGCTACTGTGTTCCATATAAAAAACAGCTCATTCCCCTTGATACATCGGAATGAGCTGCTTTCAATTTTCACTCAATAATTTTTCATACTCTAATATAGTAAGTGAATTATTCCAGGGATACCCCTACTTCACTAACTTTTGCTGAAAGTAATTCGACAAACCGATTCCCTAATTGTGAAGTGGATGCTTGGCCGCCTAAGTCTGACGTAAGCGCCTCTTTTTCATTCAGGATTTCTTTTATCGTAGATAAAATAACTTCCCCCCATTTTTCTTCTCCAAAGTAGTCCATCATTTGACTAACCGACCAGATGGCAGCAATCGGATTTGCAATTCCTTTCCCTGAAATATCCGGTGCTGATCCGTGTACAGGTTCAAACATGGCTGGATAGGTCCGTTCCGGATTGATGTTTGCACCCGTCGCTAAGCCCATTCCACCAGTGATTGCTGCCCCTATGTCAGTCAAAATATCTCCAAAAAGATTTGATGTAACAACCACTTCAAAGCGTTCAGGCTCAGTTACAAAGTAAAGACTTGCCGCATCCACAAGATAAGAATACGTTTGTACGTCAGGATATTCTTTTCCAACTTCGTCAAAAACTTGATCCCAGAACACCATAGAATAATTCAGTGCGTTCGCTTTACTAATACTCGTCAATGTTAGGTTGGCCCTTCTTGCTTCTTCATATGCATACCGAATAATCCGTTCCGTCCCTTTCCGAGAAAACACACCGGTTTGCAAGACGACTTCTTCTGTTTTCCCTTTAAAAAGCCAGTCTCCTACACCCGCATACTCACCTTCACTGTTTTCACGGATCACCAAAAAGTCGATTTCTTTAGCTGTTTTGCCTTTCAACGGCGTAAGTGTTGGGTTCAACAACGTAATAGGTCGGAGATTCACATACTGATCAAACTCTTTTCGAATTCTAAGCAACAAATCCCATAATGAAATATGATCAGGGACACCCGGATACCCTACGGCTCCCAGATAGATAGCGTCGAATTCTTTTAGTTGCTCTATCCCGTCGTCCGCCATCATCTTACCGTGTTCCAAATAATACTCGCATCCCCACGGAAACTCTGTAAATGAAAAAGAAATGGACGGATCTAATTTCTCAATCGTTTTTAATACTTTCACACCTTCTGAAACGACTTCAGGACCTATTCCGTCTCCTGGTATGAGCGCAATTTTTAAAGTCTTCATAATTCCCTCCTGTACTCTAAATCAGAGATTTAACCTCTTTTTAACTTAACAAGTTTTTCAGAGTTTGCGATTACAGATAATTCTTCACCGTCAATCGCCTTTATTAAGTTCTCAGCGATCACAACTGATGTCTTTTTTGCTGCTTCAATACTGATTCCACCAATATGTGGGGTCATAGTGATTTCTTCTACTCCAAAAAACGGATGGTTTTCCGCTGGTGGTTCAACTGCAAATACATCAACTGCCGCCCGCAAGAATGTCTGATTATGAAGTGCTTCAACTAAATCCGCTTCATGGATTACTCCGCCACGTGAAGTGTTAATCAGAACTGCAGACGGCTTCATAACGTTAAAGAATTTATTGTCAATCAATTCTTTTGTTTGTTCTGTCAGCGGGATATGGAGGCTAATGGCATCGCTTTTTCTGAACACATCCTCCATGGAAGTAGTCACTTCAACTCCTAGGGAATCTGCAAGCTCTTGTCTTTCATTTGAAATCGTTCGCACATAGGCGACTACATTCATTTCAAAGCCGTTCTTCACTATTTTCGCCACTTTTTGAGCAATAGATCCGAACCCTATCAGTCCAAGAGTTTTCCCCTGTAGTTCAGTTGTATATCTTCCATCCCTAAAAGAGAAATTCCCTTTTTGCATTTCCGCATGAAACATACTTATATCTTTCATAGCAGATAGCAGTAAGGCTACAGCGTGTTCTGCAGTTGCAGTACTGTTCATTTTCGGGGCATGTAATACTTTAATTCCTTTAGTTGTCGCGTATTCTACATCTATATTGTCCAGTCCGATTCCTGCGCCTGATATGGCAATCACGTTTTCGCAGTGATTTAAAATTTCGGGAGTTATTTTTGCAGGTGCTCTTAAAATAATCCCATCTACATCATGCTGTTGTAAGTATTTAATGATTTCTTGCTCGTCAAACTCATTAAATTGTTTCACTTCTGCAAGTTCTTTCAACTTTTCTTCCCCATCGGGATGGTACATAGGTAGAATTTGAACGATATGCAAAGACAATGGACAACGCCTTTCTGAAAGTTATTTCTAACGCCATTCTGTTATGTCATTGTAAGTTTTCAACAATCGTTGTAATGCCTTGGCCACCGCCAATGCAAAGTGTCACCAATCCATACTTGGAACCTCTACGAGCCATTTCATGGAGTAATTTCGTCATAAGCACCGCGCCTGTAGCTCCAATTGGATGACCAAGCGCAATCGCCCCGCCATTTACATTCACTTTTTCAATGTCCATGCCTGCGCCTTTAATGACTGATAAAGCCTGGGCAGCGAATGCTTCGTTTAGTTCAATCAAGTCAATATCATCGATGGTGAGACTACACTGCTCCAACGCTTTCTGTGTAGAGGTCACGGGGCCGATTCCCATTACGTCTGGAGAAACTCCACTCACTGCTTGTGCAATGATTTTTGCTTTCGGCTTTAATCCGTATTCCTTCAATTTGTTCTCTGACATCATTAGCACGACAGATGCACCATCATTTCTTCCACTAGCATTTCCTGCAGTGACAGATCCACCCTCTTTGAAAACTGCACGAAGTTTTGCCAGTTGTTCTTTCGTCGATTTCCTTGGGTGTTCGTCCACTTCAAACTGAAAACTAGCCTTTCTCGATTTAACTTCAAAAGAAACGATTTCGTCCTTGAAACGTCCATCCTGAATTGCTTTTTCAGCAAGAAGTTGACTTCTTATCGCGAATTCATCTTGTTCTTCTCGTGAAATATTATAGTGTTCCGCTAGATTTTCAGCCGTGTAGCCCATTGTCAATTCCCCATATGTTTCGGCAGGTTGTGAACAAGGCTGACTTTCTGTGTTCGGATCCAGAATCATCCCATTCCCAGCACCGAAGCCATACCTGGCATTTCGAATGTAATAAGGAGCTGTGCTCATACTTTCTGCACCACCAGCAATTACAACATCTGATAACCCCAGTCGTATCTGTTGGTCCGCATTATTGATGGCTTGTAAACCTGATCCACATTGGCGATGGACTGTGTATCCCGGAACGGTGACTGGTAGTTCTGCTCTTAATGCAGCTAGACGGGCTAAATTCGACGTATCAGCACTTTGTTTTGCCTGACCTAAAATAACTTCATCCACTTCAATGTCTTTATTCGTTCTTGTCATCACTTCCCGAATCACTTTTTCCGCCAATCGATCGACTGTGATGTCTTTAAGCGAACCACCCATTCTTCCAACCGCCGTTCTTACCGTTTCAACAATATAAGAATCCCGCAACTTCTACAGCCCCTTATTTGCATAATCACGTTTCAGTTCACTGGCAATGATGTTTCTTTGAATCTCGGAAGTGCCTTCATAGATTTTTGTAATTCTAGCATCACGATAATAGCGTTCGATTGGATAGTCTTTCATATATCCAATGCCCCCGTGGATTTGTAGAGCAAGATCTGCAACTTTGTTATACACTTCTGAAGCAAAAAGTTTAGCAATCGCTGCTTCTCTCACTACACGCTTATTCTGATCAGTCATCCAGGCAACACGATACGTCATGGAGCGAAGGACTTCGATTTGCATACTGATTTCAGCTAGCATATGTTGGACCGCCTGCATGTCGACAATCTTTTGGCCAAATTGTTCTCGTTCATGCGCATATTCGAGAGAGTGTTCCAGCAATCTAACACAGGAGCCTAAGTTTCTAGCGGCTAGTCCAGCCCGGCCATTCGCAAGTATTTTCAGCGCATTGATATAACCCGAACCTTCTTCGCCTAAGACGTTTTCTGCGGGTACTTCCATATTGTCGAAAAATAATTCAGCAGAATGAGAACCTCTTAAACCCATTTTCTGTTCTACTGATCCGAGGATGAATCCAGGCGTGTCTTTTTCAACAATGAACGAAGTGATCCCACGTGCCCCTCTAGAACTGTCAGTTACTGCCATTACAGTAAATACATGACCGTCTACAGCATTCGTAATATAATGCTTGGACCCGTTAATAATGTATTTATCACCTTTTTTAACAGCACTTGTTTTCAAGTTTGCAGCGTTTGAACCTGCACTTGGCTCAGTCAATCCGAACGCACCAATCCATTCGCCCGTAGCCATCTTCGGCAAGTATTTCTTCTTCTGCTCTTCCGTACCAAGGTCCACAATTCCCACGGTACCGATTCCTGTATGGGCACCGATCAGAGTCGTATATCCATTATGTGTTTTTCCAAGCTCTTCATAGATTGCACATTTCCCAACCATATCGAGTCCAAGTCCACCATATTCCTCAGGGATTCCAAGGCTGAAAAGCCCCATCTCTTTAGACAAATCTACAATTCTCTTTGGAATGAGGTCACTTTCTTCAATTTCCATCGCGACCGGTTCCACTTGTTCCCGGACGAACTTCCTAACGTTATATCTTAAAAAATCGATGTCCTCCGTGAAATTGAAATCCATAGCCATTTCTCCCCTTATCGATTGATGAAATTCGCAGTTCTTTTTTCTAAAAATGCTAACGTACCTTCTTTTTTATCTTCTGTTGTAAAAGCGACTGCCTGGGATAGTTTCTCAATCCACATTGCTGTTCCAGAATCGATATCGAATCCTTTATGAACTGCTGCTTTTACAAGTTGTACAGCAACTGGACCTTTTTTCATAACGTCGGAAGCAACTTTTCCCACGGTCTCATTTAGCCCGTCTTCATCTGTAAAGTAAGTGACTAAGCCTATCCGCTCCGCTTCTTCACCATCAATTATTTTTCCGGTCAAGATCATATCAAGTGCACGTCCTTTCCCGATGATTCTGGAAAGACGTTGCGTACCACCTGCACCAGGTATAATCCCTAAATTAAGTTCAGGTAATCCAAATTTTGCTCGTTTCGTTGCTACTCGGATATCACAAGCGAGCGCCAATTCACATCCGCCACCAAGGGCATATCCAGTCACAGCAGCAATCGTCACTTTCGAACAACCTTCAATTTTAGAGTACAATCCTTGCATTCCAGGGATAAGTGCTTCAAGTGAGTCCCGGTCATGGAGTTGTTGAATATCCGCTCCAGCTGCAAATGATTTCCCACCTGCACCTTGGATAACAATTACTCGAACTTCCTTGTCCAGTTCAGCATCCGAAAAAGCTGAATCGATTTCCAATAGTGTTTTTGCGTCTAGCGCATTTCTCATTTCTGGACGGTTAAGTGTGAGGTACATAACGCCTTCTTCTTTTTCCACAACAACGTTAGTGTAAATTTCGATTTTGTTTCCTCCCTTACGTATACTCGTAAAACCCTTTGCCACTTTTCTTTCCAAGACGTCCCGCTTTCACATAGTTAACGATTAGAGGACAAGGGCGATATTTCTCGCCTAACGTTGCATATAAATATTCCATATTTCGAAGTCTAGTATCTAAACCGACTAGATCAGCAAGTTCTAATGGCCCCATTGGATGATTAAGACCTAACTTCATCGCCTTATCGATATCTTTAGCGGAAGCAACACCTTCCATCAGTAGATTCATCGCTTCATTGCCAATTAAGCAGTTCATTCTGGAAGTTACGAAACCAGGAAACTCATTGACTTCAATAGCTTCTTTTCTAAGTGACTCAGCAATCCCCTTAACAAATTCGACTGTTTCATCGGACGTTTCGAGACCTCTAACGACTTCAATCAACTTCATCTTATGGACTGGGTTAAAAAAATGCATAGCGACGACTTTGTCTGGTCGAGATGTTTGGGCACCAATTTCTGTCGGACTCATAGTCGAAGTGTTTGTAGCAAGAACCGTTTCCGGCTTACAAATATGATCTAGCTTCTGAAAAACTTCAATTTTCAATTCGATTTTTTCAAGAACAGCTTCGATAACTAGATCCGCTTCTTTAGCTGCAAATTCTAAATTGGATTCATAAACAAGATTCTTTTTTGCACTTTTGTAGTTCTCTTCTTTTAAAAAGCCTCCAAGAAAGCTTGAATCTAGTAACTCTTCGATATCCTTTTTCGCTCTAGCGAGTATTTCATCGGTCAAATCATTCAAAACCACTTTAAATCCAGACACTGCCCCCGCATAAGCGATCCCTTTCCCCATGACACCGGAACCGACAATTGTAATTTGCTTCATCACTCAGCCTCCTCAATAATTACTAGTTACAGGTTTATATATTCTGTATTGTTTTCTTAGGATGAAGGGTTAACTTCTCTGCCTACATGCTTGTCTAATAAACCTTTAATCTTCTTCAAAAACAACGTCTCCCTATTAGGCGTTCGTTGTCTCTGAATTGTATTCAAACTCAGCGCCAGTTATTTCTTTTAGTTCTTCTATGCTAATATCAGACAAGATTTCAATGAGTCGCATCGTTCCATCCTCAAACTTAAAAACGGCATGTTCTGAAACAACTAGATCTGCTTTGCGTATTCCACTCGACGGAAATGTCAATTCCTTCACAAGTTTGGGCTCTCCATTTTTGGATGAATGCAAAGTCGCTACAATAATTTCTTTTGCTCCAGCAACTAAATCCATCGCTCCCCCCACACCCAAGATTGTTTGACCTGGTACTGCCCAATTGGCGATTTCACCTGTCTGATCTACTTGCAATACTCCTAGGACTGCAACATCTATATGGCCGCCTCTAATCATTGCAAACGAATTTGAACTATCAAATAGTGAAGCGCCAATTTCCATTGTGATGGGAGCTTTACTCGCACTTATCAAATCCATATTCACTTCGGCTGCAGGCGGAGTAGGACCCATTCCAAGCAAACCATTCTCCGATTGTAAGACTAATTTTTTCTCTCCTAAATAATCTGGAATGAGCGTAGGAATGCCTACACCAAGATTGACAACTTGACCTTGTTTCAATTCTTGGACAATCCGATGCGCAATTTTTATACGCTTAAACTGATTCAACAAAAACACCTGCCTTTTTCACGTAATTACTTTTTACGATGTAGTCTACATAAACGTGAGGGGTTACTATTTCCGAAGGTAGCAGGACACCGTTCTCAACGATTTCATCCACTTCCGCAATGACGATTTTACTGGCCGTCGCCATGACTGGATTGAAGTTTCTGCCTGTATGGTCGTACACTAAGTTTCCTAAGTGATCTGCTTTATGGGCCTTTATGAGCGAAACGTCGCCTTTGATGGCTTTTTCTAATATGAATCGTTCACCATCAATCACCTTCTCTTCTTTTCCTTCAGCTAATTTGGTGCCCACCGCTGTCTTGGTATAGAAACCACCGATTCCTGCGCCTCCGCATCGTACAGCTTCTGCTAAAGTTCCTTGTGGGATCAACTCAATCTCCAGTTCACCATCGACCCATGCTTGGACCGCATCGCGATTTGTCGTAAAGTAGGACCCAATTGCTTTGTTCAATTTCTTCTCTTTTAAAAGAATCCCCAATCCCTTGCCAGGCTCGCCTAAGTTATTACTGACAACAGTAAGATTCTTTAATGAAGAAGCTGCAATTCCATCTATTAAAGTCAATGGTGTTCCTGACATTCCGAAACCACCTACAAGCAACTTATCTCCATTTTTCACAAATTTTATAAACTCTTCTTTCTCCAACAATTTTTCCAAGTCCGATCTCCTTCCGTGTTAGACTACGAGCTCACACTCAACTCTCTTGAAACCTCTTTAATGGTACGATCTATTAACTGCAATCGAGTTTGTTATTCTCCTTCACTCCATGTATATTCCAAGTTCTTACCTGTCATACGTTCTAATTCTGATACGCCACAGCCATAAGTCACGCTATGTACAAACAAAAGACACAAACCACAAAGTCTGCGTCTTTTGTTCCTAACAATGACATCCTAGCCATCTTCCTTAAACTGGTGTTGAATCCGATACTTCTGCTGTAGCGGGTTCCTGTTCTTCTTCTTTTTTATCCGGGAACAGTAAACTGAAGACAATTCCAAATGCAGCTGCGATAAAGAACGTTGTGAAACGAGATGTCGCAATCGCATCGAGTGGTGTTGAAATCCAAATAACTGTACTGACGAATCCTGAGATAATTGTCGCGATGACACCGATTCCTGAATACCGTTTCCACAGGAACGTTAACATGACTGCTGGCGACAGAGTACATCCGACACCAGCCCACGCCCAACTGACTACGAGAAACACAAGGGATTTCGACGTTAAGGCAATCACTAACCCTACGATTCCTGCTCCGACTATTGTTAGACGAGAGATGGCTACTAATTTCTTTTCAGAAAGCTTTAAATTCATAGCACGGTGTATGATGTCTTCACTTACGGAACTTGTAATGACTAGTAACTGTGAATCAGCAGTTGAAATGATTGCTGCAAGAATCCCTGCAAGTAAAATGCCTGCGATCCATGGTGGCATCAAGTCAAGAATCATAAAAGGCAAAATCATCTCGACGTCTGCAAATACTTGACCTTGGTATAATGTGAGCGCCGTAATCCCGATCATGAACGCTCCGCTGTAAGCTAAGATCGTCCACGTGATTGCGACGATACTACCCTGTTTTGCTTCTTTTTCACTTCTAAGGGCCATAAATCGAGCACTTAATTGTGGTTGCCCGCCAAGGAAACCAAAAAACCAAGCAAAGTTGTTAAAGAGTAACAAACCTAATGAGAACCCAATTGCTCCACCCGTCCAAGAATCCATCGATGGTCCTGCAGCAACGAGAGCCTCACTGATCGACAAATCAGCAGCTGAAATTTGAACGAGTGCTACAATCGGTAAGGCAACTAAAGTAATGAGCATCATGACCGATTGAATCATGTCTGTCCAAACGACTGTTACAAACCCACCCACATAAGCAAGGATAACGACAACGATAATACTTAAAATGGCGCCTACTGTAGTAGGAATATTAAAAACGGCAAACAATGTTTTTCCAGCACCTGCAATTTGTGCTCCAAAGTAAAACATCATAAAACTGAAAATAAGAATAGTAGAAAGCCAAAGGATGAGCTTACCTTGTTTGCCGAAACGAGCTGCTAGGAAGCTAGGAAGTGTCAACGCACCGGTTTTCTCTACTTCCTTCATAAATCGTTTCGCTAAGAACAGCCAAGAGAAGATAATGCCTGAAGCGATTCCAACTGCTACCCAAACACCTGATAATCCTGTTGCAAAAACAAAACCGGTGTATCCTAGCAGAAGCCATGCCGACTCCCCAGTAGCACGTTCTGAAAATGCTAACGCCCAACCTGGCAACTGCTTCCCACCTAAAAGGAAATCTGCATGACTTTTCGATCTGCGACTAACGAGATATCCAACAATCAGCATTATCAAGAGATACATGACGAATTCGACCATTATAATCGTATGCAATTCACTCAGCTCCTTTGGTTTTCTCAGTACATTTCATATAACTCTATTTACACAATTGCATCTTCCAATACTAAATCGTTTTCTGCAAATCGTTCTACACGAAGTGGTGTCAAATCGAGCGTTTCATATTTCCCTTTACAAATCAGTTCAGCCAATCCGAGACCGACACCAGGTGCTTGTTGCATGCCATGTCCACTGAATCCAAGTGCAACGTAATACCCTTTCATCTGTGGATGCTCACCGATAATGGCATTTTGATCGACTGTATTATGGTCGTACATTCCAGCCCAACCCGATTCCAATTTGAGACTTTCAAAGTTTGGAATTCGGTGCGCTAAAATCGGCCACAAATGATCAAACGAGGACCGCTTCCATTTAAAATCGATACCAGGTTTTACATCATCCGAAAATCCCGCGACTACCCGATCCATCTCATGACGGAAGTAGACGCCAGTCGGATCGATTGTAAGCGGTAACATTTTCTCCAATCTCTTAGTAGAGTCAAAGACATACATCTGGCGTTTCAACGGGACAACGGGCAATGGTAATCCGATTTCTTCGCTTAATGTTGCACCCCAAGCACCTGCACAATTAATGACAACCGGTGAAGTGTAAATGGTTCCGTCAACTAATTGAACCCCCTTCATTCGTCCGCCTTCTGTAAGTAATGAGGAGACTTCTGCTGTTACATAATCCACCTCCAAGTGTTGGGCATTTTTCCGATATGCTTGCATGACCGAATACGGATCCAGATAACCATCTTCTTTACAGAATAATCCCCCGGCTAAATCACCTGTTTCAAGCTCTGGGATGATGTTCAGTAAATCGCTGGTCGATAGGATTTCAGATGGAACTCCGAGAGAATTTTGCAATTTGAGTTGCTTTTCATAAGCAGGCAACATCCGATCAGTCGCTAAAAATAAATACCCCCGCTGTTTGAAGTCAATTTCAGCCTTGTCCCCGTCTACGGCCATGTCTTCCGCAAAATTTCTATAGACTTCCAAACTAAATCGGCTTAGTTGGATATTAATAGAAGTTGAATATAATTGCCGGAAACCACCTGCACTTCGGGATGTAGATGAATACTCATATGTTGGATCTTTTTCAAATACTAGAATACTCCCCTCGAACCCATTCTTGCGCAATGAAAAGGCTGTACTCGAACCCATGACTCCACCACCGACAATGATAATATCCGCTTTTTTCATAGCCTGTACCCCCTAAAATAGTAGTTCAACTTGCGTTATATCATGTAAGGTCCACTGTTACTCCAACTTTATTTTTGCAGGCTTTGTCGTAAAAGTATTTTGCAATGACGATGTCAGCAATGGCCAATCCCACCGATTTAAATACAGTTACCTCGTGTTCATTATCTCTTCCTGTTAGTTTCCCACTTATAATTTGTCCAAGTTCTCCGTGGACCGCATCCTTAGAATACATTCCAGCCTGGATCGGAATTACTAAGTCTCCCGCTTCTTCTAAAGCCGATTCTTTGGATTCCACAACTACTTTAGCAGCACCGCAAATGGCTGATGTCGGTAACTCTTGCATAGTTGGCTTGAAAGAACCTACTCCATTTACATGGACACCAGGTTTTAAGGCTTCCGTAAATACGGGTTCCATAGAAGTTGTTGCGGTAACAAGAATATCTGAATTTCTAACAACTTCATTAGAATTTTGGCAAATGACAACTTGCTTATTGAACCTACTACTCACAAACTTTGAAAATGATAGTGCCTTCGCTTCACTTCTATTGTAAAGATAGATTGTATCGATGTCCCTCACTGCTAGGATTGCTTCACATAGTCCCATTGCTTGTTCACCTGTACCGATAATGCCTAGTGTTTTGGAATCTTTCCGAGATAAGTACTTTGTCGCAACTCCTGACAAAGCTCCTGTCCGTAATCGCGTTAAGTAAGAGCCTTCTAATAATGCGAGTGGTTCTCCCGTTGTAATGTCAGAAAGTAAAACAACACCGTTAATGACCTTTTTTCCAATATTAATATTAGAAGGTACAACGTTCACATATTTGAGTCCCATCGATTGTAAACCTTCTGCTACTGACGGCATCACGACACCAGAGTTGTCAGTGCCAAACGGTAAAATCGTTCGAATGGGAGTATCGGTAGCTGACCCTGAAAATTCTTCTAGAGCAACCTCGATACATTGTAAAATTTCTTTCATATCCACTAGTTCCATTTGGCTTTTAGCACTCAAAACTAATATTTGAAATCCCTCCCATCACTTAATCTATTCTGTCTTCCAATATACTTTCATATCTTGAAAGTAATACATCCAAACTGCACAACAATTTAGTACGAACAAAAACAAATTCTGGCCAGTTCACCGTAAAAGAGTTGAAAATCAACTAGTGGAAAGGGATGAATGAATTGCAGAACATTGGGCACTATGCACAATCAATCGTCGAACAGTTTTCTTCTATATTAAATATCCCGATTAGTATTACGGATAAGGAAGGGTTGGTAATTGGGAGCACAGACAATAACCGACTTGGCTCACATCACATTGTCACTACAGAAGTGACACAGTCAGGAAAGATGATGTTTTTCACCAAGGAACAAACTGCCAATCTCGTCAACGTCTTACCTGGTATTGCTACTCCTCTAAGATTCCAACAAGAAACAGTCGGTGTACTCGGTCTTATTGGTGACCCAGCAATCGTTGAACGGTACCTACAATTTGTCCAATCCCATATAGAAATGCTCTTAATGGAAAACTTCCGTTCAAGGACAGTTGCCTCTCAAATGGAATCGATGCGGGATTTCTTTAAATGTCTCTCTTTTTATCAAGAGAAAGCTGATTTTAGTAATATTCGTAGCCATTGTGACACTCACGGATTTACATTAGGAATACCAAGGCGCTGTATTCTATTGGATCTACTGCCTACTAATGATCAAGCTCTCTCTATCCAGCAAACACATACATTCAGCCCAGAAGAACAAGAGCTATATTTATGCTTGAGAAATTTATTCAATACAAAAGAACAGGATATTGTTGTTCCTTTATCTTCGGGTCAATGGCTTATTTTACTCTCCGACCATTCCGATGAGAGAACTACATTGTTAAAGAGATTAGAGTTCGCCTCGGACAAGCTGAGGAAATTTTTAGAGACCCGTGGAATAGATAGTAAATTAATGTTTTCATACAGTGATCCTTCTCCATCCATTGAAGGAATTTTAAACTCTTATGAGCAATGTAGAAAAGCTTTGGAGATTGCGAATCGCCATCACTTTCAACAATCAATCGTTTCTAATGACGATTGGGACTTACTATCACATGGTCTAGAAGAGATCACACTCCCCTCACAATGGACACTGAACAATCACATCAAAAAATTACTCAATCATGTGAATGGCCCTGTCCTCCTCGACAGCTTTCTCGTCTATTGTGATGAACAAATGAACATGAGCCAAGCTGCCAAAAAACTATATATTCATCGCAATACGCTGATGTACAGATTGAAGCAACTTCAAGAAATAGTGAGCATCGATTTGAATTCTTTCAAGCAATGTACACTTTTATATATGGCTTTAAAGCAGCATCAACATTTCAAAGAGACTACGTAGAATAAGTGCTCCACAAAAATTATTGGTAATGATTTTTATGGAACACCTCGGAAGTTTGATTATTCAGTTTGCTGTTTGATACAATTCATTTGGAATGATGAATAATTAGACTCAACAATCAGTCCTTTTTGTTATTGAAATGTGAATTGAGTAAGGAAATATTATAATATTTCTTAAATCTTGGGGGAGAGTTTATGTTTTATAGGAGAAAATTTTACGTTGTGAAAAATGAATTCGTTGAAAATTTTAATGCCCATTTTAACAAAACAAACTTACCTAACCAACTTAAGTACGGATCACGTTTAGTAGGTCGTTGGATGAAGAATAACGAGGATGACACTGTCGAGATTTTCGCTATATGGGAATATGACAGTTACGAGGATTATTTAAAGATTGAATCCATGTTGAGAAATGATAAGGCTCACGTTGAGCGTGTTAAAAACTGGTATGAAAAGAACGGTGGAAAGGAGCTCGTTTTAAAGGAGTACATTTTGCAGGTGAAAAATGAAGCTATAGAGTCAACTCTAGAAAATGATGTTTAACTTAGACGTGCATGTAAACGAATGGGTGCGATTTTGTATATAAGATCTGCGCCTATTCATTAATAGGTCCAAACGTTGAAGAAAGAAGGGATTCAAGAGTTGATTGAAACAGTGGAAACATGTTGATTTTATTGTGGTTACAATCCCCTGCTCATAGGCTGTATCCAACAACTTAATAAATCCCTTTATTTTACAAGCTGAATCTCAATGGCTTCTTTATAAATATGAATCGTTCTATTTGCTATTTCATCATATCTCTGTTATTCTAAGGGAGTATTATTCTTGTTCTTTTTCAGATTGAGAATTGATTTTGTTTTTCGTCTAAGGTATTTGAGCAAGCGTAGTAACACAATGTGTGGTTATCCGCACTAGGAGGCAATAATTATGGAACAAGGTACAGTTAAGTGGTTCAATGCAGAAAAAGGATTTGGATTTATCGAGCGTGAAGCTGGAGAGGACGTATTCGTACATTTCTCAGCAATCCAAAGCGAAGGTTTCAAATCTTTAGACGAAGGTCAAAGTGTAACTTTTGAAATCGAACAAGGACAACGTGGCCTACAAGCTACTAACGTTCAAAAAGCTTAATTATAGCTAGAAAAAGACCCTACTCTATGTAGGGTCTTTTTTCTGTGCTTAGTAATGACCTTCACGTCCCATAGTCAGCAATGACGTGAGCTTAAATTATTCAATCGGATTCGATTCCACTGGACTCTTGATTATTAAAACACCTGACGAGTATCGATTAGGGATCTTAGAAAACTTTTACGGTCTAGAGTTGACAATCCATGAGAGGAAGAAGTTAATTATTTTTTATGGATTTATAAATTGAATAAAAAGGGCACCAAATAATGGGCAACCTTCTTTTTGCTGCGCCCTCCTTATGACGAACACTAACTATAAAAGGTAAACTGGACATTCTACATCCTAATACATGTCCCTCAACATCCTCTTGGCCCGAGACAACCTTGTTTTTATTGTTGAAAGATTTATATTTAAACGATGTTGGATTTCTTTCAAAGACTGGTCTTTAAAGTAATAGAGGGTTATGACTTCTTCATACTTCGAAGGCAACTGCCTTATCTTGTTTCTGAGTTCTTCTGTATCAAAACTATTTAAAACCTCAAATTCAGGCGTACACGCGTCCTCATCGTTAAGTAGCTCCATATTTTCGTGAAGCACAACTCGATGACGGTAACCTTTTCGTAAAAAATCAATACAATGATTATTAGCAATTCGATAAATCCATGAATAGAAGGAACGTTCTCCGTTAAATGTTTTATAGTTAAGATAGCATTTCACAAGAATTTCATGAGATAAATCTTCTGCTATGCAGTTATCCTTCACATAAGAAAGTGCAACCCGATGCACTTTCTTCTTACATTCCATATAGAGTTCATTACTTTTTTGCTCATTCATACTTAGGTTGAGTTCAGCTAAAACAATTGCTTTATTTGATATTGTTTTCACTTTTACCTCCTCTGTTCTAAAAGAAATTTATTAAATCTCTCTTTCTACGATCTATTTCACAAAGAGTTCATGCAAAGATAAATCGAAACGACTTTTTTCTTTCGATGAATCATCTAAAGCTACTTGACCTTTAAAAAGTATTTTACCCGTATACGAATCCGCAACAATTACATTTGCATTTATGTCTGCATTCATTTGTGAGGAAGCGACATAGAGTTTATCGTCTATTACGGTTGTAATTGGTTCTGACACGTTACCCTTTTCACCAGATAATTGGATACTAAATGGTTGACCAACCGTATCATCTGCTAAACGATACGGAGTTACTAGGAGTTTTTGTCCATCTAACATCATGAAATAAATGGTAGAACCATCGAAGAAGCTGAGTTGGTTACCTCCTAAACGCAAGCCTGGTATATTAATCGTTTCCTTTTCTTTCGTTTCTATATTGTAAGAGATGATTTCCTGACTTACAACTTCATCACTTGTAGTCTCCATATCTTCACTTACTTTATTTTCCGTTTTCAGAAGTATTAGATGGTCATTCGCTTTAGTAGGGCTTGTTCTAACTAGTTGTACATCAATACGGGTATGCTCTTGACTTCTCGGAAACTGAATAATTGCTTCATGGTTTATTATTTTTTTGGAAGCTAGATCAATCGTATAAATTCGTTTTTCTTCATATTGGTTCCCATTATTGCTTATCATGTTATTGGTGATGAGGTATAGCTTATCCTCAATTATTTGTACATCCTCGACTAAAAGATAATCCATTACTCTGCCCTCTGGAACATCCATTTTGAAGGAGTTTATAGTGTCATCCTCTTTGGTTAACACAGATATATCAAACTTATGGTTTCTTGATCTTACCGAACTAAAATCTACATCCGCATAAGCCAGAAACTGACTGTTCTCGAAAAATAACTCTTCCGAGAAATTTTTGCCTCTCATGAAAGTACGATGTTTTTCTTGTAACCCCTTGATTACAGCCGGTGGGTTTCCGACTAATTGATCAAAAAAGGAATGACCACTATAGGTACTTCCTATCGCGCTAATTGTTAGAAACGAATTAACACTTATCATGGAAGATGTATCTACGTAGTGGCCCTTCAACATCAGCGGTTTAATTTCTTGGGAATCCCCGCTTAATGTTTGGATAACAAACGTTGGAAATTGTTCCGCTGATGTAGAAGAATTTACGTAGAAAGAACCCATGCTAAGCAAAATAACAACGATGATTGCAGTGCATTTCCAATATTTTTTCATTTTCAACACTCCTTATACGGTGATCTTTTTCATTAACAGGAATCTACAAGTCCAAATAGACCCGGTGAGAACTAGTGATGCCATTATGATTTCAAGTACAAACAATTCAATTGAGTAGAAAAAGCCATTGAGAACAAACACATTTAAAAGTAATGGCAAAATCGTTAAACCTACCGCAACAGAACTATAAATAAGTCCAGCAATAATTCCTTTCCATTTGAAGCTTCTTTCCATTAAAATCGCAGTAAATAGAATACTAACAGCTAACACACCTGCACCATACATTAAAATAAGTTCTATCGGTCTATTTGGAAAGATGAAACGTAACTCTGGCAGGCTAGTCATAATTTGGTTCAAGCTAATATCCATAATAAATTCTTTAGGCACAATACCTTTCATAACTAGCGTCTCAATCGGTAGCATAATGAGTTGAAATGCAACTAGTCCTAATGTCATGATTAAAATAGTGGTAATCTTTGCAAAGAAAATATTCAATCTGGCTGTTGGGAGCATTAATAATCTGTAAATAAATGAATTCTTTCCAACCCAATCGCGATACCAAATAAGAAAGATATAGAATCCAACAGCAGCGACGCAAAACAAAATTGGAGCGCGAAACCACATGCTATTCACTATCTGAGACAAACTCAAATGCCCGTAATTTTCCAGAAACTTTGCTTTTGACAACATTCCTTCATAGATCAATTCATTAGCCATGTTAAGATAATATCTTGATTGCACAATGACTCCTACAATCTGTATAACAAAGGTTACACCAAGTAAAACTGCAAACAGTTTCGCAATGCGATTAAATTCAAAGTTAACGAGCTTCAAGTAATTTTTCATCTTTGATACACCTCTCTCATTACATCAATAACAGACTTCCCTTCGTTTTCACGTTCTTCTTCTGCACTAAATTCCTTTGTAACCTTACCATCATCTAGAAGGACCACTTTATCAATTAAGTGTTCGATATCCCCTACTTCATGAGTTGTAATAATTACACCGCGATTTTCAATCAAATGACTTGTAAATACATTTGCTATATCTTCTCGACTAAACATGTCAATTCCCGAAAACGGCTCATCCATTAATACATAATCCACATCAAGTGCTAGACCAAGTAACAGGTTAACCTTTGCTGCATTTCCTTTTGATAAGGAAGCAATTCGATCGTTCGGATCTAATCTAAAAAAACCTAGTAATTCAGTTGCGCGTTCCTGATTCCAACAAGTATAAAAGTCATTCATAAACTCCATCGCTTCTGCTATTTTCATGTGGGGTAGCATCGTAATAGTATCAGGGATAAAGGTGATTTTTTCGAATGTTGTTTTATTTATCGGTTCTCCATCTATTAAAATCTGTCCTTTAGTAATTGGGGTAAGAGCCATAATTGCATTTAAAATCGTTGTCTTCCCAACTCCGTTTATTCCAATTAAACAAGTAATTTCACCTTTGTTTGCTGTAAAAGATACGCCTTTTAATATTTTCTTACGTCCGAATTTCTTTTCAACCGCTTTTACCTCAATCATGGTTAAGCCTCCTTATCACCGTTATCCGTGTACTTTACCTTAACCAAGTCCAGCAATTCCTCTACTGGTACATTAATGGAACGGACAGATGTCACAAACATATCAACTGCTTCAGCAAGAAGTTCATCTCTTACCTTACCTAATATCATTTTATCCGATGTGATTTTACTTGGATGATTCTTCTCCGTATAAATCAATCCCTGTTCCTCCATTTCCTTATACGCTCGTTGCGCGGTATTAGGATTAACTTTCATCCGATTTGCCAACTCCCGCCTTGAGGGAATTTCCTCGCCAGGCTTCAAGCCCCCAACTGCAATTTTCTCCTTGAAATAACGAACAATTTGCAAATAGACCGGATCACGATTATTAAAATTTACATTCATCGAAACAACTCCTATAACAACCTTTTTTAACAATAATCCAACCGAGTGTGTGTACCACGTGGTTCATACACCATAAGCGTATTATATGCTTAATACACTACTGCCGTCAATACTATTCTGAATATTTTTCAAAGAGTTAATAGATAGGAAATCCGTACTGCATCATTTCATATGTATATAGTTGTTAAGACAACAAATAACCTTATTGAGGATCAGTTTACAATGCCCTGTTATACCTAACCAAATAAAAGCAAGAGGAGAAAAGAAATTCTTTTCTCCCCCCGCTTTTATTTGTGTACCTCATGACCAGAATGCAAACATCGATTTCACTCCGCCATCGTAAGAAATCTTTTTGTCCGTTCTTCCTTGGGATTATCAAATAGTTCTTTGGGGTCCCCTTGTTCGACAATGACACCGCCATCCATGAAAATCACTCGATCCGCCACTTCTCTCGCAAAATTCATTTCATGTGTAACGATGACCATGGTCATTCCCTCTTCTGCCAAATCTTTAATAACCTGGAGTACTTCTCTAACTAGTTCAGGGTCCAAAGCAGACGTGGGTTCATCATAGAGCATGACGGTAGGATTTAGAGATAACGCCCTAGCAATCGCCACGCGTTGCTGTTGACCCCCTGACAACTGGGAAGGATAATGATCACAACGATCTCCAAGACCTACTTTGCTAAGAAGGGATTCCGCTAATTCCTTTGCTTCGGCCGGTTTCACGCCATAAATAGTCAAGGGACCTTCCATCACGTTTTCAATGGCAGTCTTATTCGGAAATAGATTAAATGATTGAAAAACAAAACCAGTTTTCTTTCGTAACTCCCTAATCTCTTTCTTGCGTTTTCGATCCACTTTTCCACCTGTATGTAGTTCATGTGGACCGATTCTAATAATGCCTTCGTTCGGCTCTTCTAAATAGGTTAAACATCTGAGAAAAGTCGATTTTCCTGAACCGCTTGGCCCCATTATAACGACGACTTCACTTTTATTTACAGTCAAGTCGACTCCATCTAAAACCGGATTGTCTCCGAATGCTTTTTTAAGATTTTTAACTTCAATAACCTGCATTATACCCTCCCCCTAAACCTAGATTTCCTACCTACGTTATCGAACTAAATGCTTTGATGAGCGCTTTTCGAATTTATCCAGCAATGTAGTAAAGAACGTTATCAAAATCCAATAAATGGCTGCTGCTGTTAAATAAATCGTTAGCGGCTCAAACGTTTTTGCAATGATCAAACTAGACATTTGCAGTAGTTCAGTAACGGTTATGACAGAGACTAGCGATGTATCCTTCACTAGAACGATAAATGAGTTTGATAATGTCGGAATTGCAATCCGAAGACTTTGAGGGATAATGATCCTTCTCATCGCTTGCCCATATGTCATCCCCATTGAAATAGCAGCTTCCATCTGGCCCCTGTCGACAGCGAGGATGGATGCACGGAATGATTCAGAAAGATAGGCACCCGCATTTAGACTTAGTGCCATAATCCCCGAAGAAATAGGATCTAGTGAAATACCGATTTGAGGCAATCCATAGTAAATGACAAATATTTGTACAAGAAGTGGGGTTCCACGAATTACGGATATATAGATACTGGCGATTTGATAGACAACTTTGATCTTTAGAATTCGGATAATCGCTGTGGAAAATCCTATCACCAGTGCTATGAGTACTGATATACAACTTAAAAAAAGCGTCATGATCGTTGCTTTTAATAGGGAGGGCAATGAGTCAATTATTATCGTGACATCCACTACTTCACTTCCTTCCAGACTTTCTATCGAAGCAAGCCAAATCACTCTAAATGCTAACCCTTAAATTCAATGTGAATTCCCAGCTCTTTTAGTTCTTCAATAAAAGGATCAAACCTCTCGTTAACAATGATTGTTTCTATAGGGACCACACCTGTTTCTAGTATCTTTTTCTCTGCAATCCACTTTGCCGCTAGTGCAGCGGGAAGTGCAGTTGTTTTTGCCATGGAAGATATATTTCGTTCATGGTCGTATACATCAACCATTTCCCATGTATAGTTTTTAGATTTTCCATCTTTAGTACCTTTAACTTCCACTCGAACAACCGTTACATCTTCATTTGATACCCCTACCATTTTTGGCGCAAGTATCTTCTCAGATATTTTTACGGGAGTAGTGATGACCCCTTCGACTTCAATTGGCTTATTATCTAAAAAGCCCAACTCACCTAATACCTTCATCTTCTGCCAATGGCCAGGATAGCGAACTGTTTTTTCAGTTAAGTTGCCCACTTTTCCTTTTAACGTGAATGCAGTGCTATGTGCATCAGTTATGACGGCTTCACAGTCACCAACCGGGTAAGGGAACGACATTGACTCAAGCTCTGAGAGGGCCGGTAATTCTACAATTTCACCATTTTTGATTGCGAATGCAGGCTTTGTATAGAGCCCTAATACACTTTCTAGTCGAAACACGACCTGGTACCAAAGTGGTGGAACTGGCCATCTAGGAATCCCCCCGCAAATCAGAACTGCTTCATCGGCTTCATCAAGCATTTCGATTCCTTGTGCTGCAAGGAAGTTTGTGATGCCAGGCGCAACACCACACCCTGGGATAATCGTGACTCCAGCCTCTTTTGCTTGAGTATGTAATTCTAGTTTTTCTTTAAACATGGACCCAACCAGATCTACTAAATGACATTGCGAAGCGATTGCAGCTTTTACAGCGGTTAAGCTTAACGAATGAGGGAGACATCCAACTGCTACATCCGCTCCCTCGAGTACTTTTATGAAATCATCTTCCGTTGACAACGTTACCGTCTTTCCAAACACCTTTGGATTATCCGCAATTTCGAGACATTTATCGATACTCTCCTGTCTGACATCGACTGCCGTGACCGATTCAATTTCTTCGAATTTTGCCATTTCGCTAACGATTGTTGTGCCAATCATCCCAGTTCCTAAAACGACTACTCTCATATAATTTGTTCACCTCTGTCAATTTTTTATGAAAGAAAATCCTAGAGTAAACAACGATCCTGCTTCTGGTTACTCTAGGGAATTATCACTTGTCTAAAGGATCTGTTCCAAACCACTTTTTATAAATTTCTTTATAAGTTCCATCTTCTTTCATTTCCTTAAGTGCGTTATTCACTTTTTCTACAAAGTCTTCATTTCCTTTATTAACAGCCATTCCAATTTCATCTTTATTTAAGATGTCGCTGGTGACTTTAATCGGTAAGTTGTTCTCTTTGATGTTATAGTTCATTAGCAACTGGTCATTGATGATGACATCCAGGCGTTTATTCGTTAAATCTTGAATGTAATCGCTTACAGCTTTATACAACTTTACATCTGCACCATCAACACTGTTCGCAACTTCCTCAAAAGTTGTTCCCCCACCCACGCCTACTTTCTTCCCTTTAATATCAGCGAGTTCGGTAATATCATCTGTGTCTTCGCGCGTTACTAAAACAGAACCCGTCACAACGTATGGATCCGTGAAGTCTACGCTTTTTTTACGTTCTTCTGTGACCGTCATCTGACCAATAATAATATCGAATTTATCGGCTTTAAGTCCTCCGATTAGTCCATCCCATTTCGTTGCGATAAATTCAGCTTCAACGCCCAATCTTTTAGCGATTTCATTTGAAATGTCTACATCAAATCCTTGGAACTCGTCCTTGTCGTTGAGAAAGTTAAACGGTGGGTATGTCCCTTCAAAAGCTACTTTCATGACTTTAGAATCTGTGATCCGATCTGCCACATCTGTCGTGACTGCTTCTTCAGCCTTTTCCTTACTTTTCCCTCCACACCCTGCAAGTACTGCCGCTAATACTAGTGATAAAATAGATAGCCACAACATTTTTTTCATCTTTACCCCTCCAAATATAATATTTACGAGCGCTTTCAATTAGAGATTTACATCTCCACCTTTCACCTTGTCCGTATCGATTGTTTGTCCCACGCCATTGAGGTACAAGTTAGTTAACTATATGTCCAAGCCATAGGAATGATTCGTGAACCTTTCTTAATAAGACTACAAAAAATTCAAAAGCCGCCAGCACTACTGACGAGGATTCAACGTCAATACTGCTGGCAGCTACTATATTCTAAATTTAATAGTTATCGATTTGTGCTCGTTGCAATTTCCCACTGTAATCCACGTAGACGGATTTCCATTCTGTATAGACATCAAGTGCAGCTACTCCTGAATCTCTATGTCCGTTTCCTGTTCCTTTTGTCCCTCCGAAAGGCAGATGGATTTCTGCTCCCGTCGTCCCCGCATTGATATAAACAATCCCTGTATCGAGATCCCTCATCGCTTGGAAAGCTAGATTGACATTAGCGGTGAAGATTGAACTGGACAATCCAAATTCCACACTATTATTCACTTCGATGGCTTCTTCCAGGCTTTTCACCGGGATAATTGAGACTACTGGACCAAAGATTTCCTCTTGAGCAATTCTCATATCAACCGTTGCATCGGTGAATATCGTTGGCGCATAGAAATTCCCAGTAACGAGTCCGCTATCTGTTATCATACTTCCCCCAGCAAGAAGTGTAGCTCCCTCTTCGAGACCGATTTTCACGTACTCATGGATTTTCCCTAGAGATGAACGATTGATCACCGGACCTACTTTTACTGTTTCGTCCGCCCCATCACCAAGCGATAATTCACCAATTCGGTCAACAAGCTTGTTCTCCAGGTCCTCTTTTACATCCTGATGAACGATAATTCGGCTTGTCGCTGTGCACCGTTGGCCGCTTGTACCAAATGCCCCCCACAAAATACCGTCAACTGCAAGATCGAGATCCGCATCTTCCAATACAATGACAGCATTTTTTCCGCCCATTTCTAGAGATGTTCTTTTCAATAGTTCTCCAGCACGGGCATTGATAGCACTACCAACCTCATTTGACCCAGTAAAGGAAATCAAATCGATATCCGGGTGTTCGACCATTGCATTCCCTACTTCTCTTCCGGAACCATTCACTAAATTCAGAAGACCTTTCGGTAATCCTGCTTCTTCAAAAATTTTCGCGAATTCGTATGCGATGATTGGTGTTTCTGTTGCGGGTTTCCATACTACTGCATTCCCTGAAACAAGGGCCGGAAACGACTTCCAGGAAGCAATCGCAATTGGGAAATTCCAAGGTGTGATCAATCCCGCAACGCCGATTGGAACACGTACACTCATCGCGAATTTGTTGCGAAGCTCAGATGGAACTGTATCTCCAAATAGGCGCCGGCCTTCTCCTGCCATGTAATAAGCCATATCGATCGCTTCTTGTACTTCTCCGCGAGCTTCGTCAATCACTTTGCCCATTTCACTAGTCAAGATTTGTGACAATTCTTCTTTACGCTCTTTCAACAGATTTGCAATTGTATATAAGTATTCCGCACGTTCAGGTGCCGGAACAAGACGCCATTCTTTTTGTGCTTTTTTAGCAGCTTGGACGGCACGATCCACATCTTCATCAGTTGACTGTGTGACTTCCCCTAGTACTTTTCCGTTAGCTGGATTTAGCACGTCCACAAATTTACCGGAAGAGGATTCGCACCACTCACCGTCGATGTAGTTAAGAAGTTTTTTCGTGTCATTGCCTCCGCTATCCTTTGTCCCTTTTTTAGATGGATGAACAACTTGAATTCCTTTACGATTTATCATATAACTGCCTCCTTCTACATTTTACGTATCTGTTAAATGCTTTCTTTGATTCGATGAATTGCTTCGAATAATCGTTCATTCGGAACCGACAGTGAGATGCGGAAATACCCCTCTCCACCGGGGCCAAAGGCATTGCCGGGTGTAACGATTACGCCTGTTTTCTCTAGAACACTTGTGACAAATTCCGTTGAAGTAAAGCCTTTCGGAACTGGTGCCCAAACAAATAAACTTCCTTTTGGAGGCTCTACCTGTATGCCGATAGAGGAGAGACCATCCAACACGACAGCCATTCTTTCTTCGTAAATGCCGTTATGTGCTGTAACACAACTCTGGTCGCTATTTAAAGCAAATGCAGCTGCTTTCTGGATCGGCGTGAATTGTCCAGTGTCCGTATTACTCTTTAGGACTGATAGCGCTTTAATGATTTCTTTATTGCCAACTACATATCCGATTCTCCAACCTGTCATATTATAGGTTTTCGAAAGCGAACCGAATTCGACCGAACCTTTTTTAGCACCCTCGACCTGCAGAATACTTGGCGCGGTATAGTTCGAATACGTCACCATGTTATAAGCAGAATCATGAGCGATCGGGATGCCCTGTTCTTTTGAAAAAGCGACTGCCTTTTTGAAGAATTCAATATCAACAGTAGCCGAAGTCGGATTCCCTGGATAATTTAAAAACATCAGTTTGGAACGGGTTATGACTTCTTGAGGAATTAAACTAAAATCTGGTTCGAAATTATTCTCTTTCAGTAAAGGCATGTCGTAATACTTTCCATTCGCTAGTAACGTTGCCATTCTGTAGACGGGGTAGCTAGGATCTGGTATCAATACTGTATCCCCAGGATCTATCAGTGTTGGAATCAGATGAGCAATCCCTTCTTTCGAGCCGATGAGGGCTAGTACTTCTGTTTCTGGATCGAGATCTACACCATATTGTCGTAAATAGAAATCAGCAATGGACTGACGATATTCAAGGCATCCTATGAAACTGGGATACTTGAAGTTCGTAGGATCTTGCATCTCTTCTACTAATTTCTCGACAATATGCGGCGGTGTTGGCAAATCAGGATCCCCAATTCCTAAATCGATCACATCCACTCCCGCCCCAATCATTGCAGCCTTCTTCTTATTGATCTCTGCAAACAAATACGGAGGGATTTGTCCCAAACGATTCGATTGATAGTCCAAAAAACCACCTACCTTATCTTTAATCTCAACACTATATGCCACAATAGAAACTCTATGATGTTTTGTTTCTAAATATGCCGCAGAAGTCTCTTTTTATTTGCTTTACATGATGAGGTTCACTATATTGTTTAATATGAGAATTTTCAGATAAAAAAAGATACTTTTGAGTAGACAGTGGAGGAATACGGCTGATTAAAAGCCTTTGAGGATGAAGCGTAGGTTGATGTACGGTAGTTATTCACTAATATATTAAAAGCCGTCAACTGCCACGGAGACAGTTAACGGCTCTTGAATTCCATTATTGTGCTGTAAATTTGTAGTTTCCAGATTTTTGTCGTTCAGTGCTTCCAAGTTTCTAGATTATTTAAACGTTCTTGTTTGTTTCTTACACAGGCATTGGTCACTGTTTTAAATCAACATACCTGCGATTGTAGCACTCAACAGATTCGCCAACGTTGCAGCAATAATCGCTTTCATTCCCAGCTCTGCAATGTCCTTTCTTCTTGAAGGTGCCATTCCTCCCAATCCGCCGACCAACATAGCAAAAGATGAAAGGTTTGCAAAACCACAAAGTGCAAAACTAATCATGGCTACACTTTTAGGTGACAGATCATCTATTTCAGGTGCAAATGAGGAGTAGGCAACAAATTCGTTCAGTACGAACTTCTGTCCAATAAAGGACGCTGCCTGTACGGCTTCATCCCAAGGAATTCCAATGACAAAAGCAAGTGGAGCCAATAGATAACCTAATAACTGTTCTAGTGTTAACGATTCAAAACCAAATACACCACCAGCAGCTCCAATTATCGTATTCAGTAAAAAGATAAGAGAGATAAAGGCGATGAGCATGGCACCCACACTTACTGCTATTTTCAAGCCATCCATGGCTCCTCGTGATGCTGCGTCGATGACATTTACCGATTCATCGTCTTTAACCATTTGAACATCTTCGTTTAAATCTATTGGTTCTGTTTGAGGAATGATTATTTTCGCGAATAACAATCCAGCAGGTGCGCCCATAAATGCTGCAGCCAATAAATAGTCTAGAGGGACACCCATAATTGCATATCCGCCTAAAACAGCTCCTGACACACAAGCCATCCCACCTACCATAACTGCAAACAATTCGGATTTGGTCATTTTCTCAATATAAGGTTTGACTACCAATGGGGCTTCAGTTGGACCTAGAAAGATATTAGCTGCTGCTGACATTGACTCAGTCTTACTAGTTTGTAAAATTTTCGACAAAATTCCACCGATGACTTTGGTTGCAAACTGCATAATCCCAAGATAATAAAGAACTGAGATTAATGAAGCGAAGAAAATGATAATCGGCAACACTTGAAATGCAAAGGTAAAACCGGCATTATCTGCGTTAAGGACGCCACCAAACACGAATTGGATTCCTTCATTGGAAGAGTCAATCACGGTTTGAACAAGTTTTGAAATGAATTGCAAAATCGTTCTTCCAAATTCCCATTTCAACACGATAAATGCAAAAATCAGTTGGAAGGCTAAGGCGCCTATAACGGTTCTTGGATTGATGGATTTTCGGTCTTTAGAAAGTACTAGTGCAATTGCTAATATGCTGATAATCCCTATAATTCCCCAAATGTATTGCATCGTCTCTCTCCCGTCTTGCAAATAAAATCTATAGAAGCGCTATACAATCTTTTGTTTTTCACCTTGTCCAAGTAACTGACGCTCGCATCCTTTATAAACAGGTACTTGTCCGCTTGTACCAGCCACTTGAACTGTAGTTAATGTAATTTCCATATGTCGATCAAATTGAACATTTCCGCCAGTGATCATAATGCCTTCAACTTAAAAATTGTGAAGAGCTGTTAAAATCGATATCGTGTCGACACCAGCTGTAACTGTATCAATAGTAGCGAGTTTTTTCTCCATCATTTTGAGTTTTCCCCCGTTACTTTCTTCGCTAAGTCCGTCATGTAGTCAAAGAAAGCATCGCGATTCACATCATACACTACATTCACCGGGCGACCTTCAGAGGTTTCAACTGTACGTCCTTGGCTCGGTCCTTCTGTGATGACAACACTGTTAATTGTTTGTACCTTAACAAGATCACTGTTGCCAACAAATGCAGTCGTTAAAACATCCCATAAATAGTAAGTCGAATTTGTTGAAAAGTGAACTAGAGGTGGAACCATTGCATAACATTGACCGAGGAAGTCGACGCCAATATAGTTTCGCTCTTTAGCCCAACGTTCTCGCACATCTAAAGTCAAAGGTACTTGATTAGTACTTTCAAGCGCGACGAGATCGATTTTTATATTAGTTTCCCATACTCGTGCAGCAGCTTCCGGATCCCAAAACACATTCCACTCTGCCGTTCCGTCATGCTCGGGTTCATGTACATTCCCAGCTTCTCTAAATGTACCTCCCATCCAAACCAATCGCTCGATCTTCTCTTCAATCTCTGGTGCCTCATCCAATGCTCGTGCAAGGTCAGTAAGAGGTCCCGTGAATAATAACGTTGTTTTTCCAGTGGTATTGCTAAGTTTATCTATCATATGAAGATGCGCAGGCATGTCTGCTACAGGTGTATTGACTTCCCCGGATTCATTTAAAATCGGTAGTGCATCTACAAAAAATGCATGCATGCGCCAATCTGATGGAAACGAGTTTTTTCCGCGCGAATTAGATTTGGCTACTTCGAGACCACCTTCACCAAAGCGATCGATGATCTTTCTGCTGGCTACTACCGCCGGCTCCAAATAGCAATCCGCTGGAATAACCGATACCCCTGTCAATTCCACATTCTCCATCTTAAGTAGTAAAAATAATGAAACCAGATCATCGACTCCGCCATCATGATTAAAGTAAATTTGTTTTTTCGTCATTTTAGATTCCCAACCTTTTTATTAATTATTGTTTGTATGAATAGTTAATAACATAATAATTGGATTTAAGCCTTGTGTTGATTTGAAACTTTGTAAGGCAATCATTCATAAAAAAGTACAGGTCCCAATTCAATTTTCTGTACTCTAACAATTCCATGGAGGGCATGAGTAGCTCCCTCATAAAAGACTTAAAGATGCGCTTGTGGACTTATGAAATTCAAGATGTCAACTTAAATTCGAGATAATTGCAAAAAAACCCAGGTAAATACATACCCAGGTTACAGATTTACAAAAAGAAGAAAGAAATGCATTTAATGATAAACACGATAACTAGTCATTCTTTAATGTAGTCCGGTAGTTTACGGTTACCCGGTAGAAACGCTCAAGCCATATTCTTAAGCATATACATTCATAAATATAATATTAATTATTTCAATGTATAATTTTTAGCATGAAAGCATTGAACTAGTCAATGGATAACACGAAAGTTGTTATATTGCGATATTTCAACGGTTTGAAATCACCTCATAAAAATAGCGTTATCCGATTGGACGACCCCAACTGGAAAACGCTTTCTTAACTAATTTATTTTTATGAACGTTTGTGACCATCTATTAGAAAGGAATCCTCTAGGGAAAACAGATGCTAACATTATGAGCTTTGATGTTATCAAATGTCTGTATCAGCCACGATAGAGTCTCACATAATTCACTAGCAGTTACCTCTGTACTATTCGTTACAGTACTCACAACTATTTACATAGTTTATTTGCATATATGTACTATTATTAAAAAACTCTTCAATGGGTACTATCAACACACCTGAACTATCAATTCTAGTAATAAGATCTTCTTTCGTTAGAAAAAACAAATCTTTTTCTGGAACATAAGTTTCGATCCAGGTCTGTAAGATGTTTTTTGTTGGTTTGATTTTCATTTTATCCCCCAAGATGTTCATATTTATATGGTGACAATTGCTTTTTCTATTAGATTGAACGGATATAATTGTCGACTGTAAACATATGTATCCCATCAAATGGGAGGAATTTCATTCTATAGATACATCAAACAAATAAGTCGCTCTTCCATGGTCCCACACTACATTCACTTCATAAATATAATACCCCGCTTTCCGTGGCAAGGTCATTTCATTGTCTTTAAGTTCAACAATCGCACGGGAATGATCTTCACTCAATTGATGGATTGAGATGGAAGAAGGATTTTGATCGATTTTAATTTTCAATTTCCCACCTTGTTCACCCTGCAAGGTATCGAATTCCTCAGTTTGCTCATGAATCTCAGCATTACTAATTTTTCTGAATTGAAAATCCTCTTCTTGCCATTCGAATTCACCTACAGCCATTGTATACTCTTGGTCGTTCAAGATAACTGTTCCTTGTGCTTGTTTGTAAGTAGTGTTTGACGCTATTCCGGTACAACCAGCTAAAATCGTAATGATTAACAACAAAAGTATTATTTTTTTCATTATCATATTCTCCTTCTAACTGGCGCTTATGTATCTAGTTGACGCTAAGTCTCATTGCGAATTAGCGTCCTTATTTTAACAATTTGAAACCTGACTACTCCATCTATAATAAATAAATTTTATCTTTTGGCCATTCATATCAAATTCTTCAACATCGCACGCCGTCTGTTTAAATCCGTTTTTCTCTAATACTTTTTGAGAAGCTATGTTATTAGTTGTTGTCATAGCCTTCACTTGTTTTACATCTTGCTGTCCTACTATTTCTAGTAATAATTCCAGTGCTTTTTTTGCAACACCTTTCCCTGTATGTAGGTGTCCCACTCTATAGCCTAAATGAGCGATTTTATGAGTCACATCAATATCTACTAAGTTAATTCTTCCAAGAATAGAACTATTTACATCTTTAATTAAGTAGAAACTGGAAATCCCTTCGGCTTGTTCTTCGAGTAAGGTTTCATGCCTAATTTTAAAAACCTCTGGCTTATAGTAGTCATCTCCTCGAGTAGGTACCGTTTCTTCGAAAAAGTTTCTGTTTTCAAGTTCAAACTTATACAAATCTTCCGCATCCAGGCCTGTTAACCTCTCAATAAATAGATTCATCTCACCTATCCACCCATCACTTTTCTTCTAATAAGGATATAATCTTTTCATTTTGTTTGATAATTATATGGAGTTCTTCTCCATTTTTTAACGAATCTCTTTCTCTTATTGCAGAATTTCTTAATATCCTAAACTTAACTTATCAAGTGGTACACCAAGTAGAGTTCTAATTTCCCTTCAAATAGTTCACTTATTCTGATGCGATTTTTCACCATTCTGGTTGGAGTAGCGAAAATATTAGAGCATCGTGTGATTGATTACCTTGGTATAAGTAGCCACGGAGTATCCCTTCCTCTGAAAAACCAAGTTTTTTCAATAACAAGATGGATGGACTATTTTGCGGATAAGTAACGGCTCCCATCCTATACAACCCTATCTCATCGAATGAATATCTTATAATTTCCTTTACAGCTTCAGAAGTGTATCCCTTTTTCCAATAGGAAGGATGCAACTCGAAACCAATTTCAGCTCTTTTGCTCCATTTGTTAAGATTGTTCAGACCGAGCGTTCCAATAAATTCCCCTTTATCTTTGGTTACTATCCCCCATCTTATCCCGCGATTATTATTGAATGTCCTCTCAAAAGATTCAATGATCCGGGAGGCTTCTTCTATACTCTTCAGGCTGTCCATACCATAGTACTTAGTAACTTCATCTCGCGACATAATTTCATAGAAACTCTCGATATGGTCCTTCGTTACTTGTACTAATTTGAGTCTTTCTGTTTCTAATTTTGGAAACTCCATATTTCTTCCTTCCTCATCTATGAAACCCGACATATTAATAATTAGATTGGCTATCTTTTTTTACAAACGTAGATCATCTCATAACTATCGTTTGTTACTGGATTTTCATTCCAATCTTTATAAACGTTAATTATTTCAAAACCATGTAAAAACAAAATTCTATCCATTTCTCTAGGGAATACATATCTTAAACTTATGTTTGTTCTCTTTTCGTCTACAACTTCACCTTCATTGGCTTTGTATCTTCTAATAGTGGTATAGTGTTGAACTTGATTTAAAGAATCATAGGTACTTAGCGTGTAAACATCCACTCGATTCAGTGTTTCAGAATCCGTATAGGATTTCCAATACTCTTCCGTACATGGTTGCAACAATTCTTCAACACTCGGAAATCTTGTACCAAAAATGAAAAATCCGTCAATTTCTAAATGCTTATACACAGAGGATAGTAATTCATCTTGTGCATCATTCGTTAGGAAATGTTGAAATGAATTCCCTACTGAATAGATCAAACTACTTGTTATCGGCAGATTAAGTTTAGTGCAGTCTTGCTCCACCCAATCTATTTTCAAACCAAGGGTTGATGATTTCTTTTCTGCCTCTTTTAACATTCCTTTATGCATATCTACTCCCAGAAGTTTATATCCACTTTTCGCTAAAGGTATGGTCAGTCTACCCGTACCACAAGCTAAATCAATAATAGTTCCTTCAGTTTTCGATGCCCAATTCAATAAAAATGGTAATTCTGATAAATACGCCTCATTTTCTTTATCATATAAAATTGGATCATCATATTCCTCAAAATTAGTTAACGTCATTTTTAGTCTCCTGTTATTACATATTTTTTTGTCCTGTTTCAATGTTGTTATGAAAAATCCGTGCCTCTGTAAAGACTATGGTCAAACCAACTTTTCAATAACTTCTACTTCTACTTGCACACCATACTTCCTAAAATACAGACTTAATCTCTTTTAATTTTCTTCATTCCGATATAACAATCCTCTTATCTAGATTTAGAATATTTGCTAATTTATGTCCATCAATTACAAAAATCATCGTACTTCTAGCTATTAGTGATTCCTTTTTTCAAATTCTCGATTTCCTCTTCAATCCTTTCTAGCTCAATTCTAGTGTATAGCGGTTTAATTTCTTTAAGGGTCCGTGCAGATACCTCGATCTCCTCCCAGTTCATTTCATTAAGTCCTAACATTTCTTGCACACGCTGACTTGAAAATGGAAGAAACGGATTTAGGAGCTGCGCAAGATTTGAAATGATGTAGATGCAATTCGCCATTGTCCGGTTACATGCAGACAAGTCTTCTTTAACTTGAATCCATGGCTTTTGATCATCAAAATATTTGTTTGCATATCGTACAAACTCAAAAATATGCTCTAATGCATTTTTTAGATGAGCATCCTCGATGAGTAACCCTACATCTTGATAGAGATTTCTTATTTTCGCTCTAATTTCTGTATCTATCTCTTCCACGAGTATTTTTCCCTCATAATACTTTTCGATAAATTTAAGTGTACGATTTATAAAATTGCCATAGGCACCTAGTAATTCACTGTTATGACTATACACAAATTCTCTCCATGAAAAATCAGTATCCCTGTTTTCTGGTGCATTGATTGTCAAAAAATACCTCAGGGAATCTGCATCATACTTCTCCAAATAATATGGAACCCAAACTGCCCAATTCTTACTTGTCGATAGTTTTTGTTTTTCCAATGTTAAATACTCGTTTGAAACAATGTGAGAAGGGAGTGTTGGATTATTAATGCCCATTAGAATAGATGGCCAGATGATTGAATGAAAAGGGATGTTATCTTTCCCATGTACATAATAGGAGAGAGTTTCCTCATTCCACCAGTCTTCAAGTGATTCCCCATGCTGTTTCGCCCACTCAATACTTGCCGTTAGATATCCTGCGACGGCTTCAATCCATACGTAAATTTTCTTTCCTTCAAAGCCTTTAATGGGCACTTCAACACCATTGGGTAAATCACGCGTTACAGCTCGATCAGGAACTCCTTCGTTTAAATATCTTGTGGTCAAACGAATCGCATTTTCACGCCACATCCCTTCCTTCTTTGCTTCCTCTACAAATGTCTCTAGTCGTTTTTGGAATTCACTAAACAAGAAGTAAAAGTGCTCTGTTTCTTTAAAAGCAGGTGGATTTCCACAAATTTTACACCGTTTTTCGATTAAATCGAGTGGATCTAAAATCGATGAACACGCATCACATTGGTCCCCCCTTGCTTTAGCGCCACAATTCGGACAAATCCCTTCAACAAACCGATCTGGCAAGAATCGATGATCTGTTTCGCAATAAGCTTGTTCTATCGTCTTTTTATATAGATGTCCGTTCTCATATAGTTTTAAGAATATGTTTTGTACGGACTCATGATGATGTTCGGCATCAGTACGTGTGTAGAAATCATAAGAAAAACCTAACTTCTGAAAACACTGGACAAATTCTTCGTGATACCGGTTGGCAATTGTTTCAGTCGAGGTATTCTCTTGATTGGCACGAATGGAAATGGGAGTCCCATTACAATCACTACCTGATACATAGAGTACTTTTTCTCCTTTTTGTCTGTAATATCTAGCTAAAATGTCTCCTGGCAATAACGCAGCGATATGTCCTAAATGCAACGAACCATTTGCATATGGCCAAGCTCCTCCAATAAATATTGTCATAACTTTCCCCTCCCCAATATAAAAAACCTCGCCCCTAGACATAAAGAATGTCTAAGGACGAGGTTTCCTCGTGTTACCACCTTAATTCGCTAACAAGTTTTATCATTAGCCTCAGTAAGTACATCGTATTACGCATGTACTTTGACATTTATAACGAGTGTCACATCTCGTCAAAGTCTATCTCATTAAAATGAAAGTCGACTTTGCTGCTCAAAGGCCATATTCAATCAACTATTTTCTGCTTCTTTTCAGATTCCGAAGCTCTCTGTTAGAAAATTGAGGTTGACCTACTTTCCTTCTCATCGCTTTTAAAAACTATTTCACTTATTATTGCACAAACACTGAAAATTTAAAAGTCTTTATTACTCCAAAATATTACATTTGTACATAGTAACTTATTTCTCCCCCACTCCTCACTCCGCTTTTAATTTTTTCAATGAAGTGGAATACAAGTTAGATTTGGATGGTCTTATGTTGTAAACAAATAAGATGCTGGCAACTACAGCCATACTCCAAGAACCGGTAACGACAACCACTCTGATAGAAATCATTTCTGATGCTAACCCGAAAATGACAGTTAGAAGGATGATTAGGAATGCCTCAATAACCCCATAAATACTTCCGATTCTTCCCATCACATGTACAGGTATATTGTTTTGATAGAACGTATAAAAACCAGTATTTGCAAAGGCCGAGGCAAACGATAAAACAAAACAACCAACAATTGCTATAAAAAAAGTAGTAGATGATGAGAATACGATATATCCCACTGCAGTGAACAGGGAGCCTACTCCAATTAACCATGAAGTAGGTACCTTTTCGACAGTGAATGTATTCGTTATCGAACCCATTAATAAGCCTGCACCTGCGCTACTTACCAGAAGTCCGTAATCCCTTTCAGATAAGGAGAGCACTCGGGTTGCAAATGCAGCTTCCAAAGAATCTGTAGCTGTCATCAATACGATCATGACACTAAACAAAAAATAAATAAGCATGGTATATGAATAGTTTCGAGTAAACTGTATGACCAGTTTCCAGTCGTCTTTCAGTAGACCAACAGTCAACTTCCTATCTTCTGTTCTTGAAAATTCTTCATCCGCCTCAACATTAGGCATCGCCATTGTAATAAACGTTGACACAAGTAAAGCAACGGCATTCAAGTATATAGCCATATTGGGTGTCCCTATTGCAAACATAATTCCGGCTATCGCTGGACCGGTAAGAAAAGCTCCTGAATCGAGCAAACTTCGTAACGCGTTAAAACGTTTTCTCTGCTCCATAGGAATTAGCTTTGTAATATAAGTCATTGATGTTGGATGATACATAGAACTCGCCATTGTGATAAAAAATACCATGCTATAAATAAGAACAAGAGATGAAAAGTAAGGCAATATAGCAATTAGACACGCTTGAAAAAAACTAAGAATAATCATGAGATATTTCTTATTTCGACGATCAATAAGGCTTCCGGACCAACTATTCGTAAGTAGGGTCGACAAAGCTCTTATGATATACAATCCTGAGACTGCCATTGCTGATTCAGTTAGGTTAAGAACGATCAAATTTAAAGCGATGAAGTAAATCCAACTTCCAACACTTGAAATCCCAATGCTGAATAGCAGAATGGAGGGGTACCGCCAACCGTCAATTAACCTTTTAACACTCATTTAGCTCCCCCTTATATTAAATTTAACCAACAAAAAAATCCCACCTCCAAGACATGTGTCTTGGAGGCGAGATTCTATAATCGCGGTGCCACCCCAGTTTATTAATATGTCACCATATTAATCTCATCAAGTACAACACGAAAAACATGCGTATACTCTAGCTCTATAACAGGAGCTCCTGGCACCTTATCCCCTATTGTAGGTTCCGAGATGCTGCTCAGAGGTTTGCTTCAATAATTATTTCTTACTCCTTTTCAGCTACCGGAGCTCTCTAGAAAGAAAACAATTATTTACTCTTCTCTTCGTCGCATTTGATTTTATGAATAGTATCACTAAAAACTCTTTTAGTAAAGGGTCACTATATTCATGCATTCTTTTCGCGTGTCATTTTGAACATCAAATTCACATATATGATTAAACATTTAAGACTGTTTCTTTTACATTCCTATAGAATTGTCATCTTTCCTATAGCTCTAAATCATTTTGGAAATTGAGTACAAAGTGATGAGCCTCGTCATAAACAGCAAATTCGTATCCTTGGTCTTTGAAAAACTTAAGAATCCCAGGGAGTGCCTCCAAAGTTTGTGGTTTTTCGTGCATCAAGACAATTTCCCTATCGGTGGTGGCACCCTGTTTGATATTCCGCAAAATTTGAGAGGGATTACCCGCCAGTTCCCAGTCTTTCGAATCGATGGTCCAATCCCAAACTTTAATATGTGCATCAGCAAGTTGTGTTCGCATCTGTTCGTTTTTCAACCCTGGTGCTGACCCATAAGGGGGACGGACTAAATGAGGGTTCGTTCCTGTTATTTCGTGGACTAAGTCTAGTGTTTCAACCATCTCCGGTACGAATTGCTGGTTAGTGTAAAGCGTTTTGTAATTGTGAGTCATGCTATGGGCGCCGATGTAGTGACCTTCTTGTACGGCACGTTTCACACTTTTCTGTAGGTGTTCTTTCTTTAAATTGCTTCCTTGCATGAAGAACGTTGCTTTCACTCCATGCTCCTGCAAGATATCTAAAAACTGCTCAGTCAACTTGCTAGGGCCATCATCGAACGTCAAATAGACTACTTTTTCCGGCGTTTTTTCTTCAACAACAGGTTCTTCTTTAACCGGTTCTTCCTTATCTGACTCTTCAGGTTGGGGACTGGATTCTTCTGACTGATCGATTGTTTCTTGTGCACTTGATGATTCATCTGGCGTACTTGGGAGTTCACGTGCAGAATACGATTTCCCGACAAAAAACCCGGTGCCAAATAGAACGAGTAGAAGAATTACGAAATATCGTTTTTTCAACCTCTTCCTTTTCCTAGTCTCTTGTTGATTTAATGCACTCATTTCAAACAAATCCTCCTGTCACATTGTGAATATTCTCATGCTGAATGGGTCGTTCTTTTAGCTTATGTAAGATTAGAATTTCTTCTATTAAAAATAGGGACAACAGCAGACGAAATCAGTCATCTGCTGCTGTTAAAAAGCAAATTAGCGAATATACGTATCACCTACAAGGACATCACTCAAGATATCTGAAGGAATCTCAAATGTGACAATTCCCATGTAACCAGGTGCTACTTCGTACTTGTCAAAAGAAATCACGAGTTTATGATCAGCGGTAATATAGAAGTCTTGATCAGCTTGGATAGTCATGAATTCGAGATTTGACCCATCGAATGCGAAATACGAAATGTTCTCATCGTCCGCCATTTGTTGCTTCATTTCTTTTGTTAAATAGGAACTAATTACTTCTATATAGGAATCATCCTTGAAAAGACTTGGTAGGCTAATTAAAATATTATTATGCTTATCAATCGTATCGTATTTCATCGTAGTGGAAGATGATCCAACTGTATTCACATAGTAGCGAGCAATCGATAACATTTGCTCTGTATCCGTTTTTACTTCATACCCAGTATCTATGCCTAAATGGCCAGCACCGACCTCCTCCATGTCCGCGACTTCTTCTTTAAATTGCTTAAAGAGCTCTTTGTTTTCTTCGGTGTACTTTTCATTCAACGATGCTTGCAATCCTTCGTCTTCCAACCCAGTAATAGCAGGTGTTTTAAGTTCCGCTTGATAAGTCTCTTTGTCCATCGTTAAGGTCTGTACTGTGAAGACTTCCACTATGGCACCAAGGACAGGTACATTCGCCATCGATTGAGCCAAGGCGGGACTGACATTGACGCTACCGATGAATAATGCTGACGCTGCAGCTACACCAATCGACCACTGCTTCAAAGGAGAATGCTTCTTTTTTGTGGCTTTAGCTCGTTTTATAGACTGTTTCACCATTTCGTCCAATTCAGAAGGGATTTCAATATCATCATATTCCTTCTTAAGTTTGTTTATCTGTTTCATCCTAAATCCCCTCTCCAATTTCTAAACGTAATTTCTTTAAAGTTCGGTAAAGCTTTGTTTTGGCTGTATTTACATTTTCCCCAAGAACAGACGCTACCTCTTCAATTTTAAGGTCTTCAAAAAAACGTAAAACAATTAACGACTTTTCATTAGGTGTGAGCGCATCAAGCGCATCTAGCAAATCCATATCTGTCTGCTCGTCTTCTGCTTTCGGTAAGTAGCCATCGAGAATCTCGTCGTCCATCACCGTCATACGCTGATGTTTCCGGATGAAATCAATGGAAGTGTTTACAAGAATTCGATAAAACCAAGTCTTTAAATACTTAACTTCATCCAGACGATCAATGGATTGTAGTGCTTTAAAAATCGAGTCTTGTACAATATCAAGTGCATTTTCTTTATTTTTCACATAGCTGTATGCAAGACGGTAATGAGCATTTTGATTTTCGATTAAAAAACGCTCTACCAGTCCGAACTTTTCATTTTTTGTCATGACAAATGATCCACCTTCTCCAGTTTTAAACATGTCGCGCTCACGTCTTACTTGTTTGACGGGCAGCTTCTGAAAAAAGTTTGGATTGATCCAAAATTTTATGGAAAACACGTAGCTCGTCTTTTCGACAGAAGTTTAACAACGTGAACTCTTCACAACTTGAGCTTACTTTACAACGAATATTCATGTTTGGTTCCTACACACTCTGTTTTCACATGTAGTCAGAACCTTCTTACAAAAAAAGGATTTCCCTAGTGCATAGCGAAACTATTACATATATCGATGGAAGGAGATTTTAATACATGAAACCACCTATTGCTAAACGAATCCCCCATCCTCATGAATTGCATGGCGATGTGCGCGAAGACGACTATTATTGGCTGAAGGACCGCAATAATCCTGAGGTCATCAAGTACGTAGAGGACGAGAACCGTTATTACAACGAAATTATGGAACCTCTCAGGGAACAAACCGAAGAGATTTTTCAGAGTATGGTGGACCGCGTGCCTGAATCAGAAGTTGACGTTCCTGTGCAACATGGGCCATATTTCTACTACTCCCGCTTGGACAAAACGAAACAATACCCGATCTATGCACGTAAAAAGGCATCTAGCCGTGAACTACTATCTGAAGTACATGAGGAAGTAGTGCTCGATCTGAATAAATTGGCTAAGGCAAGTGACTATTTAAGTGTGACAGCACTAAAATGGAGTAACGATCATCGCCTTCTTGCTTATTTAGAAAATAGGGATGGCACAGATCGCTATACCATCTTTGTGAAAGACCTGGAAACAGGAGAACTTGTACCAGACCGGATTACGGATGTGTTTATCTACGGCAGTGTGGAATGGAGCAGGTGCAGTGAGTATATTTTCTATATTACAGTCGATGAGAATGAGCGTCCTAGCCGCTTCATGCGCCATCGTTTAGGTAGTGACCCAAATCAGGATGAACTGCTCTATGAAGAAAAAGATGAGACGTTTACCCTCTATATGAACAAATCTCAAAGCGGCAAATACATTGTTGTGCATGCGGATTCGAAAACGACGAGTGAAATCCGTCTAATTGACGCCGATGCTCCACTCTCCCCTCTGCAACTAGTAGATGCGCGACGTGATGGTATCGAATACGACGTCGAGCACTGGGGTGAGGATTTACTGATTCTATCGAACGAAGGAGCCCAAAACTTCCAACTGCATCGTTCTCCACTCAACAATTTGCACACTCGTGAAAATGTCGTTGACTATAACGAAAATCGCTATCTTCAAGCGCTATACCCTTTCCAGGACAAACTATTTGTCGCTGGACGCGAAAACGGACTGACGCAAATCTGGGAACTAAATAATGGTCAGCTGGAACAGATTCAATGGGATGAACCGCTCTATTCCGTTTCAGTTAAATCAAATCAAAGCTACTATGCTCCTGAAGTGTTACTTGTCTTCGAATCGATACTTACGCCAGAAACAACATATGCACTCGATCTGCTCACTAGAGAAAAGCAGTGTTTACAAGTAGCTCTTGTCAGCGGTGAATATGATTCTTCAAACTTCTGTCAAAAACAATTGTGGGCTACAGCTGGAGATGGAGTAAAAGTTCCATTGAACCTTGTTTATAAAGAAGGAGCATTCGATAATGGACCCGCTCCCATTATCCTGTCTGCGTATGGTTCTTATGGATCCAACAGTGACCCAAATTTCAGTCCATATCGACTTCCTGTATTAGAAAAAGGAGTTGTGTTAGTCACAGCGCAAGTGCGCGGAGGATCGGAAATGGGGAAACATTGGTATGAGGATGGAAAAATGCAAAACAAGCGCAACACATTTACGGATTTTATCGCGGCTGCAAAATATCTGATTGAGGACGGTTACACAACTTCGGACCAGCTAGCTGCTCGCGGTGGTAGTGCGGGTGGATTGCTGGCAGGAGCTGTCGCTAACATGGCTGGTGATTTGTTTAAAATCATCGTCCCTGAAGTGCCGTTCGTCGATGTTGTCACTACGATGCTCGACACTACCATTCCCCTCACTACACTGGAATGGGACGAATGGGGAGATCCGAGGGAATCAGAAGATTACTTTTACATGAAGTCCTACAGCCCGTATGACAATGTGGAAGCGAAAGAGTATCCGCACCTCTACGTCACAACTGGTTTGAACGATCCCCGTGTCGGCTATTGGGAACCTGCAAAATGGGTTGCCCGCTTAAGAGAAATGAAAACCGACGACCATATTATAGTGATGAAAACCAATATGGGTGCAGGTCACTTCGGGGAGTCAGGACGTTTCAACCAATTGAAGGAAGTCGCGGCGTTATATGCGTTTGTGTTGGATAAAATCGGGACTGGTGTAGAGTTGAATGTTCAGGGTGTTGTCAAATAAGTTACTAAAACTAATCTGTTGGAGAAAGCATACTGCTTTTTTCCACCAGATTTCTATTTGCACTCCAATAAAAGAGGAAATTCATGGAATACAATTCATTTGTCCAAATACCTGCATTCACACTCGACGATTTCTTTTCTCCGAACGATCAGCTTGACTTCCTGTCCATTACAATATATAGTCCTATTTGAACGCTTGAAACTATTTTTGTTTTTACAGTTTACACCCGTCAGGAGGAAGAAGTATGAAAGCACGGATCATGAAAGCTTTTTTAGAAGAAGTGCATGAGAAAAGTATGAAATTCACGATGGAGGATCTTGCCAAGAGGCTTGGCATTAGTAAACGTACGCTGTACGAGCAATTCGCCTCAAAAGTGGATATCTTGGATGCAATCATCGACTCAACACTTCAGGAATTCGACGAAAAGACCGAAGCGATCATGCAAAGCCCTCACTTGACCTTAATCGAAAAAATCAAGAAGACTATGACTGTCATTCCTAAATACAACGACTTCTATACATGGCAGATACTTGAACAGATGAAAAAATCGTATCCTGACCAGTGGACACGCATCCATACGGCATTGAACGAATGGGATGAACTACAGGAACTGATCGAGCAAGGCATACAGGAGGGACTCATTGCAGACCACAACGTACCACTCCTTATGAAACTGATTATCGAAGCGGCCAATGCGACTATGGATCGTCAATTTTTCTTGGAGAACCGTATTACTGTTGAAGAAGCTTTGGATGAAATTGTCGATATCCTACTGTATGGAATGGTAAAAGTGGATCGTATGTAAAAAAACCGACACGCTGTTCGGTTTTTTTCCTTGACTCTGTAAACTAATAAAACAATAATAGTTTTTGTGTTTCACAATGAATGAATTGAAAGTAGGATGGAATTATGAACCTCTATATGAAAGAGGGAATTTATCAACAACGACAAATAGATCATAACCAATATAAATGGAGAGGTGGCTTGTGCAATGGGTAAACAGACTAAACAACTAAATGACATCGACAGCCAACCTGTTGGACGCATTTTTTTGCGTTACCTCATCCCATCGATGATCGGTATGTTGCTGATGGCGGTCAACATTGTCGCAGACGGAATCATGGTCGGAAACCGGCTTGGCGCAGAAGCACTTGCAGGTGTAGGAATCGCGGCTCCTGTCTACTCGATTTTTCTTGCCGTTTCTCTTTGGATCGGCATTGGGGCGGCAACAAAATACTCCATGGCGATGGGCGCGAACAATCCGGAAGAAGGACGTCGAATATTCAGCCACGCCCTCGTGTCAATCGTTCTGATTACGCTCACTATCGGTCTACTCGCATTTCTCGCCCGCACACCGCTCGCTTACCTTCTTGGAGCGAACCCGGACACATTCCAATACGTTTCCGATTATTTATATGTCATATTACTCTTTGGCGTCATTTTGACTGTGGAAAACATGTTCAGTATTTTTGTTCGGAACGATGGCGGACCAAATCTTGCGATGGTTGCACTTATTTCGACATCCGTTTTAAATATCATCTTGAATTATCTATTTCTGTTCGTCTATGACTACGGTGTCAAAGGAGCCGCATTCGCGACCATACTCGCTTCAGCGCTCGGGATGCTGATATTAGCGTGTCACTTCCTGAAGCGATCCAATAACTTAAAATGGGTTCGGTTTTCGTTCGATAAAACATTATTTGTCGCCATTGTCGTCATCGGTTTCCCAAGCTTCCTATCAGAAGTAGGAATATCCGTATTCACGATTTCGCACAATATAGCGTTCGAGCGGACAGCAGGTACTGTGGGTGTTGCCGCCTTTTCGATTTTGAACTATGTGCACAGTGTTATGCTCATGTTGTTCCTCGGTCTGGGCAGTGCAATCCAACCCCTTATTAGCTACTATCAAGGCTCGAAAAATGAGAAACGAAAAAGAACCACCATGAAACTCGCGATGGCAACTGCACTCGGAGCAGGCATCACCTCCCTACTCGTTGGACAATTCGCTGCAAGCCCAATTGTTTCGATGTTCGGAGATTTTCCTGGGGAGGTCACAACACTCGCAGAATCTGGTATCCATCTGTTCTTCATCGCCTACTTGTTCACGGGCATGAACTTCGTCATGATGACCTATTACCAATCAGTCGGTAACGTCAGGATGGCGACTTGGATTACCGCCTCTAGAGAAATCCTGGTTATGCTCGCATTTCTCATCATTCTACCTGCACTCTTCGGTACGAATGGGATATGGCTGTCCATCCCTGCATCAGAATTTGTCGTCTTCGTCGGTGTTTGGCTGTATCAGCTTAATGCTGAAAAATCACGTTGAGTGGCAATGAACAAGTCACTTGGAGTACTAAGGATAGGTTCTAGCAATTCAGCATTTTTTCCATTAAGCACTCAAGTTCCTTAGACTCTTTTACTAAATGCTTCTATCCCAACCACTTAAACTATCTGTAAAAGCTGGACGTATCCAATACGTCCAGCTTTTCTTTTGATCCGGATTATTTCCAGGTGTTATCAAGATATAGACAGTGAAAAAGAACAACAATCAAGGATTATATAAAACCTATTCCATCAACTAAACGTCTGAACCGTTTCCAAAACTAGTATTACATGGGCACTGTTTTATGCTTATTCCAGTAATTCAAGTGCCGACTCAAACGATAGTTGCCCAAGGTCGCCTTCTTTCCGTTTACGAACGGACACCGCCTGATTCTCCACTTCCTTATCACCGATTACCCAAGCAAACGGGATTTTGGCTTTCGCCGCTTCCCTCACTTTATATCCAAATTTTTCAGATCGATCATCCACTTCTGCACGATAGCCTTTTTCAGTAAGTATCCGTTTAACTTCAAACGCATAATCGAGATGAGCATCTGCAATTGGTAAAATACGAATCTGTTCAGGTGCCAGCCATAATGGAAATGCACCTTCGTAATGCTCAATTAAAATCGCAAGAAATCGTTCTATGGAACCAAATATCGCACGATGAATAATGATCGGATGATGCAGCGAATTATCTTCACCGATATACTGACAATTGAACTTTTCGGGCATTTGAAAATCTAATTGAACCGTACCACACTGCCAACTTCTGCCGAGAGAGTCGAGAATATGAAAATCGATTTTCGGACCGTAAAACGCACCATCTCCTTCGTTCAATGTATACGGCATCCCCCGTTGCTCCAGGACATTTTCAAGTGATCGCTCCGCCTGATCCCACAACTCAATCGAACCCATGAAATTTTCTGGTCTTGTTGACAGTTCAACCTCATAGTCGAATCCGAACTTCGAATACATTTCGTGAATGAGATCTAAAACTCGATCGATTTCTGTTTCAATTTGGTCTTCCCGGACAAATAGATGGGCATCGTCTTGCGTGAATGCCCGGACTCGTAATAGACCATTCAACGATCCAGAGAGCTCGTGGCGATGAACCAATCCTAATTCTGCATATCGAATTGGCAGCTCCCGATAACTGCGCCGCTTATGATTAAAAATCAGCATCGATCCTGGACAGTTCATCGGTTTAAGTGCATATTTCTGATTATCGACTTCTGAAAAATACATATTGTCCTGGTAATGATCCCAATGACCGGATGTCTCCCATAATTCTTGTTTCATCATGATTGGTGTCTTAATCTCCTTGTAATTCGCTTTACGATGTTCATCTCTCCAATAGTCTTCCAACGCATTGCGCAGGATCATCCCGTTAGGCAAATAGAATGGCATTCCTGGAGCTTCCTCAGATGCCATGAATAATTCCAGTTCTTGACCGAGTTTACGATGATTTCTTTGCTCTTCCTTTGATTGAATGGACATGTTAAAACGCCTCCTGAAATTTTTATATATAAAAAACCGCACTCCTCCCTGGAACGGGACGAATGCGGTCGTGGTACCACCCTGTTTTTGCAGATGCCAATAGCATGCCTCTGCACTTCATTGCGATAACGGTTTCCCGGACACGGTTTCATTAAATTCCATGGTTCTCCATGTCAGCTTCAAGGCGGTAAATCATCTCTCGTTTCTTCAGGACTTTCAGCCGATGGTCCTGTTCTCTGGTAAGAACTCAAGAATAATTCATGTCCTTGTCATAGCATTTAATATTCAATTGAAAAAACCGCATTCCTCCCCTGTATAAGGGACGAATGCGGTCGTGGTGCCACCCAAGTTTCCGCATGCCAAAAAATGCAGGCATGCGCTTAAGTCGATAACGGTTTCCCGAACATGATTTCATGCACGTATGCAGTTCCTCATGTTAGCCAGAAAGGTGGTAAATCACTCGATTTCGCTCAAGGTTTCCAGCCAATGACCTTGTTTTCTGGTAGCGAAATTATGAAATGATTCATGTCCTTCTCATTGCAAATATATGGATACGAAGCTTTGTTTATGGATTATAGAGTGAGTTTTCTGAGATGTCAAGAAGAATTCTTAATTTGTGATTTCAGAGGTGAAACAAATGGATGATCACTGTGCGTCGAAGAAAAGTGAAAACAGAGCTTATTACTAGGTATAGAGCATACTATTAGTGCATGCCGCAATGGAACTTATGACCATGTAAAACGTATCATGAATACAATTATAACAAACAGAATATTATGCACGTCATTTCTTAGCTTTATAAAAAGTGTAAAAAAACTATAGGAAGACTTGAAAAAAACAGAAGAGTTAGAGCTTGCTTCAACTTACGTATTATTTTGACTATAATTTTATAAATAAAATAAGAAGGTGGGAGATGTTTTGAAAAGAAAATTCAATCTGTTGATGAAGGTTATCGGATTGGAACTTTTAGTGATTTTCTTTTTCACAGTGAATGGGATAGTTGTTACTATTAGTGAGCCTTCCAACGAATTTTTAAAGTATTTAGGTATAGTCCCGCTAGCATTAGGAATAATGGGTTATCTATTTATAACAAAGAAATGGGAATTTTACTTTTCCAAGAACAAGCTGCTGCCCGCCAGAAGAACCATGTTATTTTCCGCACCGTTAGTGCTGATAGTAATCCTATTATTCATTGGTAATGGAGGGATTGAAAGCACTCCTATTAATATGTTGTTCGTGGTGCTTGCAACTCAAATTGCAGTCGTTGCGTTCGTTGAGGAGATGGTGTTCCGAGGATTCATGATGAATATGTTTAGTAAGAAAAATTTCAAGGTTGCTGTATTCGTTACCAGTGGTCTCTTTGCAATTACGCACTCTTTGCAGCTGCTCAGCGGCCAATCATTAGAAGATACCTTGTTGCAAATCGCCTATGCATTCTTTATAGGAATGGTCCTTTCACTATTACGAGTAAATAACCAATCTATCATTATTGCAATCGTCTTTCATGGTCTCAATAACTTTATTATTATATCATCACAAAATACGGGATCTTCACTTTACACGGTTGTTATAGTTTCTATTTTAATTCTATATACTATTTATTTATGGGTAAGAGCGGTTAGGCTCTCTAAAGCGAATCCCTGAAATTCCAATCATGTGAGGATGCAACTTTTAGATAAAAGGAGCGGAATTCTGTTAAGATGTTGAAGTTTTAATAGTGATACCAAATTCTAAAAGAGGTTTGTCAGCTAGTTCTTTTCTTACTATCTGTAAGAGTAAACTTTCTGATTGTGCAAATTATCTAGTTAATCATTCATTGCTAACTGATAAATTACATCTCCTACCTGTCGATTCTTGTGCTATCTCCATTTTGAAATCCTCCATTTATTTTTAATTCTTACAATGACAACATCAATTCTTAAATTTGATTGATAAATGCTATTCCGTTAAAAATTTGACCATATTGAAGTGCACCTTGTATTCCTTTATTGTACCCATTAATGAAAATAATAAAGTATTAAGTTTAAAACCCATTCCATTCTCTAATTCAAATTGAAAATGTCCGAAATTATTTCATCACTTCCAGGCAAAAACATAAATATCGAGAATGAAATACATAATATTCCTACAAATACCAAGCCGAACTTTTTGTTTTTAAGTAGCCCTTTGACTAATAAGAATATTCCTACAAATAATATTAAGAAATACCAAAACCCCAAATATTCACCTCATTTCAAATCTAATAATAGGACGTTACAACTCGTTACAAGTTCTGTATATTCAGATTAAATAAATTGGAACATTTCTATAAAATCATCACAAGTCTATTCTGGCATTGTGAAGTAATTAGCCCGATTGGGATATCGATGCAATCGCATATAAAGCACTCGGGCCGCATCTAAACTAAATTTATTTTCTTTCCAGAACTTTAATAAGCTTAACTAGCCAATATAATACCACCCACGGTAGTATAAACTTCGTAGTCCATTCAATGAACCTTGGAACAAAATAGACTGCATTTATTCCTAGAATTCCTAGAGCAAACCAAAGCCCTAACATTATCACTACAGCGATTAATATATTTGTTGTAGATTTATCCATTCCTTTTGACTTTCTTGATAAATTCCGAATAGCTAGCACAATTAATGTGACAACAACTAACAGAATAATTAACTGGATTACAACGATCTTTAAATCCTGCCAATAATCATAAGATGTCAGTTCTTCCAAAGTAACACACCCCCGCAAAGTCAATAGTATAATTCCTCAAATTGGCTCGTTTAAAGCACAACTTTCTTCCGTTACTGCACCTTGTAAATGGAACTAAAACGGCAGGCTTTGAAAAAGCGAAATCGTTAGAACTAATGCCGATAAAGATCCTGCAGACAGTAATGTTATCATTTTTCGCCATTTTATCTCTTTTGAAGTTTTTACAGCCTCTGGGGGAACCGCAATCCATATCACAGCAGAAACTATGGCAAATATCGAAATAACTTCATTAGACATAGTTAATACTACTTTATTATTCTATTATAGGGCTGGATTCCAATATAGACCATATCAAATTCATTGCAATCGCTCCCGATTCGGGAATAGTCCTTCTTCCGCAACTTCCCCAGTTTATAAGACAGGCGTTATTGAAATGTATCAGGTTCGTCTATAACGATACTTCCCGATACATTAATCTTGTCCCAGATCCACGCCTGATAAATTCGATCGAGTTCAACTCCTAATTCTTTTTCATCCAGACTTTCATCAATCTCTAATTCTTCAAAAGTAAATGTCTCTCTTGCCTCAGTACCTTCGAATGTACTACTGGTAAATGAAAAAGTTACTGTTTTAACCAGTTCACTCAACTCCCACTAATCATTACTTTTTTCTGAATCTGGCCCGATTGTTATGTAATCCTTCATGTTAATTTTAAAAATCAGCGTTATCTAATTCTTCGTCAGTATTCTTATTCATTAATCTAATTACCCCACCAGTTAATGGTTCTTCGCTTTCAAAATACCAGATATACAAACCTTCTAATCGGAACCTTTCTATCTCATCTTGCGGCAACATCGCCAAATTGAGTATAGTGGCTTGTTCTTCATTGACTTGCACAATTCGGTCATCACCTTGCTTGATTAAACCATAGATCAAATTCTCACCATGCCCTTGGAATCCATTTAGACTATCACTATCATAATTTCTTTTACTGGCCATTGGACTCCAAGTCAGCGTATCTACTTTCCATCCAAACATTCTTTTTTGAACATAAACAGCACCCAAGTTTTCCTCGTTTTTTATAAAAAAGAAAAGTGCTTTGTCATTTAACTTGTATCCAGGTATTATGGACAAATCATTATCAATTTCAAATAGTGCTTCTTGAGATTCAGAGTATGAATTAGTTTTTTCAGATAGTACCCAAACAATAGCTATAATTACTGCTACTAAAAGGGCAGTTAGTAACCACCTTTTCATTAATTCACTGTCCTTCCTAATACAACTAATTGGCCCGATTGAGACACTAACCTTCTGCCGTTAAAGCAACCGATAATTTAAGATCACTACATCACAAACTATTAATTTTCTAATAAAACATCGAATTCTTTAACATAGACTGCATTTCCAGTAATCTCTATGTCGTAATTATCTTCATTCTTAGAAACTTGTACCATGACTCGCCCATCTTTATCAATTTCATGACCTTGCTCAACTATTAGATTTAACGGTTCTTTAGAATTGTTATTTATGTATTTAGCATAGTATGCACCCATTACACCTGAAGCCGTCCCAGTTACCGCATCTTCAATCGTGCCTGAATATGGTGAAGAAAAGTGTCTTGCGTGCATGTCAGCGCCAGAATCATAGGTTCCCATACAAAATGGATGAACAGATGCTTTTGGCATTTCTTTCAATACAGCAGGGAACTTTTTATTATCTGGTTTCATTTTTTCAAAAGTTTCTAGTTCTTTAATTGGGATTAATAATGTCCAGACACCCGTGCTACCGAACAGGACTGGTAAATCATCATCAAGATCCTCTTGTTTTAATCCAATTGAGTTGGCTAAGTCTTTCTTCGAGCCTTTAAACTTTTCAAACTGTGGTGTAGCCTGTTTCATTGTAATATAAATTTCATTATCAACAGTTAAATTTATTTTTATTGGTAAAATTCCCGCCCTTGTTTCAATTGTAATATCTGTTTTGTCACCCAATAATCCTTTCGTTTTTAACGCAAAGAGAGTTGCCATGGTTGCGTGACCGCATAAATTCATTTCATGACCTGGCGTAAAAAAACGTATTTTCAAGTCTGCTACTTCTGATTTTACAGGAAAAGAAGTCTCGTTAAATCCAGCTTTTAAAGCTATCTCTTCCATTTCTGCATCTGTCAATTCATCCCCGTTTAAAACCACTCCGGCAGGATTTCCCTTATTAGGTATTTTACTAAAAGCATCATAATGATATACCTTGATCGATTTCACAACCCATTCCTCCATTAGTCAATTTATTACTCCGTAATATTTTACCGTTCATTACTAAGTTCTTCCCCAACTAAATGGCCCTTCAACGACATAATCCTTATTCTAGAATTGCCCCCTTAAGCTGAAGATGGGTTTTATCCACTTATTAGGAATACTCTTCAGGTTTAAGTGTATAAACTACTTCACCTTTACTATTGTAAGCAATATATTCAGCTTTATAGATATTATTATTTTCAGTTTTAAATAGTCCAAACCTTTCACCAGAACCTTTGGATAGAAGGTCAAAATCATTTAATATTTTCTCGCCTATTTTGATTCTAACTTTACTTATTTCATTATCAAATACTCTAAGTAGAACAGTATTTAATTTTTCTTCCTTGTTAAATGGAGACTGGAAAAATGAAAGATGAATAGGTTCATTAATTCCCTCCGGTTCAAAGGTGAAGTCCTGTTTGAATTTCCAAGAAAATAAAGATTTCTCGAGATACATTTCGCTTTCTGTACCATCATCATTTTTGATAAAAGCTATAGATTTATTACCATCCAATAATTCAATATGCTGTATGTTTATATTATTCCCACGGCTTTCAATTTCATTTGTAAGTTGTTCCTTATTAATTCCTTGAGGAAGAATTAGTAATACTAAAAAAACTATCAAGGCAATAATAATCACTAAGCATTTTTTAGATTTTAAGATGTTCATACATTCTTCTTCCTCTCGATAGCCATTGTAACTAAAACTCTTATGAGAAGACGTTTCAAAACATCACCCCAGTTATCCGTTAATTCGTAATCTTGCCCTATTCTGGTACAACTTTTATTCCGTTAATGCCCCGTTTGATGAAAGTTGGTTCTGATTGGATATTATTTCTCAGTAATTTACATAATTTAATGCTTTTCACTATACTTACTTTTCTCAAGAACTTCATCGGAAGACATATTAGTCCAATCAGTAATTGAAACATTAGTATTTTCGTCTATAAAGCTTTCCATTATTTTGTTCCCGATTTTATAATTTGCCCATCTGGGAAGTCCTTTTACTCCATCGCCAAGGAAAAAAAGATCTTTAATTAATGAGTCAGTTGAACTTACGTTTTTCTGAAGTACTTGCCATGTTTGAATTTCATCTTTGCCTGTTGAAAAATCGCTCCATGGCGTTTGAATTTCTGGGTAGATGATTCGTGCGAACGTATCTGCTTTTCCTTCCACCAGGACGAAATCTAATAAGGAATCATCCATTGCAAATTTTTTATTTTCGAAAAAGACTGTATGATGATACTCATGTGCAACTGAAAATTTTAAATTGCTCTCTTTAAGGAAAGGAGGAGCAATTTGGATTGTCATAAAGCTTTGATCCCAGGCAGCACCTGCCACACCTTCGTTTCGTCTTAAAGTAAACGCGTCATCTGGATTGGCAGGAAGAACATAGACGTATTTTGTAACTCCGGGCTGTAGCTGGTCAGCTGAATCTTTTAAAGCATTAATTATCAAATCCTTGATAGTATCATGGTTTTCAATTAGTGATTGTAGATACTTATCTAAAAGAGCCGGACGCGTCGGAGTTCCAAAGCCCCACTGTTGTAAAATCCATTGGCCATCTCCACCACCTAGTGGATTTATAACAGTTTCCATATATAATTCATCTAAATTGTCTGGTTGTTCTTTCGCTTTTTCAACATAGTCTATAAAATTTTGATAAAAATATATTATTTCAAATACTTGACCATTATATGTGAATGTATTAAAGTTTGGCACATTTTTTTTAGTTGCTACTTCTTCCTTCACTGAGTTCTGTATGGCTTGTTCTGAAGCCTTTCCATTATTTTCACGTGATGGACTAGACTCTTCAGGGTCATTACTACAACCTAATAGAGACAATATTGACAAAGTAAAAAAAAGAACTATTAATTTTCTCATTTTTTCCCCCTAATCCCCCGTTTGATGAATGGACGCTTTATTTATAGTACTCCCCGTTGCTTGGAGCGGAAGACGGATGACTCCGGAGGGATCAGCGAAAGCCGTAACGAAGAACGGCTTTTGCGAACAAAAGCGAAGCGTTGAGAGCATATCTTTGCACTCGCCTTGAGACCCCTCTGGGCGCATGCTTTTCGCGACCGAGATGACTCAAGCCACGCCAAGCGTGCAGTCTGGACCGGAAAGCAACAGTTTGTATACTTCTTACTGGCACGTTTGTTATATTGCCACACAATCCATTTGTTTACACTATTGTATCAAATTTTCTAATTAATTATCGAACTTTATTTCAAATAATCAAACTTTTTACAAATTCATACCTAACAGTTGCAATAGTTAACTTCAGCTATAATTGCTATGACTGTCTTCCTGACCAATCAAAAAAAGTGACCTCCCATTCCCTTTGTCAAAGGAACTAAATGGAGGTCACTCTTTTAAAAGCTTTTTGTAAACTACGTATAACCGCTCTTCATGCGTTCAAGCTACTGTGATTTTACGTTTATTCTGAACATCCATCATAGTAAATTGATAAAACATGGTGTTTTTACCTATAACTGATTAGAACTTTATCAACCTCTTTTCAGTTTCCGATACCGTCCTCCAGCCACAAGTATGGCTGAATACAGAACCAGCACAATACCCAACACTTGCCACCCATGCAGCTGATCATGGAGAAACAAGACACCCATCAGTACAGCCACTATCGGTTCAATCGTCGCCAAAATGGATGCCTTCCCTGCTTCCAAATATTTTAGTCCAGATGTATACAATACATATGCGGCAACTGTTGAAACCAACGCCAACAGCAAAGCCGAAATCCACACATCGGCATACTGAAATTTATCCACCTTACCAAAAATATCACTCGTCAATAACATGAAGATACTTGTATAGAAAAACGTATATGTAGTGATGGTCAACGCAGAGTATCGTTTTGTGACTGGTTTTGTAAAAATACTATAAAGTGCATAGCAAAAACCTGAAAGAATTCCCATGAATAGCGTCTTACCCGGAATACTTTGCGATCCTAGCGGGAGTAGTCCTACCACAAAAGCACAACCGGTAATCGCAAACGCAAGCGCCCACCCTTTGCGAATCGTTAGAGGTTCCTTAAAGAAGATTCGAGACAGAATCGTGACGAACAAGGGACCGGTGTACAAAAGCGTCACCGCTAGGGACAAGCTTGATTGAGAAAAGACTTCGAAATAAAAGTAGTTAAACAGCGCAAGACTGAAAATCCCCGCGCTCGCGAAAAAAAGATGATCTTTTAAGCGAGTGCGCAACTGATCTCTGAAAAATAAAACCATGACCAGAAGCAAAAAGATAAAACTAAAAATCCCCCTGATGGCCACAACATCCCAAGCCGTGAAACCTCTTGCATACAACGGTGCGATGAATAATCCAATCAGCCCCCAGCAAACTGCCCCCGCTATAGTCATCAGATAAACTCTAAGTCCTGGTTGTGTTTCCATCCCTCTCCTCCTACTCATATAGCTATGTATTTTCCAAATTTAATCATACAATATTCAATCAGTGATATATAGACTAACTTGAAATGTACGCAAGGTTTTATAGGAGACCCCCCTCGCTTATATAGATGACAAAATGCACCATATCCTCTGATGAATACACAAACAAAAAAGTAACCACCTTGCATGCTCACTGATAAGCATGTAGGGTGGTTACCCAAATTACTATATTCAACTAATCAATCGTTATCTTTTTGTATACGACTAATTACTGCACTTTCTGTAAGACAATTTCATCCTCAACTACGTCGAAACTCACTTTTCCACCAGTCTCTTCTTCCAATAAAAGATCTGTCAGAGGATCTTCGATTTTATCTTGTATCACTCTTCTTAGTGGACGAGCTCCGAAGCGTTTGTCATAACCTAACTTCGCGAGTGTTTGCTTCGCTTCTAGTGTGATTGTGAGGTTAATATCATTTTCTTCAATGCTTTCTTGAAGATCTAAAAGCATCAAATCTACAATTTCTAGTAAATCGTCTTCTGTTAACTCGTTGAATGCAACAATCGCGTCGAAACGATTTAGAAACTCTGGCTTAAAATAATCACCTAGTGTTTCAAGCATCGTCACTGACTCATGTTCTGTCTGATTAAATCCAACGCTCACTTTTTTAGCAACTCCTGTTCCTGCATTGCTTGTCATAATGATGACCGTGTCTTTGAAACTTACTGTACGACCATGTGAATCGGTTAATCGACCGTCCTCCATAATTTGAAGGAACATATTTTGCACATCGGGGTGTGCTTTTTCAATTTCATCGAGTAACAATATTGAGTAGGGATTTCTGCGAATTTGTTCCGTCAATTGACCGGCTTCTTCATGACCAACGTAACCCGGAGGTGAACCGATGATTTTAGAAATCGCATGTTTCTCCATATATTCACTCATGTCCATACGGATTAACGAATCACGAGAACCGAATAGCTCTTCCGCCAAGACTTTAGTGAGTTCTGTTTTCCCAACACCTGTTGGTCCGATAAACAAGAACGATCCGATTGGGCGATCTTTTGATTTCAATCCAGCCCTACTTCGACGAATTGCCTTTGCGATTTTTTCGACCGCTTCAGATTGACCAATGACTTTTTTGCCAAGGTTTTCGGCAAGACCTTTCATTTTCGCTTGCTCTGCAGCTTGAAGTTTCGTCACCGGAATACCAGTCTTCTCTTCTACAATCAATTCAATATCCTCTACTGCTACTTCAGAATGCCCTGCTTCTCCATTTTGTTTTCCTTCATCTAATTTTTCTCGTAATTTCACTTCTTCTGCACGCAAGTTGGCTGCTTTTTCATAATTCTCCTGATCTGCTGCATGCTCTTTTTGTTGAACAATTTCTTCCAGGCGCATTTCAAGTGAGTCTGAATCACCTGCTGATGTCTGTTCCAGGTTTAATCGTGCTCCCACTTCATCCATCAGGTCAATTGCTTTATCCGGCAAAAACCGATCTTGGATATAGCGTTGTGATAGCGTCACAAATGCTTGTACCGCTTCATCTGAATAGCTTACGCCATGAAAGTTTTCGTATCGATCTTTAATACCGTTCAAAATTTTATTCGTATCTTCTGCAGACGGTTCTTTAACGATGATTGGCTGGAATCGACGTTCGAGAGCAGCATCTTTTTCAATTTGTCGATATTCTTTAAGTGTTGTTGCCCCGATAAGTTGTAACGTGCCTCTAGCCAAAGCTGGCTTTAAGATATTTCCTGCATCCATCTGAGATCCTTCGGTTTTTCCAGCACCAACTAGTAAGTGAATTTCATCCACGAACAACAAAACATCTTTACGCATTTCCAATTCTTCAATCAGTTGCTTCATCCGCTCTTCAAACTGTCCTCGGATTCCCGTATTGGTAACAAGTGATGCAACATCCAGCACGTATACCTTTTTGTTTAGCAATTTCGCTGGTACATCACCTTCATGGATTTTCACTGCAAGCCCTTCAGCAATCGCCGTTTTACCGACACCCGGTTCCCCAATCAGAACCGGATTATTTTTATTTCTTCTATTTAAAGTTTCGATAACGCGCTTAATTTCCTGATTACGTCCTATGACTGGGTCTATTAATCCTTCTTGCGCATCATCAGATAAGTTCTTAGCCAATTGGTCTAATAACCCTGGTTCGTGACTTTCTGGTTCTCTCACTTGCGTATATGTTTGTTTCGCACCATTTGCCTGATAAGATTCATTTGAGAATGACGGTACGTTGCCCGCACTAAGTTGGCCATTTAATTCGTGAAAGCAGGACCTGCATAGATTTACCTGCATCGCTTGCTGATTTACTTGTAGCCGTAAACTCATTGTTGCTTGGTTTTTTTCACAATGTTGGCATTTCATATTAGGTTCCTCCTCAATATTTCAATATAGATTTGACTTTGACTATCTTTAACCTTTACTCTATTTTACAATGACCTTATTTGACATTCAAGAAATTTGCTTGTGTAGTTTTAATTAAGTTATGACACGTTCTTTTAAGAATTCGAATCACAAAAGGTTTTTAGTAAACACTGAAAACAATGTCTTTTGCGTTTGGTTGAAGCTCTTTTATATAATAAATGAACAGAGTAAAACAGTTGTAAGATTAACTACTTAACAGTATCTTTCAACACATACTCATTCGAAACTGATGAAAGAAGGAATTAGCAGTCTATGAATATTCTTATTAAGCTGATTCAAGTAGCGTTTCTTTATGGGTTTTATGTAATCGGAAGCTGGCTACATGACATTCTGCACATCCCACTTCCGGGTAGCATCATTGGATTATTGTTAGTATGGGGAGCTTTGAGCACAAAGCTGATAAATTTGAAATGGATTGAATCTGGGGCACATTCCCTGTTATCGGTTTTACCGATATTCTTCATCCCTGCAACTGTCGCTGTCATGAATTATGGTCACTTCTTTTCAGGCAAAGGCAGCTTGTTAATCCCGATTACAATCGTTAGCACGTTTTTGACGATGGGCGTGGCTAGTTTTGTAAGCCAATCGGTCGCGAAGTGGATGGACAAGAGGAAGGCGGGATCTGAATGCAGCTGATCATACTATCATTGGGATTCATACTATTGACGATTGCGGTCTATTTTGCAATGACTGTACTCTACATGAAGGTCCATTTGCCGTTTTTAGTACCTATTATCACAACTACAATCGTCATTATCCTAATTCTAGTTCTTTTTAATATTCCTTATGAAACTTATATGGTTGGCGGCCAGTGGATCGATAAGCTACTCGGCCCTGCCGTAGTTTCGTTGGCGATTCCTTTATATAAACAAAGAGAATTGTTAAAACGTCAAATCTACCCGATTACAACTGGAGTTTTGGTTGGATGTTTAACGGGCATGGTTACTGGTGTGTGGCTTGCGAAAAGTGCAGGGTTTTCAAAAGAACTAGTCTTATCCATTTTGCCTAAATCCATTACGACTCCAATTGCGATGCAAATTGCGACGCAAGTAGGTGGAATTCCGGCACTTTCAGCTGTGTTTGTCATTATTGCGGGAATCAGCGGTGTACTACTTAGCCACTATTTTCTCGCGTTCTTTAAGTTGGACAGCACACTTGGCCGTGGAATTGGGTTAGGCGTTGCAACCCACGCAATCGGAACGTCAAAAGCGATTGAATACGGTGAACAGGAAGCTTCGTTGAGTTCTGTCGCCATGACCCTTTCCGCTATTTTCGGATCATTACTGGGGCCAGTGATTGCTTTGCTATTTTATGGATGATCGCGATTGTCACCCGCATAGACTGGATGTTAAATCATCCGGTCTTTTTTTATTGCTATTTATCCTACCACCTTTCTATTTTTCCTACACTTGAATACGTATTTTGTGAAAGGTATCTGCACACCGACTAATCTTGGTATTTTGAACTTCCCCGTTTGACTAGCACTCTTCTATTTTTATAGCCGTTGTCCATCCTATCCCCCTCCTTCCCAGCATCCACCTATCAACCTGAATGGTTGTGAAAATTCTTTTAACAAGATAAACTTAGTGAGACGAACCATCTTGAAAGGAGAATACATATGACTTATAAACCTGACACAGCTGAAACAAAAGAACTGATTCAACAACTCGTATCAATCCCAAGCCCTTCAGGTTACACAAAAGAGGTAATTGCTTTTGTTGAGGAATACTTGAAGCAATACAATGTGGAAACAAAGCGCAACCGGAAAGGCGGCCTCATTGCTACATTACCAGGTAAAAACAACGCGGAGCACCGAATGCTTACTGCCCACGTCGACACGCTTGGTGCTATGGTGAAAGAGGTCAAGAGCAATGGACGTCTACGCCTCGATTTAATAGGCGGCTATAACTACAATTCGATTGAAGGCGAATACTGCCAGATCCACACGGCTTCAGGTAAGACGATCACAGGTACGATATTAATGCATCAAACGTCTGTACATGTCTATAAAGATGCTGGCAAAGCAGAACGAAACAAAGTGAATATGGAAGTGCGTATTGACGCTAAAGTCGAGAATGAGAAAGAAGTCCGTGCACTTGGTATTGAAGTGGGTGATTTCGTGTCACTCGATCCACGTGTTGAGATTTGTGGCAATGGGTTCATCAAATCACGTCATCTGGATGATAAAGCCAGTGTCGCAATTCTACTTCAGCTCATTAAACAAATTCACGAAGAAAAAATCACGCTACCTTATACAACACATTTCCTAATCTCCAACAATGAAGAAATCGGTTATGGTGGTAACTCCAACATACCTGCTGAAACCGTTGAGTATCTAGCGGTCGATATGGGTGCTATGGGAGATGGCCAATCTACGGATGAATATACAGTATCCATCTGCGCAAAAGACGCGAGTGGCCCGTATCATCTTGGTCTCCGTAACTCCCTTGTTGAGTTAGCTAAACATAATAACATTGCATACAAGCTTGATATTTATCCGTACTATGGTTCAGATGCATCCGCAGCTATCAAAGCAGGACATGACATCATCCATGGTCTGATAGGTCCAGGTATCGATTCTTCCCATGCGTTTGAACGTACTCATGAGGAGTCCTTGGATTGTACGCTGCAGTTGCTCTATCATTATGTGCAGTCGGATATGCAGCGATATTAATAGTCAAAACGAAAAACCCAGTGACCTGTAACTTTTCAGGGCATTGGGTTTCCTTATGTTTAGATATCTAAATCATTTCATGCGTAATCAAGATAAGACTGTCTGCAGATAGAGAGACATCTTCGAAGGCTTTACCTAAATCATTGACTACATTAACAAATGAAACGAGCTCATTTTCAATAGTGTTGTTTTGATGTTCGGTCTCGTCCATCGTTTTTAATATCTCTTCAAATTGAACTTCTGTTTCGTTCATCCTACTATTTCCCTCTTTTACCGCAGTCCTTATTTTTTCGATTGATTGAGTTAACTTCTCCGTTTGAGAATTTGTATCTAAAATCAATGTAGATACATTTATAATTGATTTTTTCGTTTCCTCGGAAAGTTTACGTACCTCTGCAGCTACAACCGCAAAACCTTTTCCTGCATCCCCTGCACGCGCTGCTTCTATTGCAGCGTTAAGTGCTAACAAATTAGTCTGGTCTGCAATGTCAGTTACGATTTTTATAATCCCTTGCATTCTGGACGATATATCAAATAATGATTTTACATCTCCTGATATATCATTGACAAAGAAATTGATATTCTCCATATTTGTACTTTGATGGTTCAATTGTTCTTTCCCTCTCAAGGATCGTTCCTTTGCCAAAGTGGACAATTTTGAGCCTTCATTAGCCATGTTAGCAATTTCATTTGACTGAAATCTTAGTTGTTGAAATGAAGCATTGGTTTCTTCAGATATAGCCGCAAGGTTTTCCGAAGCACTAGTTACTTTGTCTTTTATCCTATTTTGTTCTTTTTCTTCTTGATCTCTTACTTTATCAATCTCATTATCATACGCTTCAAGAACTAGTTGTTGTTCAATATTCAATATTTTGGATACAGCCATTATCGCTAGAACACATTCTTCTTTATCCTCTATATTCTCATCAATGATATTCAGTAAGGATAGAAGAAGATCCTGAAATGCACACATATACCATTTTGTTTTTAACCCAATTTTATAATGGATTTGGGCAATACGGATTCTTTTTTCAAAATACGTATGGTCAATAACCCCATCAAACATTTCAGTAATGTGTTGTTTAAGAGTTAATTTCAATCGATCGGTCGAACTATTACTATTGACGATATTTACCAATGAAGGCTCCTTTTCTAAGTTTTTATAAAACCTATCCATAATTGGATCAATATGCTCAATAATAAATGGTTGTAGGCAATTGATAATACGAAGATCTTCTTTTGTTAAGTCAATCATGTTTAACTGATTTTCAATATCGGTATCCTTAGGTATGTATAATTCCGACTTAGCTTTGTCACTTAACACCTTAACACCTGTTTTTTTCTGTTTTTTAAAAATCAAAGAAGTTCCCGCCAATCTACCCTAATTTACGATCAGGGTATATCATACCACCCCCGCAACAAAAAGTAATTAATTATATTCATGACCTTAGACTTATTTTCGCGTGTTGTATACCATGTCATTTTATGAACTAAAAGGCACCACGTATCTATTCTGTTTCTACTTTCAATTGCTGCCGTCTCACAATTTTAACTTCTAGTTGTACTTTGCATAGGCAACTATCACCAATGTGGGACCATGTGAGAAGACTAATCTTCGGATGAATACACAGTTTCCATCTGCAGATAGTGCGCGAGCGGCCGTATCATCTTAGACTGGCAAACTGCATTTTTTGAGTTATTCTAAAAGAACGACCTTGCATACAAGCTTGATATTTATCCGTACTATGGTTCAGATGCGTCCGCAGCGATCAAAGCAGGACATGACATCATCCATGGTCTGATAGGTCCAGGTATCGATTCTTCCCATGCGTTTGAACGTACTCATGAGGAGTCCTTGGATTGTACGCTGCAGTTGCTCTATTATTATGTGCAATCGGATATGCAGCGATATTAATACTACAGTGTAAAACCAGCGACCTTTTTCCGGATCGCTGGTTTTTTAAAATTCCTTGCGAGGCGATAATTTTTGTGGCTTTCTAAGTAGGAGTATGCAAAGTTCTTGGTGTCAAAAAACAGAGGCTAAAACCAATGGAGATGCTGGCTTTATTTCAAATTTATTTTAGTCCTCTCCTTTTCAATTCCTTTTCTTGTTTTTTAGCCTTTTCCGTTAGGATGTACGAGTTTTTATATACACCATAAACAATTAGAACAAATGGAATTGCCGCCACTAGTACACCAGAGAAGGCTCCAATGCTTGCTGGATTGAACCAGGTGAACTGAATACCAATCGTGTGTAAAAACAAAAAGACAGCTGAAGCCAAACCACCAAACAATCCGATATACTGTTTTAATTTATCTGCATTCACTTGAATCCCTCCTTTCTTAGCTACTCTTTCAGAAGAAATGTGAGCGTGTGTATACCATCTTTTTATACATCTTCCATTGGCTACTATCTATTTTATGCATAGAAAAAAAGACATCCTGTGAGGGATGTCCAGCAATGCCTGTTAACTCTTAATTTCTGATCTCGTAATCCCCTTAAAGGAACCTTTTTCACATTCAGGATTACTTTCTCCACCTGTGCTTTAAAACAACATTCCTTTTAATCCACTGTTACTGACAGTTCTTTCACTTTTACCGAAGGCGAACCGTACCCGCCCGGAACGAATTTCAAATCAGATCCAACCGATACGATTCCATTCATATAGTCATAGAAGTTTCCTGCAATAGTCATTTGTTTCACAGGGGACGCGATTTTTCCATCTTTAATATAGAAGCCTGATGCGGCCACCGAGAAATCACCTGAAATGGTACTCGTTCCTGAGTGAAGACCCGACAAATCTGTGATCAACACACCTTCTTCTATAGTCGACATCAATTCTTCCTGGCTGTCTACCCCTGGGGCAATGTATAGATTATCAGGTGCAACGGATAGGGTACTTTTATAGGACGCTTTACTTGCATGACCTGTTGAGTCAACGCCTTCTTTTTTAGCAGTTTTCCGATTATGAAGAAGTGTTTTTAAGGTGCCATCCGAGATGATAATCGTTTTTTTAGTTGCAACGCCTTCTCCGTCGAAATTTCTACCTAATAACGCTTCAGGATGGAAAGGATCATCTACAAGACTAAAGTTTTTCGCTCCAATTTCTTCACCAATTTTGTCTTTCAACAATGACTGGCCTTTCTGCGCTTCTTCAGCGGAAAAGATCGGTGTAAATGCTGCTAATAAAGAAGCCGATGCATCATGTCGCATAATAATCGGATACTTCCGTGATGGAATCGATTTCTCTCCTAAACTTGAAATTGCTTCTTTCCCTGCTTCATTAGCAATCTCATCAGCATCCAAGGAATTGAAATCTCTTGTCAATCGCACCGCGCCACCTGTCTTCATTTCTTCCCCATCTTTAGCAACGGCGTAAATGAAAACAATAAGTCCATTCGTTTTGTCTTGTAAAGAAAGTCCTTTGTTGTTTGTAAGAACTCGATCCTGTGAAAAGTCTTGTAGTACACAATAATTTACCGAGACAATACGTGGATCATAAGCGAGAGTTTTCTTTTCTACTTCTTTTATAAAAGCGATTTTTTCTGGAATTGAGACATTCGCAAGCTCATCACTATAACGGGAGTGCTCTGAGTAGTGTTCACTTCCTCCAAAGATATCCGTTCCGTCATCTTCATCAAGCGCGTCTGCATTCGCTTTTGCACCCTCGATTAAGAAAGAAATGGAATCATCATCAATTTTTTCTGTGTACGCATAGCCCATTTTCCCATTGTACAAGCCTCTGAATCCAACACCGCCTTCTTCAGAAGTTTCATAGCTATCAATTTCCCCTTCAAATATCTTCACTTGAAACGAGTTAGATTTTTCATAGTAAACCTCTGCCTCATGAAAACCAACATCCTGTGCTTTTTTCAAAAGTTCTTCCTGAAATAGTTGAATGTCCATTGTTATTCCCCCTTTGTCCCACCAACGGTAATCTCACTGACACGCAACATGGGTTGGCCGACATTTACGGGGAGACTACCACTGACAGACCCACACATCCCTGCACCATGCGCCAAATTGTTGCCGACTTTATCGACTAGCTGCAAAGTTTTCGCACCATTCCCAATAAGCGTTGCACCACGAATAGGACGACCGATCTTACCATCTTTCACCAAATACGCTTCAGCAACGGCAAAGTTGTAATCTCCAGTTGCTGGATTCACTTGACCGCCACCCATATATTTCGCGTAAATCCCATTTTCTGTAGATGCAATGATTTCTTCTGGTGTCGATTTCCCTGGTGCAATATACGTGTTCGTCATCCGTGAAGTTGGATTAAATCGATACGATTGACGACGAGAAGAGCCAGTCGCTTCCGCATTCATACGACGCGCGTTGAATTTATCGATCATATACCCTTTTAAAATCCCATTTTCGATCAACACATTTTTACGTGTTCTTTCACCTTCATCGTCAATTGTCAGAGAGCCCCACTCATTTGGGAGCGTCCCATCATCAATATACGTCACAATATCAGGAGCAACCTTTTCACCGATGCGATTCGCGAATACAGAGGTGTTCTTCGCAACCGATGTCGCCTCAAGTCCATGGCCGCACGCTTCATGGAAAATCACACCACCAAATTCATTATCAATGATCACCGGGAACTTTCCGCTTGGACACTCATCCGCACCAAGCATAGTCACTGCAATACGTGACGCCTCTCCTGCGTAATGTTGAAGATCCAGATTTTCGATGAATTCAAAACCAGCATGTGCTCCTGGACCGTAGAATCCACTCTGCATTTCCGCACCTTCTGAAGCTGTCGATTGAATCGCAAGTCGTGAATGGACACGTTTATCCTCTACGAACTTGCCTTCTGAATTGGCAATTAAGACATTCTGTTCCTCATCATAATAACGAAGTCCCACTTGGCGGATGCGCTCGTCATAATTTCTTGCAATTTCGTTCGCCTTTCTCATCACTGCTACTTTGCGCGCATTCTCAACGGTTTGTGGCAGTTGAGCAATGGTATGAATCGGTTTTATAACTTCCTTTTGTAAGGGATGGATAATCCCATTTCCGCCTCCACTAATTGCTAGAGCAGCTCGCTTCGCCGCTTCTATCAACCCCTCTTCAGTAAAGTCAGAGGTGTACGTATACACATTTTGAAGTCCTGAGAAAATCCGGATACCAATTCCGAAGTCACGCCCCGATATACTTCTTTCAATCTTGTTACTTTGTAACTCAATCGAATTCACAAACTTGTCTTCTATGAAAACCTCAGAGAAATCACCGCCAGTCGATAACGCGGCTTCTAACACATTTTCTATAACGGATTGTTTAATCATTCCTCATTCCCCCTCCATTTGGATTATAACCTACATTTTGTTAGAATACATTGATTTAGGTTACTATTCAGTTTTATAATCCCCCACTACTAGTACAGAGCTGAATTAGCCACCGTCAAAACCGGCAAAGCACACACACGTCCTATGCTCCACGTGAAAATGGCCACCTTCTATTTAGGCAGCCTTCCATTGTATTCTCAGGAATATCTCAATTTTCATGAACTATTACATAAGCAGTCAATCTAATAATATTCAGACGAGAAATGACATTCGTTTTAGATATTCAACTTATCGTTTATACTTAGACTCATAACTTCACTATGGAGGATTAGACAATGGAATTTAAAAATATCGATCAACAAATCATTCAGAAGTATAAAGAAGATGAAACTCTTATGGTGAGACTATTTGTCCAATGGTGTGCCAATCATGACCTTGACTCACAAACTCTCTATCAAAAAGCATACCCAGCACAACCGTTAAATGTACTCTTAAAAGAAGTGTTGGAAAATGATGATGGATTTGACGAACTTCACATCGACAACGAAACGATGCTGGATGTTCTCCAAATGTTCGGAAATGACGACCTGGCATTTGTAGTAGCCGATGAAATTCAGCGTTTGAAAAAGTGATTTGTACATACAGTCAAAAATAGTTAGTAAGGTATGCTGCGTACCAAACTTTCATGTTTGTTAAATCATTCATGTCTGTTTCGGACTCAGCAACCTTTTAATTTACTTCCCGTAAAAGCTCTCACTTGGACTTCAAACTAAATATGATTAGTAAAACTCCAGCAAACAGACAGACAATCCTCGTCAAAGAGATCTTTTCAGTGAGCCCACTCAGTGCAACCCCTGTTGTGACAACCAATATAACTGGGCCCACTAAAGCGAGCATGCTATTAATGTAGAAAGCCTTCTCCAAATCATTGTACTTGTACATTAATGCAGCAGCTGATATTTCTATACTCCCTGAAATCACCCTTAACAAAATGATAAAAAGTAACGCCCTTTCAATAACTGTGACCACATCCCCTGTAGTATTCACACTTACTATATGCAACCTGTCCACGCAATATTTGAAAGACCTTCCGTTGTATAACTAGGAGACAATTCTGAGTAGCGTCTGATATTATTCATCCACTGATTTAAATGCCAATTTAGAATCTGAATGCCTTTACACCAGGTCTTACTTTTCGTTCAAACATTCATGAATTTCCCTGTAATTTTATAAAATTAACGCGAACAAAACAGCCTAGCAGAATGGATCTGCTAGGCTGAGTCAACTTTAGCTATTTGCATATGAAACTTATGTGTTCGCCAACCATATCACTCAGGCTTTTTCATCAAGTTAAACCGTTCCACACGTTCTTCAAACCCAGCATCCAGCAATGCCTCCACTTCGATTTTCCCGAACAGATCAAAATGGGGGTAATCTTTTTTGTAGTCAATCCATTCAGGCTTTAACCCATATGTTTGTCCCCACTCCATCAGGCGATCGAGATTCGCACAGCCTACCTTTGTCACAGTCTTGCAACCCGGAAAACGGTCATCTAGCCAGTAATGGGTAAGAAACGCAATCTCTCCAGCACGGACCGCCTCTTTCCAAGCACTCAATTCTGTACGATTAGTTCCGAACGCCATCAGTCTGTCCCCCACTGATTTCCGTTTCTTTTTTACTGTTAAACATGTCATCACCTCTGTTGTACATTATACAAAACAATAGCGTACCTGCGCCTATAACCTTCGTGATTGCTCAAACATTCATTATTGTTTCGTGTACTTCTCTTTTAAGATTGTGGCATCTCATTTTTCTGCTTTTTCTTAAGAGAGTTCCAAATTTTAATTGACACCGCAAATACAAATACTAATGATCCTATAACAAAGACTAGACCACCTGTAGATTCAGTAAGGCTACTGCCAATATAACTATATAATATCCTAAGAGGAGTACTCGCAATAATTATGGTTATCATGTAGGTGAAATATTTTATACCTACGGAAGCTGATAAAAAACAGATTACATCGGCTGGTGCTATCGGACAAATAATTCCTAGTGCTAGAAATTTGTAATTGTGAGTTTCCAACAAACCGTTCAACTCCGAATGTCGATTCATTAAATACTTTTTCAACCTATTACCAGCAAAACTCTTAGCAATTACATAAACCAAGCTTTCACTCACTACGATTCCTACTGTTGATAATAGAAAAGCGTCAATTGGACTGAAGCATACTCCAGCTAAAATCATAAGAGTTGTACCTGGGATAAGAAATAAAAGCCTAATAATCCATAGAGCTATAAATAGTAAGAGTGCATAATTCTTGTTTTTGGAAACGAACTCTTTCACCGTATTCACATCAAGTGTCACTAAATCTAAGTAATTTAATATACAGACAAATAAAATCCAAATGGCAACTATAATTAAATTCTTTTTCAAATTTTCTCTTCTCCTTAAGTCTTTCCATATATACATAGTAAGAAAGGAAGATTAAGAAATACACCTTGAAATCATTAAGGATTCTTAAGTTTTTCAATATATAGGGCTTATTGAATTTACTTAAGTAATCTAAGGAATGAACCACAGTGCTTACCTACAATTCTGATTGGCAAATGACACGGAATCTTGAGTAAAAGAATCGTTTCCGAAATAAAAAGGGATGTATAGATATTACCTATACATCACATGTTCTACCGTTTTAACTGATACGCGCCAAAAACCTTGTTCCCTAATCCAGAAAGATGTGGCTCATCACCCTAACACACATAGTCTTTCACTTGTAGAGCGTCTTATACATCTTTACTCTGTAGAGGTTGTTCAACAGTAAAATTCATCCAACCATCCTTGTATTCCGCACGAATTTTGCCATTATGAAGTTCTACGATTCTTTTGGAAATCGAAAGCCCAAGGCCAGCCCCTTGTGCATCTATTCTCGCCTTATCTCCCCTAAAAAACCGTTCAAACAATTTATTTACATCTTCTCCTGGTGGAAAGTCCACTCTGTTTGATACTTGTAAAACTGCGGTATTCCCTTTAGAGACAAAGGTTATTTGTATATCAGAAGGTTTAACGCTGTATTTTATCGCATTCATAAACAAGTTTTCATAAACACGAACCATTTTTTCTATATCTATTAAAACAGGGATGTCTTCATCTGTAATCGACGATCGAATATATAATTGGTCTTTCTCAAATATCGGAATATATTCTCCTACTATTTGTTGCAACAAACCCGCCAAGTCAACTTTACTGAGATTTAAGCTAACATCAGGACTTGATAAACGTGTAAACTCAAACAGTTCATCAATTAGATTTTTTAGTCTTTCCGATTTTGAATAAATGGTTTCAAAGTATTCCTGATATTGACATTCATTATTATAATGCCCATTTTTTATTAAATCCAAATAACCAATAATTGAAGTCAATGGTGTCCGCAAGTCATGGGAAACATTAGTAATCAACTCATTTTTAGTCTGTTCTAATTGTCTCTCGTGTATAAATTTATTTTCTAACTCCTCTGACATATAGTTTATGTTCTGAACTAATTGTGTTAGCTCGTCCTTGCCTTTACTCTCGATTGTTAGTCCCAGCTTTCCGTCGGCAATGTGTTGAACAGTTTCAGAGATAGATTTCAAATATTTCACTTTTCTACTAACCAGCAATATAAAAATTAATATGAAAGTTAAGATTGCTATAAAAATCCATACTACAAACATTAAACCGCCTTGAAATGCACTGAATTCAGTAGGTGAGTACATACTACTATACAAGTAAAATAATAGTCGAGAAAATACGATCATTACAGCAATAGTAACAAATAAACTAATTACAATTGTAAATAGAAGCTTTACGGTTAGTTTATGCCTAAACTCCATATTCTTCATATTTTATATCCTACTCCCCAAATCGTTTTAATGTATATTGGATGTTTTGGATTCACCTCTATTTTGTCTCTAATATTTGTAATGTGTACCATTACTGTACTATCAGATTTAAAAAAGTCCTCTTTCCAAACTGCTTCGTATATTTTTTCAATACTTAAGACAATTCCTTTGTTCCGAGCAAGAAGTTCTAATATATCAAATTCTTTTGGAGTCAACCGAACTTCTTTTCTTTGTACAGAAACCTGATGTGTATCTGTATTTATCGCTAAATCACCTATTTCAATAACTGTCTTATTGATAGATGAATCAGTATTGCATTTTTTATATCTTCTTAATTGGGATTTCACTCTAGCAATTAACTCCAATGGGTTGAATGGTTTAGATAAGTAATCATCGGCACCAGAAGCAAGACCTTGGATTTTGTCCATATCCTCAGTTTTTGCCGAAAGCATAATGATAGGCATGTTACGCTCTTCTCTGATCTTCAAGCAGGCTTGAATGCCATCCATCTTCGGCATCATGATGTCTAGAATAATTAGATCAAACTCATTTTTATCGAGCATTTTTATAGCTTCAATAGCATCTTCTGCCTTTTGAGTTTGAATTCCTTCATTTTCCAAATATACCGAGATAAGATTTCTGATTGCGATATCGTCGTCTACAATTAAGATACTTGTCATTAAGAAATCCCTCCGTCTATTTTTTTGAAGTAGTACAGCTAAATATGTACGCAGGTGGAAAATTTCTATACTCTCTTTTCATTTCTAGTTTGGTGAAAAATTGTTCAATGAATACCTTTTTTATTTTCGTGTATTGAAAAGTAATGAATTGCCCATCCTCTTTTAAAATTTTTGCCGTGTTTGATAAAATTTCAGATGAAACACTTGTCGGTAGACTCGAAAAAGGAAGTCCAGAAATGACGTAATCCACATAAGGAATACCATATTCTCTCATGTATCGTTCAATATTTTCTGCAGAACCATATACAATGAATAAATTATTTGTCTCTCTATATTTTTCTTTGAGCAAGGTATAAAATTTCTCATTGTTTTCCACCAATAAAATCTTCGTCATTGGATCTCTTTTTTCAATCAATTTCTCCGTGAATACACCTGTACCCGGACCATACTCAACTATATATTCCGCCTCCTTAAAATCAATATTCTCAATAATTTTCTCACCAAGAAAACTCGAACTAGGAAGAAGAGCTCCCACTGTTTTTGGATTGACTAAAAACTGAATTAAAAAAGATACTTTTTTCACATTTATCCTCCTCTTAGGTTGAATCGATAATTATATTCTAAAATTCAAACCTTAAGAGGGAATGGTCAAAATCCTTAAGAATTCTTAAGAATGCTTGAGTGGTATTTTGAAAAATGATAAAGCAGAGTTCTTTACTGTAAAGTAAATAATGTTGCACATTGACAGGGAGCCCCCTAGCGTATGATACCCACACCTAGAAGTCAGCCACAATAAAAGCTATCTGTACTCAGAGAAGATACCATACTCAAGTATTGCCATGTTAGGTTGCAATGTGTTATTTCAATGAAAAACTATTCAACTAATTTTCCCAGCATATAACTAAATCGTATCACATAGTAATTTGAGACAGTCTCTAAATTCATTTTAAATTAATAAACATAAAAAAACCTTCTAACTAAGGGGTTAGAAGGTTTCAGACTGTAGACAAAAGGGTTGGAAATCGAAATGATTTCCAACCCTTTTGATTTTTGTTCGTATAAATCTGCAACTGGTCAAGAGCCGTTGATCTCCGTTCCGGTCGGACGCTTTCCAGGGGGCTTGCCCTCAGCCTCCTCGTCGCTTTGCTCCTGCGGGGTCTTCGCGCTGCGCTGATCCCCCAGGAGTCGCCGCCCTGCTCTCCAATCAACTCGATGTCCCACAGGACATTCCATATGTATGTGCATTTCCCCTTACAGGTGGGATCCATGTCCAGTTGGCAAGTTTCTTCAGATTTTGGGCAGCGAAAGTAAGCATCGCCTGCATAGACATTTTTTTAAGTCCCCTCAGGGTTGTCCATCGCATACCATGCTTCTCTTTGGCATCGGCAAAGACTCGTTCAACCGTCTCTTTGCGTTTCCCGTATATTTCTTTGATTTCATAATGGTGTCTCAAGTCTTCTGCTACATCTAGATAGTCTTGCCAGATATGACGCTGTATAAGCTTTTGTTGATTTTTACTTTTCGTACACTGATCGATTACTGGACAAGATGCACAAATGGAAGGTGCCGATGCGTATTGGCGATACCCTTCCTTCGTTGTCGTACGGTAATTGAGCACTTGTCCTTCTGGACAAAGATAACAATCGAAATGCTCATCATAAACGTACTCATTTTTCTTGAAGAAGCCTTCCTTTGTCATAGGCCGTTTATAAGGAAGCACCGGCAATATCTGATTTTCTAGGAGAAAGTTTGCAATAGCTGGTGTCTTATAGGCAGCGTCAGCGGCGACAGCCAGTGGACGTTTTACCTTATCGATAATTTTCTGGACCAGCGGTTGAAGCATATTGCTATCGTGAACATTACCTGGAGTGACGATAGTTGCGAGCACAAATCCTCTTTCATCCGTGGCTGCGTGAAAGGAATAAGCAAACTGCTTTGTTCGCTCATCTTTTACATAGTAGCCACTTTCCGGATCCGTTGTAGACTCCTTGATTTCTTTATGCTCGTCCTTTTCAAACTTCTCTGGTGGAAATGGTTTCTTCCCGTTCTTCTCACGATCTATGTTGAGCTCTTCTTGAAGCTTTTGCTCATAGGCTCTGCTCTCTTTACGGACGACTTTCTTTTGGAACTTCCGTTTGTTTGCACTTTCTTTCACGTGTGTCGAATCGATAAAAACGTGTTCCGAGCTAAGTAGCCCACGATCTGCGACTTCCTTTAGTACTCGATAAAAGATCTGTTCGAATAGATCTGT
>NZ_JBPFDS010000002.1:264698-349380 GCF_059415065.1 Sporosarcina sp. SAFN-010 | reverse complement strand
TAACACCTTTAAATTACAGTGTTAAAGCAGCCTAATCAAGGTGTTTTATAGTTGTCTCAAATCACTATGTCAGTCTAGTGAGTCGGTTTTTTGTGTGGAACATATACTGAGAGCGGTATACAGTTTGAGATTCTGTTAACCTCATAAAAAAAGTTGCTAGCACGTCAGAAATACCCGACGTGCTAGCAACTCATTACTTCACTCGATTACGATCGTCTTTCATTTCGCCGACTTTCTCTTGTGCATTCCCTTTCATCTTATCCAACTTACCTTCTGCTTGTTTTTTGGTATCGTTTGTAGCATTTCCGTATTGGTCTTTTGCCTCACCTTTAGCTTTGTTCACTGCGCCTTTTACTTTGTCTGAAAAACCATGATCTTGACTCATCAAAAAACCTCCTTGTAATATATAGTTATTTCATACCCCTGCAGTGAATAGGTTAAACACATATTAATATGGGGTATAGATACTACCGACTAACAGAGTCGTAGGAGAATGCGCCTTCACTCTTAATGCGAAATAGGACAAACCATGTCTATTGAAAATGTCTAATAATTTGTATACTAATAGATATACATTGTTACGAACTCTTCGGAGGTGATCAGATGATTCGCAGAGGAAGATTCGCCCGCTGGAATGAGAAGGAATACGAGATTAGTTCTAGAAACAAACAAATCTACTTAGCGACTACAGATTCAGATGAACTACAAAATGGTTTCAAACACATGGGGGGGTCAACGGCTTCACTGCTTAGAGCAGTTGAGGTGAAGGAGCTGGATGACGCTTATGAAATCGTACCTTATGCAATACTGGACGGACATCGATTTGCGATTGAAGGAATTGATTCTCATACCGGGATGGTGAAACTTGTGACGAACAACGCATTTACCTTAAAAAAAATAAAAGTACTTCCATACGGAAGCGATGAGTACATGATTGAACTGCCACTTCATAGCATTACTGTAGAAGAAGACCGCATTCCGATTCTTGGTTTTGAAAATCGGTTCGTCTAAAAACCCGTCACGCCTCTTCACAGGCGGACGGGTTTTACTGTTTCAACAACTGCAACACAGACTGAGCTTGCTGCATATGAAGAGACAATACATACTGTCCCACTTGAGCAAGTAAATTCGCCTTTGTCAGTGCCATCATTTCTTTTGCGATATCGGCATCTCGAATTCGGGATTCAGCACTGGTCAGATTTTCTTCCATTGTCACAGCGTTGTTATACGCGTGTTCTAATCGGTTGCTGATTGCACCGAGCCTACCGCGTTCGGATGAAACAGTTTGAACGGCCTTATCCAAAATTCCAATTGCTTTTTCCGCATCTTCTTGAGTCGCAATCGAAACGTCGTCAAGTCCTAGAGATGTCGAACTCATTGAATTGATACCAACAGAGATTGTTTGTCCCGCGTTCGCCCCTACTTGGATTTTTAAGTCTGTCTGAGAGCCATCAAGTAGTGGTTTTGTATTGAATTCCGTGTCTTTAGATGTGCGTTGAATTTCCTTTTTAAGCTGCTGAAACTCCTCGTCTAACATCTTACGGTCTTCATCAGTCAATGTTCCATTAGAAGCTTGAACACTCAACTCACGCATGCGTTGCAACATGGAATGCGTCTCATCCAGAGCTCCTTCAGCTGTTTGAATAAGCGAGATCCCATCCTGAATGTTGCGCTGAGCCATAGCCAATCCTCTTATTTGACCTCGCATTTTTTCTGAAATTGCAAGACCCGCAGGATCATCTGCCGCACTGTTAATGCGTAAACCCGTGGAAAGACGGCGCATGGACATAGCTGCAAGAGAATGCTGAGTATTTATGTTCCGAATGACCATAAGTCCGGTTGATTGCCACTGACCGAGCACAGAAATCACCTTCCTTTTATGTAATATCGGTTAATAATCTGAATTGTTAATACAAAAAGCAGCCAGGGATATCCCCCAGCTGCCTATAACGAATCTAGAGCAGAGCTTACTTTGAAGAACTGCTTCCTGCGAATGAGTCAAATTGCTTCATCATCTTATTCCTGGAGTCTTCGTTGCGCATTAAGTACGCAACTCCAAGACCGAGAGCCACCAGTGCCGTCTTTTTCATAATGAAACACTCCTCCTCATATACATTCGATTCTTCTATAACCTACCCAAAATCGACGAAAGTATACAAAAAATTCACGTTCTCATCATTTTCTAATGCATCCTTCAGAGAGTTCACATTTCAATCTTGTAAAGTCGTCTTTACAAAGAGAAAACAATTGAATAGGAGGAACTGATGTGGCGATTGAAATCTTTAGCAGAAAAGAACAGAAGTATTTAATCACACGCCATCAATATGAAGAATTGGTAGAACGTATTGGACCTAAAATGCGGAATGATAAAAATGGAACGGAAGGGAGATATTCTGTTACTAGTCTTTACTTCGACAGTCCGGACAAATCGATTTATTTTGAGACCAAAAATAAATTGAAGTATCGCCAAAAACTGCGATTACGTGTGTATGACGAGGCAGACTTGAACAGCACTGCTTTTTTTGAAGTGAAGCAGAAACACAAAAAAGTGGTCAACAAACGTCGGATGTTGTTGCCACTGGGGGAAGCTTACCGTTACCTAGAAGGTGATATCAAAGAAGATCTGTCAGATATCAATACATCCAATCGACAAGTTATGAAGGAAATTGACTATTTTCGAAAATATTATAACTTGAAACCGGAAATGGTCGTCAGTTATAGCCGTCACGCATTGCATGGGGTGACAGACCCTGAACTGCGCATAACGTTCGATTTCGACTTGAAGTGCCGAAAAGACGACTTACATATCGAGAACGGACCTTATGGAAATCACTTTATCGACTCGGACCTTGTTGTGCTAGAAGTGAAAGTGGATCACGCGGTGCCACTTTGGCTTGCGCGTATCTTACAGGACTTGAACTGTGAGCAACGTAGTGCATCGAAGTTCTGTACGAGTACGGAGTTATTAGACGGTGAAGTTTTGCCGCAAACAGGATATACGGAGCCAAAAGAATTAGAACAACCAACAATTGGAGGAATGGAAGATGGATCAGATCACGAGCTTGTTTACATCTAATGGATTAGAAGGTGCACCAACAATTTGGATGAGTTTGGCTGCAATGGCATTAGCTTTTGTTCTTAGTTTAATCATTACGAAAGTGTACCAAATCACGTTTACGGGAGAACGCTATTCTCAAGCGTTTGTCCATACAATCATTATGATGAGTGTTGTCGTGTCAGTTGTGATGAACGTAGTGAGTGATAATGCAGGAGTTGCGTTTGGGTTGTTCGCTGTTTTCTCCCTTATCCGTTTCCGAAGTGCCGTCACAAACGCGAAAGACATTTCATACATTTTCTTCGGTCTATGTGTAGGGATGACAGCAGGATTGTTCCAGTTCCCACTCGCAATTGTGTTAACACTGTTCGCGAGTTTGATCTTCTACTTATTGTACAAAGTCGATTACGGCAAAGGAAAAGATACACAGTTGTTGAAAGTGACTGTACCTGAAAACTTGAACCACGAGAGCTTGTTGGATGACATTTTGGATGAAAAAACAGACTTTTATCAGCTTCGACAAGTCGAAACAACGAATCTTGGTACGATGATCTTATATACATTCGCTATCCGTAGCAAAGTCGACACGAAAGACCAAGTACTCCTTGATGCAATTCGTGAACGCAATGCCAACTTGAAAGTATCGCTCTCCTACTTGGAAATGCGCGACTAACAAAAAAGGGGGTCATTCCTTCTATAAAGGGATGATCTCTTTTTGGTTTTTTCTGCGTTAGACACCATGCACGGAAAATCGTATACTAATAACAACTAAACAATATAGTAATTGGAAAGGAGGCTGTGTCTTGACGAAGAAACTGTGGTTTCAATCAGGCGTCGCCATTTTACTAGCGTTATTGATTATTAAATTCTTTTTAGAAATCAATTATATCTTTGCGCCAGTTGGTATTATTGCCAAAGCCATCATCCTTCCTCTCGTTCTGGGTGGTGTGCTGTATTACATGACCGAACCGATTCAACGTTTTCTTGAAAAGCGGAAAGTGCCGAGGTGGGGTAGTATTCTTATCATTTTCGTCATCTTAATAGGTGGGGTTTATGCGTTCTCTGCAGTTGTCGGTCCTCCTGTCGCAAATGAGGTTAACAAATTAATCGACAATGGCCCAACGATTGCAAAAGAATTGACACATTTAACAGACGTGGCGCTCGAACAGAAGAGAGATTTACCTCCAAAGCTTGAGGAATCACTTAACAGTGCAGCAGATAAAATACAGTCGTATGCGTTGAAATTTGGTGGGTGGATTGTTTCGTTCTTACAATCATTCGTCCAAGCGATTGTCTTACTTGTGCTTGTACCTTTCTTCTTCGTCTTCATGTTGAAAGATCATGAGAAGCTCGCACCTAAAATATACAACTATTTCAGTGGCAAGCGACGAGAGTGGGTAAAGAAAACCATTCATGATATTGATCATGTGTTACGTAGCTACATTCAAGGTCAATTTTTAATCAGTGCGATTCTCGCGACGATTATTTTAATCGGCTATTGGATTATCGGCCTTCAATATGCGCTGCTCATTGCGATTTTTACGTTATTCATGAACTTGGTTCCGTTCATCGGACCGTGGATCGCTGTGGTGCCTGCGATTCTCATCGCATTTACACAAGATCCGAAATTGGTCATTTGGGTTGCTGTCATCACTTTAATCGCCAACCAAGTGGACAGTAACTTCATTACTCCGAACGTAATGGGGAAATCTCTCGACATTCACCCGCTTACCGTCATCACCCTGCTACTTGCAGCAGGTAATATCGCAGGATTTGTCGGAATTATCGTAGCTGTGCCTGTATATGGGGTAGCTAAAGTAATTGTCACAAATATTTATGCAGCACGACAAGATATTAAGAAGACCGCCACGAAAACGGTTTAGAATAGCCTCCGCCTCCTTTACTAGGATGCGGAGGTTTTTTATATAATTGCCCACCCAGCCTAGTAGGCCGGTGCATAGATTGAGGTGAGGTGGTGAAAGTGACTCAATCAGGTAAAATTGTGCAAGATCCTGTGCGTGTAGAACGAGCAGAATGGAAGCGTCAGCAAACGAAAGCACGACTGCAACAACTGCTCACAATTGTCTCTCCAGTTTTTTTACTTGTGCTATGGGAAGTCCTATCTCGAACCGGTGTCATGGATATCCGTTTCTTCCCACCACCGTCCGCAATCTTGCAAACGTTCTGGGAACTGCTAGTTAGCGGCGCAATTGCAGAACATGTTGGTGTCTCTCTGTATCGTATTGCGCTAGGATTTCTCGCAGGAGTGATTCCGGGAATCATTATCGGTTTGATGATGGGGCTATTTACTCCGATCCGGCACTTTGTTTCGCCGCTCGTGATGGCGCTCATGCCGATTCCGACACTCGCGTTACTTCCGATTATCATTATTCTATTCGGGATTGGAGATCTGTCGAAAGTCATCACAATCGCAGGAAGTGTATTCTTCCCAGTCGTCATCAATACCGCTGCGGGTGTTCTTAACATCGACAAAATTTACTTAGATGTTGCAAATAACTACGGGGCGAGTAAGTCTCAGTTCTTTTTCAAAATCGCACTACCTGGTGCACTTCCGGTTATGTTAGAAGGCATTCAGATGGGGCAGGCGATTGCGCTATTAACAATAGTAGCTGCGGAAATGATGGGTGCAACATCGGGTATCGGCTATCTGATTTGGACGTCGTACAAAGCATTTTTACTCCAAAATATGTTTGTCGGGTTGATCATGATTTCGTTCTTTGGTTATTTGTTCTCATTGCTGTTGAGGGGTCTTCAGAAAAAACTGCTGCCATGGAGGTGAACAGATGCCCCCTAAAATTGAAATTAACGATTTGACGAAGGTGTTTGTGAAGAAAACAGGAAGTGTGACAGCACTGCAAAATATCTCTATGACAATTGAAGACGGCGAGTTTGTCTGTCTGGTCGGACCGAGTGGCTGTGGTAAAACTACGCTACTACGCATTTTAGCAGGACTTGAGAAACACAGCGCAGGGAACTTTAAGATTAACGCTGAACAGTCGAAGCGCCCGTTGCAATCCATGGTGTTTCAAGAAAAAGGGATTTTACCTTGGATGACAGTCCAAGACAACGTCGCGTTCGGTCTTGCAATGCGAAAAGCTCCGAAAGACATCATTGCGAAGCAAACCGCTTATTATTTGGAGAAAACCGGTCTCACACAATTTGCGAGTCTGTATCCAAGTGAATTGTCCGGAGGCATGAAGCAACGTGTCAGTATTGCGCGTGCGTTTGCAAATGATCCGGAAATCTTGTTGATGGATGAACCTTTTGCTGCTTTAGATGAACAAAATAAGTTTATCCTTCAAGAAGAATTATTGAGTATTTGGGCAGAAACGAAAAAAACGGTGCTGTTCATCACGCATAGTATCGATGAAGCACTCATGCTAAGTGATCGAATTTTACTCATGAGTGCACAGCCGGGGCAAATCATACAGGAAGTTCGGATTGACCGACCCCGTCCACGTAAAATCGAAGAAATTCGGAAAGATCCAGAACTGGCAGCGCAGTTTGTCGACATCTGGCAGCATCTACAAAAAGAAGTGCAGAAATCGAGAACATGACGAAAGGGGAAGCGTGTGAAACAGCGGATGAAGGTAGGTTGGCTTGCAGTTGTATTAGGTGTTGCCGTTGTACTTGGAGGATGCGCGGAGAAAGAACCAGCGAAGCCTGAATCGGTTACAAAGCCTAGCGAAGGAGCTGAAACAGGTCAGCTTTCGCCGCTCGAAAAACGGACGAAAGTCGTCATCGCAGAAGATGGGGCAGCGTCCGGAGCTGGATTTTATATTGCGAAAGAACGCGGATATTTCGATGACTACAACATTGACGTGGAATTCACTGATTTTGCAAATAGTGATGATATGCTTCCAGCACTTGCCGCTGGAGAAGTCTCGATTGCTGGTGGGGTTTCTACTGCTTCCTTCTTCAACGCAATCGCTCAAGGGATTGACGTGCGAATCATTGCAGACAAAGGCCACAACATGCCGGGCGAATCGTATTTTTCTTTTGTCATCGGTAATCACATGAAAGACGTCATCAAAGACTATCCAGATTTTAAAGGTAAAAAGATTGCAGTTTCATCACGGAATTCGATTGATGGATACATCTACGAGGAAATGTTGAAGCATGCGGGTCTCACAGAGGAAGATGTAGAATACGTCCACATCGCAGATTTCGGCGCAATGCTCGGTGCGATTGACTCTGGAACAATCGATGCTGCACTCAATATAGAGCCATTGATCGCACAGGGGATTGACAAAGGATTCCACGTACGTTTCGGAGACGCGACGGACTATGCTCCAGAATCCCAGATCGCAATGGTACTCGCATCGCCACAGTTCATGGAGGATGAAGAATTATCAATCCGCTTCATGGCTGCCTATTTAAAAGGAGTTCGGGATTATAATGACGCGTTTTTCGAAGAGGTAGACGAGGATGCGATCATCGACATCATGGTGGAGCATACAGCGCTTAAAGATAAAGAGTTATGGGATAAGGTTTTTGTAACGGGTCTCGACCCAGACGGCAAGATGTTCGTGGATGATATTCAAAAGCAATATGAGATGTATAAAGCGAACGGTGCGATTATTGGAGATATCGATTTCAATAAAGCGATTGATACATCTCTAGCAGAAGAAGCAGTTGAATTACTTGGGGAATATGAGGCTGCTACGAAGTAATAAAACAGACTGTCCGAAACGTCAGGTTGTCTGACGTTCGGGCAGTATTTTTATGGATTTTCTAGTAATGCGCGTTTTGCAGCGACAGCAGTTTGCCAACTATGAAGGGACATGCCAATAATAATGACTGCGATGCCTACTAAAGAAATTGGACCAGGGAGCATCAAGTTAAGTAGAAGCATTTCACCTACCATCGCAAATATGAGCTCAAGTGACTGTGTCGCCTCAACTGCAGCAAGCCGTCCCTGATCATGTTGAACTAGATCGGTTGCCATGAAAAATAGGGTCGTCGCAATGACACCTGAACTCACCCCGACAACAAATGACTGACCGAACTGGCTCCAGGAAGGGAGTCCCACTGTTGCCCAAGCATAGATCGCAAGTGCAATCCAAACGGGCAACGTCATCAGAGTCATCGCAAGTACCCGCTGAAACGTATCAAGTGATCCACCCAATAGTTCCATCATTTTGCGATTGCCAAGTGGATAAGCAAAGGCTGCAATTAGGACAGGTAATGTTCCAAATGCGAGAGCTTTCCCTGAAACTGACTGCGCATGAGGGATTTGTATCAAGACCACTCCCGCAAGTATGACCAGTGATATCAAAAGCGAGGGTAGGGGGATCCGTTGTCTAACACGATGCTTGCCTTCAGCTGTTTCTACAGTTAGGAAAAAGAGTGGTGCTAGTAGAACGCCCGCAACAATTGTTAATTGCCACGTCCCCGCAAGCAGCCAGCCTGGTGCGTAGGCTGCTGAAAAGGTTAAAGGACCATAAAATAACACAAACGCGACAAAACTCCATGCGAAAAAGGGCCACGGTTTGGCAGTCATTTCACGCTTGACCGCCCCGAGCCCTTTTCGCGCAAAGACAATAGCAAAGAGAAACGGAACCATGAAGAAATAGCGGAGTGACGCGCTCCACATCCAGCTGCCTCCAGATAATTCCATTGAGCGGTTTAGTACAAATGTAACCGCAAAAAAGACAGCGGCGAGTACGCCAAGCCAAATCCCTTTCATGGTAACGCCTCCTTATGCACGAGATTCGTATAATTTTACAGCCTCAATGATGACTTGTGCCGCTTTTTCCATCGTTTCTGCAGAAACAAACTCGTAGCGACCATGGAAATTTTCTCCTCCAGCAAAAATATTAGGTGTTGGTATGCCCATATAGGAAAGCTGAGATCCGTCAGTACCGCCCCGGATTGGTTCAATTATTGGAGAAATGCCTAATTTGTTGAATGCTTCCGAAATGATATCGACGATTTCCATATGCGGCTCAATCTTCTCGCCCATATTGAAGTATTGGTCTTCCAATTCAAGTTCAATCGCGTCTACGCCATAATCCGATTGCATCTGAGCAACTGTATCGAAAAACAGTTTCTTGCGTGATTCATACGTTTCCTTGTCGAAATCACGAATAATATAGTCTAATACGGTCTTTTCAACAGAACCTTGAATGTCCATTAAGTGGATGAATCCTTCGCGTCCATCCGTTAGCTCAGGGATTTCTAAGCCAGGCATTGCTGCTTGGAATTCTTGTGCACGTAAGATGGAGTTCACCATTTTCCCTTTTGCAGTACCGGGGTGGACGTTCGTTCCTTTGAACGTAACACGTGCCCCGGCTGCATTGAAACTTTCATACTGCAACTCACCAAGTGGGCCACCGTCCATTGTATACGCAAAGTCTACGCCAAAAGCATCCACGTTAAATAGGTGTGGGCCACGTCCGATTTCTTCATCAGGTGTGAAAGCAACACGTAATTTGCCATGCTTCACTTCGGGATGCTCTTGGAAATAAGCCATCGCCGTCATGATTTCCGCAACACCGGCTTTATCATCAGCACCAAGTAGTGTCGTACCATCGGTTGTGATCAACGTCTGTCCGATATAGTTTTGAAGCTCAGGGAAGCGACTAACAGAGAGGACCGTGTTTTCATTCAAAACCAGGTCACTGCCGTCATAGTTGTCATGGCGCTGTGGATTCACATTTTTACCCGTGAAATCAGGTGATGTATCAACGTGCGCTAAGAATCCGATTACAGGGATCTCTTTGTCTGTATTCGCAGGAAGTGTTGCGAACAAGTAGCCGTTCTCATCCAGCGTAATGTCTTCCATACCTAGTGTTGTGAGCTCTTCCTTCAATAGATGTAACAAATCCCATTGGTTAGTGGTGGAAGGAGTTGTAGAACTCTTTTCATCAGACTCAGTGTCAATCTTTGCATAGCGGATGAATCGTTCCAATAGTTGTTCTTTCATCACGTCAAAAAATCCCCTTTCAATTCTATGTACTTGAGAGTCACCTCATGCAATCTGGGAATTAGGCAGACGACAAAACCGACAGAACTGGTGTGATCTGTCGGAGGTTGAAGTCGGTGCTCTCTAGATTATTCGACTGTATAATTTTTGTGAGCGACAACCGTCAGTGTGGATGCTGCTCCAATCAGATCGGCGTCCTCTTCAGAAATTTCTACAATAACGGAGTTTTCTAAGATCTTGTGGATTGCCCCTAAAACGAAAACATCATTACGAGTGAACGAAATTTTTTCGCCAATTTTACGTGCTGCGATAAAATCAGAGACAGGATGCTCTTTACGCGGAAAAGCCAAACGAATCCCTCCTCTAGTCTGTTTCGATATCTTTCGTATTGTGAAGACCCATGGCCATTCAGAAAAACAGACAGTGTGTTGTGCGGTTGGCCCGGTGGTTTGGAACATAAAAAATTGTAATACTTCCATAAGTATAGCATAATTCGAACAATTTCGCGCTTTTCTTGTCGAAAGAGGTGGAATTGATTGACCTTATACCAGAAGGGGTATATTATGAACGTAGTTAAGAGAGGTGGCCAGATCCATGGAATACGATGCAAAGGTAGTCAATCGTTTAAAACGAATAGAAGGTCAAATTCGCGGTGTCCTACGGATGATTGAGGCTGGTGATGAATGCAAAGACGTCATTACACAGTTGTCTGCGTCTCGCTCAGGAATCGATAGGACCATCGGGTTAATTGTGAGTACGAATCTGATTGCCTGTATGGAAAACGAAGAGCTTTCGGATAATCCGCAAGCAAAGGAGACGCTTGTAAAAGAAGCTGTCGACTTATTAGTAAAGAGCCGCTAACTGCAGGCTCTTTTTTTTGTGGGCTGAAAAATTAAAACCTTCTTACAGTTTTCTCATCAAGTCCTAATAATCATCTCAGAGTCCTCTCAGACTGTGGGGTTATGATATAAGTATCCCAAAAGGAAAAGGAGAGGAACAAGATGAAAAAGACATTGATCACAGCAGTAAGTGCACTACTTATTTCCGCAGGAGGTGCGAACGCAGCGACATTTGCACATGCAGATCAAAACGCAGATGCACAAAGCTCATACGCACACGTACAACACAACTCGAACTACGGTCAGCAAGTAAACCAAGACATCACAGGTCTGGAAGAGTACGCATCAGTTGCTTCCGTCATCGACCCAACTAGCTTCACTACACGTGTTACTGAAGACAACGTGTCCAACCGGGTAATTCTTTTCTCTGATAACTACGGTCGTACACAGTACAAGAGTGTCTTCGTGAAAAAGACAGGACTTCTGAAAGTCATCAACTTAAAAGGTGGTGGAGTTGTCCTTGAAACGACTGTGAAAGCAGATGCACCACAAAAACCAGAAGTGAAGCCTGAGCAGCCGGGAAGTGCTATTAGCGTCCTCCCTGAGTACAAAACACTGGCTTCAGCAGTAGACTTGACTGCTTTGACACCTGTCATCGTATCAGATAACTACAATAACCGTACGATCCTATTGAAAGATGCGAACGGTCAGGGACAATATAAGAGTGTCTTCGTGAAAAAGACAGGTCTATTAAAAGTCATTAACCTAAAAGGCCAAGGAGTTGTCATTGAAACAGTCGTAAAAGAAGACGCAGCAACACCAGCTCCTGAAGCGAAACCTGAACAGCCTGCAAGCACAATCAGTAGCCTGCCTGAATACAACACACTCGCAGCTCACGTTGACCTAAGCACACTCACACCAGTAGTTGTCTCTGATAACTACAACAACCGCACAATCCTATTGAAAGATGCAAACGGACGCGAGCAATTCAAAAGCATCTACGTGAAACGCACAAACATGCTCAAAATCATCAACCTAAAAGGCGGCCAAATCTTTTACGGCGCAGCTCAATAATTAATTCTTACCCGCAGACCGAAGTCTACCAAGACTTTGGTTTGCGGGTTTTCTATCTCTTTCTTCTCTTTACCTGTTTCATGTGGTTCGTTGTCATATTAGGATCCGTTGATTGTAGTGGAAGACGGCGACTCCGGAGGGATGCTAATGGAAACAACCTAAGTTCGCGGCGTCCTGCCGCAACGGTTGCATGACCTACATCCTGTAGGCCCGCATCCGACTGTAGTGGAAATCAACCCCGTAATAGTGTTGATTGTTAAACTATCAAATAATTTAGATTTAACTGTTGACTTTCTATTTTCAACCAAGTATACTCAGTTCCAAGATGGAAAACTGAATAAGTCACAAACTCTTATCAAGAGCGGCGGAGGGACTAGGCCCTGCGATGCCCGGCAACCGGCAAGCTTACCAGCTTGCAAAGGTGCTACTTCCTACAGATCTATTATGGATCTGAAAGATAAGGGGAAGTGCCAGCAATGGCAGATCCTCTTCTATAGGTAGAAGGGGATCTTTTTAGTTTCCCCATCACCCGTCCGGTGTGCGCAGTTCCATCAATCTAATTTCCGGAGGTTTTGTAAATGACGAATTTTCAACCCGAAACACTTTTGCTGCACGGTGGTCAAGAACCCGATCCAACAACTGGATCACGAGCTCTTCCTATCCACAGAACCACATCATTCGTATTTCGTGACACGGACCACGCCAAAAACCTTTTTGCACTGCAAGAAGCTGGCAACATCTACACACGTATCACGAATCCAACAGTCGCAGTATTTGAAGAACGCATCGCGTTACTCGAAGGAGGCGCTGCAGCCGTTGCACTCTCATCTGGTATGGCGGCAATCGCGTTCTCAATCTTGAATATTGCAGAAGCTGGTGACGAAATCATTGCAGCAGCCAACCTTTACGGCGGAACGTACAACTTATTTGCCACAACGCTGCCGAAGTATGGGATCACTGTAAAATTTGTCGACTCAACTGACCCGGAAAACTTCCGTAGTGCTATTACGGAAAAGACAAAAGGTATATTTGCTGAAACAATCGGTAACCCGAGCTTACAAGTGCTCGATATCGAAAAGGTTGCATCGATTGCACACGAAAGTGGCGTTCCACTTTTAATCGACAATACATTTGCGTCCCCATACGGATGCAATCCGATTGAATTTGGCGCTGACGTTGTTATCCACTCTGCCACGAAATGGATTGGCGGTCACGGAACAACGATTGGCGGCGTAGTGGTAGATGCAGGAAAGTTCGACTGGACGCAAGGCAGATTCCCTGCTTTCACGGAAGCGGACGAATCGTATCACGGATTACGCTACGGCATCGACACGGCAGGCGCTGCATTTGCGACAAAACTCCGTGTCCAAGGACTTCGTGATTTCGGTCCATGCCTCGATCCTGACAGTGCATTCAACTTCCTACAAGGCTTGGAGACGCTTCATTTGCGAATCCAACGTCACGGAGAAAACGCACAAAAGGTCGCACAATTCCTGAAAGAGCATCCATCTGTTGAATGGGTTACCTACACGGGTCTCAACGACCATCCAACAGCAGAACTTGCCAAGAAGTATTTGAAAAATGGAGCAGGGTCCATTATTGTTTTCGGAATTAAAGGCGGGCGTGATGCAGGACGTCGTGTGATCGACAACGTTGCTGTTTGGTCCCACGTAGCGAATGTTGGAGATGCAAAGTCGCTAATTATCCATCCGGCTTCAACAACGCACCAACAGCTTTCTGGCGAAGACTTGAAAAATTCAGGTGTTACTGAGGAACTCATTCGTCTCTCAGTGGGACTTGAATCAGCAGACGATATCATTGCTGATCTAGCACAAGCGATTGAGAAGGCAGCTCCCGTTAACGTATAATTACAGAAAAAACACCCGAGTCCTCATTTGGATTCGGGTGTTTCGTTTATTTATGTCTAGGGTGTTTGTTGTGTTTCAAATCTTTTTGCAACTCTTTGAAAAGGGCCGTCACCATAAACAGGATGATGAACGAAAACGGAAGGGCTGCGATAATTATCGTATTCTGCAGGGCGGAAAGACCACCAACAGATAGTAAAATAACCGCAATTCCGGATTGGATTAATCCCCAAATCATTTTCACACTGTTAGGTGGGGTTAACGAGCCATAAGTCGACTGCATCCCAAGTACAAAGGTCGCTGAATCCGCCGATGTGATGAAGAACGACGTAACCAGTAAGATTGCAAACGCAGATGTTAGTGTGGACCAAGGCAACTGGCTAAACATCTGGAAAATCACAAGTTCCGTATCAACGGATGCAAGATCCGCGACGCCGGACTTCTGAATTTCAATCGCAGTTGTCCCGAAAGCTGAGAACCAGATGAAACTAAGAATACTTGGAGCAAGCAATACACCCACCATGAATTCACGAATCGTACGGCCTTTTGACACACGAGCGATAAACATACTGACGAACGGTGCCCAAGAAATCCACCAAGCCCAGTAGAAGATTGTCCAAGTGTCTAGCCATTCACGATTTCCAGCATTCAGTGGAGCGGTACTTAAACTCAAGTCGATGAAATGAGAGATATAACCTCCGACTGAATCTGTAAAGATGTTCATAATTAGCAATGTAGGTCCTAAAATAAGCATGAACCCAAGTAATGCCAGAGCTAATACAAGATTCGTATTAGACAAGTAGCGTATTCCTTTACTTAGTCCTGACCACGCAGACATGATGAACAAAACGGTAACTATTGAAATGATAATGAATTGGGACCGTATGCCGATTTCAAACCCGAACAAATAGTTCAGGCCGGCATTAATTTGAACAGCGCCAAAGCCGAGAGACGTGGCCACGCCGAATGACGTTGCAAAGACTGCGAGAACATCGATCATTGTTCCCCATGGCCCTTTCATTTTGTCGCCAAAAATCGGCTTCAGTGTTGCTGAAATTAATCCTGGTTCCCCTTTTCGGAATTGGAAATACGCTAAGCACAGCGCAACGATTCCGTATAGTGCCCAAATGTGGATTCCATAATGAAGAAAAGTTTGACGCATGGATTCTTTGAAAGCCGCATTCGTTCCAGGCTCTGCAGTTGCTGGGCTAATAGCGAAATGTGAAAGTGGTTCAGCCGCGCCATAGAAGACGAGTCCGATTCCCATTCCGGCTGAAAATAGCATTGCAATCCAGGTAATTGTGGAGAATTGTGGACGATCTGTGTCTTTTCCCAATCGAATTTTTCCGTACGGGCTAAAGATTAAGTAGATACTGACGCCAACTAATAGCGTCATTAATAACATATAGTACCAACCGAATGCAGTGGACACGAAGTTTTTCACGATGCCAGTTCCCGCTTCAAAACGCTCTGGATCAATGACACCGTAGCCAACGGCCAAGACGATTAGACCAATCGTTATATAGAAGACATTTGATATTTTTCTCATGGTTCCCCCTTAGCGACGATAGTTTTCATAAGCAGTTTACCACTATACTATTGATTTTGAAGAAGTGCAACCGTATAGCTAGCGCGCCCCAGGGGAGTTCTAAGCTTATGGATTGTTTCTATTATTTACAGTATTCAATGAAGGTAAACCTGAAAGCGAGCGTTTCGCGAAATAAAGTTTAGTAATTGTCACAAAGGTACGTGGGGTGATCATAAACTGGGGGAAGTGATCATAAAGCATGAAAAGTGCTCATAAACGCAGGGAAGTGATCATAAAGTATGGAAAGTGCTCATAAAATTAGGAGAGTGATCATAAAGGATGAAAAATGCTCATAAACTCAGGAGAGTGATCATAAAGCATGAAAAATCATCATAAACTGGGGGAAGTAATCATAAAGCATGGAAAATGCTCAGAAACGTGGGAAAGTGATCATAAATCTCGTTGGGCGAGTAGTAGCCCCAAAAAAATAAGCGTAGCGCAACCAATTAATCCCTTAAAGTACTTGAATTGTGTCCCATTGCCGATCCCACTCCCGACAATTGTGATTCTTCTATTGAAACTGCTCATCCCCATCCCCATCACTACATACCTACAAAAAAACTGCAGAGTCATCAGCATGCCTGATAACTCCGCAGTTTTTCAATCTTCATCTTTAATATCACGATCGGGTGGTATTGGTTCACTACGCCATTCGTCTATTTGTTGCTTGAGTTGCTCTAATTGTTCGAAGTAAAGACCAAATTGTCCTTCACTGATCAAAAACTGAGTACCGTCGTGGACTGAACGAATTCGCTTGTCCAACACATATTGTCGGACTTGTTCAACGGGCATACCGAGTTTGACAGCTGTCTCTTCAATCGTCAGGTACATACTTCATCCTCCGTCAAATCAATTTTGAGAGTGATATCCGTTTATTCAATGTATGCATAAGTGGAATTCCGATTGCCATGACAATGAATTCACTGATGGCAAGATAACCCCAAGTAATCCAGAATGGGAAGCCGAGCACTAAATGTAGTTGCCAAGAGATGATGCACATTGTTGTCGTGAAGACGGCTGTATTGACCATCATCCGTATCACAGGGCTAGAGATTTTCTTTACAAGAAAAATTGTGATACTTAATGAGATAATCGTATGGCCAACACCAAATAGAAGGTCAATTGGGCCGACTTCGGATAATAGTAAGTTTGACACAAAGACACCGATGACGATGCCGGCGAAATATTTTTTGTTAAAGACGACCAGATGGTTAAAGATTTCAGCTAGACGGAACTGAATGTTCGTAAAGCCGAAAGGGGCTAAGACAATCATAACGGCCACGTAAAGTGCGCCAATGATGCCGCTTACTGCGAGTGTTCTTGTTTTCATTTCGTATAAGCTCCTTAGTTTTTTTTCGTGGGAGGATTTCGAACCACGTAATTTGAACGCTTCTCAGTTTAGCACTTTATAATGGGTTCGTACAGTGGACAATAGGGATTGTTAGCATGGATATTGTCAGGTACACTTACAAGTAAAACAGCTTTAGGAACAGGAGGAGCTGTATGAATCATTTAGGTGATGGCAAGTTGGATTTGCTGGCGGGCTATGATAATGTCTTGGTCGTGAACGATCTAGGAGAGACCCTTTACTATGACGTTGCAGATTTGTCGATTCTCGTGAAGCTCGGGCACCGTCCTGAAGATTTCATCGGGCAAAATATACTGAGTTTTTACACGAATTTAGATGCGTCGAATAGTACTGTCATGACGGTACTTCGAACAGGACAAGCAATGACAAATGTTGAGCAGCGTCTAATTACGAAAACAGGAAGTTCGTATACATGTAAAAGTTCCACGTATCCTATTGAGGACGGTGGGACAATAATTGGAGCAATTGAATTTTCTACCCATTATTTTGACAAAGAGGATCTCAAGCATGTTGAGGCCTATGCTGGACATCCCATTTACAGGAAAAATGGTACACAATATACAATCGATGACATAATTGCGACGAGTCCGTTTATGGCTAGTTTAAAAGAAAGACTGCCGCGATTAGCTAAAAGTGACACGAGTATTTTACTATATGGAAAAACAGGAACAGGAAAAAATGTAATTGCTCAAAGCATTCACAACCTAAGCGAGCGTTTTGCAAGCCCTTTTGTGACTCTAGACTGCGGGGGACTCGTAGGGGAAGCGGTAGAACGTGTGTTGTTTGGAGTAGAGAATCAGAACGCGCTATCTATTCCTGGTATTTTTGAAAAAGCAGATGGAGGAACGTTGTTTTTAGATGAAATCAATGTGCTGCCGCTAGAAATGCAAGCCCGTTTGTTGAAAGTAATCGGAGACAAGAGAGTCCGTCGTGTCGGAGGAACTGAAGAGATTTCGGTCAATTTACGGATTATATCAGCGATGAACGAAAATCCTGAAGAATTGATCCAAAATAAGCAGCTGCGTGAAGATTTTTATTATCGACTGGCAGTGTTAAAAGTGAAATTACCGGAGCTGAAGGATCGACAGGAGGATATCCAACCATTCATTGATTATTTTATCCAGTTTTACAACAATCGAATGGATATGCATGTAACGGAGTTGGAGAACGAGCTGAAAAATCTCTTTTTTGCTTATAATTGGCCAGGGAACATTCGTGAACTTCGCAATGTAATTGAAGCGGCTTTCCATCAAGTTAATGGTAGGACGATTACTGCTGAAGACGTTCCGCTTATAGGAAATCTGCAAACAGAGCTTTCAGAAACGGCCAATCAACCGATACATACAGGGAATTTACGTGACGCCATGGATGAGTTTGAACGTGTGCTCATTCAAAATGAATATAAAAAGGCAGATGGAGTTCTCGCGGAAACAGCAAGACAACTTGGGGTTTCAAAGCAGTCGTTGAAATACAAACTCGACAAATACGGATTGCGTACATGAATTTTTACGAGGAGGGGAAAATTTTCCCCTCTTTTTTTGTTTTCAGGAAACTGTTTATAATGACTATAACAAATATTAAAACTTTAAATTGAAAGCGATTACAAAGGGAGTGTTATAAGTGAGCCGTCGAGTTTCCCATATATTCATATTAGGATTTGCTCTGTTTGCCCTATATTTTGGTGCGGGAAATTTAATATTTCCTCCTTCCATCGGACTTGAAAGTGGATCAGAATGGATTTCATCCCTACTTGGATTTTCATTAACAGGTATTGTGCTTCCGTTACTTGCTGTATTCGCTATTTTGCAAGCTGATGGAAAGTTTGAAAACTTGACGAAACCAATTAGTCCATGGTTCTATGCGGTATTCAATTTGTTGTTGATGGTTGGAATTGGTGTTTTTGTCACAATACCGAGAATGGCAGCCACCACGCATGAACTAGGAGTTGGAGCTCTCTTCCCAGGTGTTCCGTCATTTGTTACAATTATCGTATTTTTTGTGATTACATTCTTCTTTGCAAAAGATGCTTCTAATGTAATTGATCGGATTGGACGTTATTTGACACCAGTCATGGTTGCCCTTCTTTTGTTCATTGTCGGAAAAGGAATTTTTTCACCTCTTGGCACGCCGACGGATACAGGTATTACGCAAGCGTTTTCGAAAGCATTTGTAAATGCCTACCAGACGGGAGATGTGATTACTGGAATCTTATGTGCCCCAATTTTCATTTTGGCAATTCGACACTATGGTTATACAGGTAAAGAGGCTAAGAGTATTGCGGTAAAATCCATCGTGATTGCTGCAATGGGCTTACTGATTGTTTATGGTGGATTACTTTATATTAGTGCGGGTGCGACTTCCCTATTTCCGGCAAAGGTTGAGAGTACCATGCTCGTGAAGGAACTGATTAGTCGTCTTCTAGGCGGGGGTGGGGCTGTAGCGCTCGCCATTGTAATTGCACTTGCTTGTCTGACGTCAACAATCGGGGTTGTCGCGGTTATTGCAGAGTTTTTGAAGAAGTTAGTTCGTGAACGCATCGGATATACTGCGTGGGTAGCAATTATTTGCACCATTTCAGCATCGATAGCAACATTAGGTGTTGAAAGAATTGTGGATTATACGATGTGGATATTTACATTACTGTATCCGATTGCAATCGTTCTAGTCATGTTGGGGATTTTCCATAAATCTATACCGAGTGCTGGAATCTATAGAGGTGCAATATTAATGACATTCATCGTCAGTGCGCTCGAGACACTAGCTGGATTTGGAATCGGAAAAGATTTCATCCTAACAACTCTCGGCTATCTGCCGTTAGGGACTAGTGGATTTGCATGGCTCGTTCCTGCGATTGTAGGTGGGATTGTCGGATATGGATTAGATCGGTTCTTCGGAGTTAAAAAGCAGGTCTTATCACAAGCAGTAATGGATGAAAGTAGTACGGAAAGTGGTAACTAACCCTTACTTCAGCCTCCGGGTTTATATCGCAAAATAATAAACGTAAACCACACTGTTAAGTATACAGTGTGGTTTTTCTCGCTCGACAAGTTTGTTCCAAGAAGAACTGGGAATATAGTCAATAACTATAAACAGAATTTTACGTTGGGAGGACTGAAGATGACAAACCAAGAGAATAAGGAAAAAATGTCGAGAGAAGAAGCAGGGCGCATGGGTGGGAAAGCGACGTCTAAGAAGTATGATAAAGAATTTTATCAAGAAATTGGTAAAAAGGGTGGAGAAGCAACCGCTCAGAATCATGGTAAGGAATTCTATGAGGAAATTGGACAAAAGGGTGGCGTAGCTCGCGCAGAACATAGGAGTAACAAAACGGACAGCAACTAATGCATTGGCGAAGTTTTAGAATTTCCATTTCTACTATCGGATGAAATAGTGAGGCAGAGCATCACATATGCACGTACACTATTTAAATGAAGAACCTTTAAAATAAATCTCGATTGATGTTTTCTTCAAAGCGGGAAGGGAACATATAAAAAAGAGTACAACCCAAAGGGCAGACAGTTGGTGCATATCACTTCCATCCTCACTAGACGGAGCATATGTCCACGTCTGGCTGCCTAACTCATTGAAGGAGGAATTCGAATGACCTCTCAACAGTACGAGGAATGCTTAAAAGCATGTATGGAGTGTCTTGAGGCGTGTAACAATTGCTTCGATGCTTGCCTAAAAGAAGATGATGTAAAAATGATGGCAGAATGCATACGACTGGATCGGGAATGCGCAGACATCTGTGCATACGCTGTTCAAGCGATGACGCGTAACAGTCCATTTGCGAAAGAGATTTGTCAGCTATGTGCTTACATTTGTGACCATTGTGCAGAAGAGTGTGGCAAGCATGACCACGATCATTGTCAACGTTGTGCGGAAGCATGTAAGAAATGTGCGGATGCTTGCCGTAAGATGCTGGCCTAATTCACGGCGGGACCAGTCAGATTCCTCAAACACAAAAAAATATTTCAAGAGAGCATGCCTTTTTTCGACAGGTATGCTTTTTTGTGTTGCAATTATCTGAATTAACACGTATAGTACATTACAACAGTAATGTACTATGTAGCGTGAAGGGAGTGACGGTTTTGCATGACGTAGACGGAGAAAAGCCGATTTATATACAAATTGCCGATTGGCTAGAGAATGCAATCATCGATGGCACTTTGCAGGTCGATGAAAAAGTCTATTCACAATATCAGCTGGCGGAACTTTTTACCATCAACCCTGCAACTGCGGGAAAGGGGCTGACGATTTTGCTGGAAGCGGAACTTGTCTACAAAAAAAGAGGGCTTGGAATGTTTGTCGCACCCGATGCACAAGAAAAACTCCGCGCCAAAAGGAAAGAACAAACACTTCTGAAGATAGTTCAAGATTTACTCAACGAAGCGAGTCTCCTCAACATCGGTACTGATGAACTAAACCAGATAATCGAAAAAGAACGGAAGCAACGGAAGGGGGACCAGACATGACGGTAATATCTATGAAACACGTTAGTAAAAACTATTCTAGAATCGCTGCATTAACCGACTTAACTGTCAAAATTGAAGAAAATGTCATTACAGGTATCGTAGGAAGAAATGGTGCGGGAAAAACGACGTTGCTTAAAATGATTGCAGGATTTCAGAAGGCAACAAAAGGTGAATTGCGTGTATTCGAGGAAAACCCATTCAGAAGCCTGCTCGTCTCTGCTAATTCTATCTACATCGATGATGCAATGAGTTATCCAGGTTCGATGAAACTGCACGAACTGCTCGATGAATTCAATCGGTTTTACGCAAATTGGAACGAAGAACTTGCGGTTCGTCTTATGGAATACTTTTCAATTCCGCTGAACACGCGGCACCGGTTTTTATCAAAAGGAAAACGAAGTACGTTCAACGCAATCGTCGGGATTGCGGCACGTTGTCCCCTCACGATTTTCGATGAACCTACGACAGGAATGGATACAGCAGCGCGCAATGACTTCTATCGCGCCTTACTGAAAGACTACATTGCGTTCCCGCGAACCATTTTGTTGTCCAGTCACTATATCGATGAAATGAAAGACGTGCTGGAAGACTTACTCGTAATCCATCGAAAGCGGATTCGCTATCATGGATCGATTTCTGACTTGCAAGAGGCACACGTATCGATACGTGGATCATCTGAACAATTGTCAGGATCCACGTTAGGGAAAACCATTGTGTCTAAAACAACGAGAGGTCTGCAAGAAGAGTGGATTGTGGAAAATAACTTTTCAGATGCGGAACGTGCAGAACTCAACCGACAGGGCATTACCAATTTGACCGTTTCACTGAATGATGCATACTTAGCCTTGACGGAACAGCCGAGAGGAGGGATTGACGATGTCTTTAACGCATAGAACGATGGGTGAAGTTGTGAAACAGCAGTTTTTGTTTAAGTTGAGAAGCAATGCGGCAGTAATTACGTTTTTATTTGTAATGCAAGCTGTTGTTTGGGGACTTATGATCGGCGGAGCAAACACGGGATTGAGTATGTCAACGTTTGAACTTAGGTGGAACTTAATCACTAACGATGGGGTTGTGATAGCTAGTCTGTTATGGGCGCTAGTAGTTGGGGTAATACTGACGACCCCTGGACAGCGAAATGCTTCTTTTACATATGTGTCATCTCCGGTTATAGAGAACCTAGCGAATTTTTGTTTCTTTGGCCTCGCAGCGATAATTGCTGGGGTAACCACAGTTTTGTCGGGCAGTGTTATGAAATTAGTGGTGTTCATGAAAGATGGAAACAGCATAATTGAAACGGGGGGATTAATTGCAGCACCGTTGGATTTCTTTTCACGCATAGTAGTTATGATTTTATACACATTGTTAATTATGGTTGTAGTTTATACTTTTATGCTTTTTGTTCAAATGAATCGCTTGATGATTGTCCCAATCGTTCTATTGGTGTTACTTAGTACTAAATCGAGTGTTTTTGACCTTCTGGGTATTGAGGGTAATATGGGTACCTTATTTGACTTTTTCTATAAGGAATCCTCCTTCTGGTTGTTTTTAGTAAAAACAGGCGTAGTAATGGTAATAGTAAGCATTCTTAGCTTCTTTCCTTCTTCCCGAATTGAGGTGAAACAATCATGACAGCAATTGAATCAGTTCTACCGATAATTGCTGTTATCTTGCTGTTTTTAGTTGTCTGGGGGATTCAGCGTGCGTTGCAAAATCGCTTTACGAGAAAGACTCATTATAAAGTAATAATTGGATATATAACATTTTTGCTCTTTGCGTTGATTGTCACAGAAATCTTAGAACAGACAACAAGTTTGAATCCGCCACGGATAACATCACAAGAAAAGGTGGATGTAGGAAGAGCCATATTATCAGATAAATCTATCCCGAAAAACCAGTTGGTTACTGAACGAACCCATGAGGTAGATGGCAAATTATCAATAAAGGCTGAACAACGTGAATACGAAACTATCTTTTATATAGAAAGATCATTCGAGAATGGAAATACCGTGACTGAGCGTGTTTATAAACCAAGTTTGACAATTGGAGATGGTGGAAATGGGGGCAAGAGCTATGATTTGTCCCAATATGTAAAAGTTAGTTTGCCGGTATGGAAAGGACAAGAAGTGGTAATGCCATTTCAATCCAAGCAGGAACTCTTTATCTCTGCATACCGAGACTCTATATTCATTAGTCAATTAACAAGTAACCAGGTTGGCAATCGTTATGGGGGTTCCGAGATGAGTTACGGTATTGTTCATCTTATCATTCCGGAAAACATTGAACTGGATATTCAATTAGCCCCCGATTACTATGTAGAGGTTCCTAGAGATTAACAAACAATAATGCCCCCGTTTTTAAAACGGGGGCATTATTAATCACCGTTTCGGTTTCTTCTGTTCTGTTCCTTGTCCAGCTGCTTTTTTCTTCTTCTTAGCTGCATCGTTCTGTCCAATTACATCAAAATCATCGGGACTCAAATCCATCCCGTATCCGAACTCTTCACGGCCCAGCTGATTTGCTTTCTGTTTACGTTTCTCCTCTTTATCCAATGGAATCACCTCCATTGAAAAGTATGTGCATCCTCAAAAGAATCATCCTCAAACACATCTTAAGAATTTCTTCATATTTTCCCTTCTCAAATGTTAAGAAGTCCCTGTTACAATAAAACTATCGAGCAAGAAAGAGGTGCTGACATGGCAGCAATGACGATTTTAGTGGCGGATGACGACAAAGAAATCCGTGATGGCATAGAGATCTATTTGAAAAACGAAGGGTATCGTGTACTAAAAGCGGCAGATGGTAGAGAAGCGCTGGATTTACTCGGCAAAGAAGAAGTTCACTTACTCATTCTCGACATCATGATGCCTAACATGGACGGGATAACGGCGACGTTCAAAATCCGAGAAGCCCAAAACGTTCCAATAATTATGCTCAGTGCGAAAGTCGAAGAGTCGGATAAAATCCATGGGCTTTCCGTAGGTGCAGATGATTATGTGTCGAAACCGTTCCAGCCGATGGAACTGATGGCGCGTGTGAAATCGCAGCTCCGTCGTTATGTTCAGCTCGGTACGTATGATGGTGGAACGACGCTTGAAATTGATGGATTGGTGTTGGACGAAGAAGCAAAAACGGTTACTCTCGAAGGTGCGCCGGTCAAATTGACGCCAACCGAATTCAAGATAACAGAGTTGCTTATGAAACATCCTGGACGAGTGTTTTCCATCAATGAAATCTATGAGCGAGTATGGAATGAAGAAGCGTATAATGCTGAAAACATTGTGGCTGTGCACATTCGTAAAATCCGTGAAAAGATAGAAGCCGATCCGAAAAATCCGAGATATATAAAGGTGGTGTGGGGTGTTGGGTACAAAATCGAGAAATAATGTTGCGTTCATCTGGTCAATTGTTTCCATTGTTATTGCATTCGGTAGCATCGCCTATTGCTTCCCGCATATTACCAACATTGCAAGTGACGGCATCGCCCGAACCACCCGAACGGTAACGTACTTCATCCAAATTATAAAAGGAGGCACTGTATGATGAAACGTTACACACCGATAATGATATGGGCAATACTAGTTGCGATTGCGGTTAGCGGACTCGTCACACTAACGAGCAGAGGACCTGAAATAATTTTTAAAAGCTATCCTCAATCCCAACAATTTCAAAATCATCTAACCGATATTTACGACGAACTCGGCCGAACTGTACTGAACCCTGTTGACTTGGAAGCGGTAGAGAAGAAACTGTCCGTCACACCTGCTGAAATCGATGAATACAGGACGTATTACGGCAGCTTGGCAGAACAAATTGATAACATCCAGATACAATACGAAGATCGCATTCGTGAAGCGGAAGCTAAGGCGACAGTCAAACAGGCGCTTGTGGATGAACGAGATGGGTTAATCGAAGATATTCGAAAGAATTTTGAGGATGACACCTATGTGGAAGAGAAGATTTTAAGTGGGAAAAAACGTCAATTGGCACAACTGGTACAGGATTATAAAAGTAGAACCAGTGCCCTAGGTATCCCGATTGTTTATGATTTGACTCCCGTTGAAGGCGGAGACACCCACAAGAAAGGGGAAGTCAACGATTCGTTTGGATATGAACGGATGTTTACTGAGAACACAGGATATTTAAAAGTTGCAGGCTTGAATTCTGATTTATATGGTGGCAACTACGAAGTCTCAACGTATAAAGACGAACTGTATAACGTGGCAGGTGTTGCATTGTCCAGTGAGGACATAAACGCAATTACTCCTTCTTCTATGCTATATAAAGGTACGGTCGCTGTTCCTTCTTCTGTATTCAAACAAGGTGGAGTGCTTTATGAAGAAGTGAAGGACTACAAGTCAATCAAGATTATGCTCATTATGTCAGGGATTGCAAGTATCGGAGCACTCATTGCGCTCTTTACAGTTTGGAAGTTCAAATGGACTTGGTTTGTAGATCTTCCATTTACGAAACGTTATGATTCGCTTCGAATCGATTTGAAGGCTGGGATTTTTCTCATCCTATTGTTAAGTCTTTTGAATTTTTCACGCGAAGTATCTGGAAGACTGAATAACATGGCAAGCGGGGGTTATGCATTCAGTATTCCGAATGCAGTGTTCATCTTCGCCCTGGGTGCAATCGTCATCGCTTTACTTGCGTTCCAAATCGGAAATGCCATCACGCGTTATCAGGAACCGGGTACATTAGAAAATGAATTTAAGAACAGTTACACCATGCAGCTTGTGGCCAGCGTGAGAGAAGTGTTTTTAAACCGGTCCATTGCAATCCAGACCTTCATTTTGCTTTTCGGATTCTTCCTTGCGGGAGTTGGATTTATATTCGGGCTGTTCGAACCTATGCTCCTTCTGATATATGCAGTTTTTGTACTATTTCTAGGGTTTCCTGCTCTGTTCATCTACATTCGCCGCATGGGCTATTTGAGTAGAATCTTGAAGGCAACAGACGATATGGCAGCAGGAAGACTGAACAGTGATATCAAAGTGATTGGTCGTTCTCCTTTAGCTAAACACGCTGTCAATTTAAATAATCTTCGTGAAGGCGTAGAGCAATCAGTAAGCAGCCAAGCGAAAAGTGAGCGCTTGAAAACCGAATTGATCACCAATGTAAGCCATGATTTACGGACACCACTCACATCGATCATTACGTACACGGATTTATTGAAAAACCCGAATTTATCTGATGAAGAGCGGGCGGAATACGTGGATGTATTGGACCGAAAATCCCAACGTTTGAAGACGCTGATCGAAGATTTGTTCGAAGTGTCTAAAATGTCGAGTGGCACGATGGAATTGTACAAACAACGAGTCGATCTCACGCAACTCGTGCAACAAGCAATTGGGGAACATACTGAGAAGATGGCTGAAATCCCACTTGATTTCAGGATTTCAGTACCTGAAGAACCAATGCCCGCCGTCCTCGATGGACAACGATGGTGGAGGATGCTAGATAACCTGATTGGCAACGCATTGAAGTATTCGCTCCCTGGTACACGGGTATTTGTAACGTTGCGTCAGGCTGGTGGTATGGCAGAACTAATCGTTAAAAACATTACAGCGTATGAACTGAATGAGAACGTGGATGAATTGTATGAACGATTTAAGCGTGGAGATGCGTCTCGTCATACGGACGGTTCTGGTCTTGGCCTTGCGATTGCTCAATCAATTGTTGACATGCATGGCGGCACGATGGCGATAGACGTGGATGGAGATTTGTTTAAAGTGACGGTTCGTGTGCCGTTAGCTTGAAAAAACGTTGAGATTACTCGGATATCCAACAGGGTAGCAAAAGATATCCAACCACACAGTTATAGGATATAAAGGATTTGTAAATGAGCATTGCTTTTTAGCGATGCTTTTTTGCATTCCACAAATTAATTAATTCTCATGCATTCTATTAATAACTGTTCATTATAACGAATACATTGGTTCTTAAACTTAAATCCGTATATTTAAATGATCATTTTGTTCTTTATTGAGAATAAACAGTTCCAAATGCCTATTATTAATCACTAGTACGCGTGATATACTCTCAAAAGGATGTTCTTTATAAAGAACGTTTTAATTAGATATTCTTTGGGTGAGTTATAGAATGCGGCGAATACTATACGTTTTCTAGTGAAACTCATAGAGTCTTGATTTTTTGAATGGGAGAGGAGCGAAGTCGATGAGAGTACTGGTTACAGGCGGTGCAGGGTTTATTGGTTCGTATGTTACTGAGGAATTGCTTTCACAGAGTCATGAGGTAGCAGTAGTCGATAATCTTTCGTCAGGTAAAATAAGTCAGGTTCCTGAAGGAGCTGTTCTCTATAAAGGAGATGTGAAGGGAAGGGAATTAGAGGGTTTTTTCTTCGACTTTCAACCGGATTGTGTGATTCACCTAGCTGCCCAAGTTTCTGTAGCCAAATCATTTCAAGCAACGCTTAATGATTGTGAAGAAAATATTATCGGCACCGTCAATGTCCTGGAGGCGTGTGTTAAATATAATGTGAAAAAAGTTGTCTTCTCTTCTACTGCTGCTTTATATGGTAGCCCCAATTACTTGCCACTTGATGAAGATCACCGAATTTCGCCCATTTCTTTCTATGGATTATCTAAAAAACATGCAGAAGAGTATATTAAAATGTTTTCCCTACTGTATGGATTCACATATACAATTTTGCGTTATGCCAATGTATACGGTATGAGACAAAACGCCGACGGAGAAGCTGGCGTTGTATCTATTTTCATTGATAGATTTTTAAATGATCAGCCTTTTGCTGTCCTTGGAGATGGAACCCAGACAAGGGACTTTGTCTTTGTAAAAGATGTAGCGAAGGCAAATGTGGCAGCGTTAACGAGTGGGGAAAATGAGGTGATTAATATTAGTACACAGCAGGAAATTTCTATAATGGATATTGTGAAAAAACTGAATGCAATAAGGGGAGAGAATAAAGAACCTGACTTTCATAACGAAAGGACTGGGGATATTAGGAAAAGTTGTTTAGCAAATAAAAAAGCGGAGGCTGTACTTGATTGGAAACCGTCTTATTCATTTGCAGAGGGGATAAAAGAGACCGTTGAGTATTACGAGAAAGAAATGCTTATACAAAGTTGATGGAAGGAGACGCTGTTATGCAAGGAGAGATGACTCTAAAAGATTTTTTTCAATTAATCAAGAAAAGAATCATTCTGATCAGCGTGACAGCTATTATATTAGTTACACTTACCGCACTCGCTTCTCTTTATATGTTTAAGCCAGTATATGAAGCTAAAGAATATATATTGGTCGGTAACTTACAAAATAAGAACCAAGAAAACTCCTATGAGGAAACACAGAAGATTCCTAGAATGTTGGCATCTACCGTGGATTTCATTAAGAGTCCCGTCGTTTTGAATACGGTGAAGGAAAGACTTGGTTTAATCGGAACGTCATTTGAAGAAAAACTAGCAATTGAAAACAACAAAGACTCTCAAATTATTGTCATCTCCGTTAGTGATCACGAAGAGAAAATGGCGAAAAGTATGGCTAAGACAACAGCCGCAGTTACTGTTGAAAAAATGAATAGCCTTCTTCAATTTGATCAGTTAAAAATCTTAGAAAAAAGTGACGAAGTAATTAAAAAAAATAATGAAACTGCTGCGCTGGCAATTTCTTTAATTATAGGCATATTTGCAGGTATTGGGCTAGCGGTCATTCGTGAACAATTGGACAGTTCCATAAAGCGAGAACGATCAGTTGAGGAGCTATTAGGTGTGCCACTTTTAGGGAGCTTTAAAGGGAAGGCAGAAATCAGAAAGAGCCATAAAGGAATGTATCCATATACACCACGCAATCATGAAGGGAGATCAGTGATTGTTCATGAAAAAGAAGAACAAGTGGATAAAGCAGCTTCCATCTCCTAGAAGATGGATGAGTACAGAACAAATAAGAATGATCAGAATGAACGTTCAGAATGAAATTAGCGATGAAAGAGCGGTTTTAATGGTGACATCTACAGAAGAAAATCAATGGCAATCGATGATTTCTTCAAAACTAGCCTGCTCATTCGCGGAATCTGGAAAAAGAGTTCTGCTGGTGGATGTGAACTTCAATCGACCTAGGATTCATCATCTGTTTGGCATTCAGAACGAGAATGGGCTAAGCGATATATTACGAGGAGAAGCGGGAGAGATTACTAAGGCATTTATAAAGGACTTGGATGTCCTTCCTGCCGGTTCCCACTCGATATACCTTGAAGGTTTGACTGAAATTGAACAGCTACTAGTTGCTTGGCAGCGTATTTATGATGTTGTCATTCTGGAAACACCAGCATTTCTAGATGCTGCGGATTCCCAAGCAATTTCTTTAGCGTGCAGCGGTGTCATCCTAGTTATTCAAGAAGGCCAAACAAAAGAAGAGGATGCTTTGCAAGTGAAGAAGGTATTGAATAGATCCAACACCCGGTTATTAGGAACCATTTATCAAACAAGTTGAAAATTTGTGGGTGAGGATAAATGACTAAAGAAAGAAAGAACTCTATTGGCAAAAATGTGTTTTATCTATTGTATAGTACTGTTTTTTCAAGTGGACTTAACGCAGTGACACTTGTGATTTTAGCGAACTACTTGAACTCACAAAGTTATGGGATGTTCAGCGTTGCTTTAGCTTATGCACTAATAATGGGCTACTGTACGGATGCTGGAATTAGTGTGGCAGTGCTGCGTGAAGGTTCCAAAAAGGAAGTAAGTCTATCTACGTTATTTTCTTCCTTTATTAAAATCAGGCTTGTATTGTTGGGATTTACATTGTTGGGTGGGTTCTTCCTAATCCAATTACTATATCAGAATCAGCCAGAGTTAATGAAGACCACATATTATTTGATGTTGCCCATGGTTACAGGATTGGCTTTACAGAGTATTAGCATCACTTATTTTCAACTAATAGAAGAGATGCAGTATTTAGGATATATCCGTATTTGTTCAGCTGTCCTTCTAGTCAGCTCTGTTTTAACAGGCATGGTGTTATCGTTACATCCATACATGATTTGTCTGTTATATGGAAGCTCCTATTTACTGGCGGGAATTGTAGGAATTCGATTGGTAAGAAAGAGAACTGTAATTCACTTTAAGCAAGCTTTTCATAAAGGGTTGTTAAAGAATGTGTTGTCTTACATTATAAGCGGTTTATTGGTCGTACTTCTCCCTCAGCTTGGACCTATTGTGTTGGAGCGGACATTAACCCTTACGCAAGTTGGGCTATTTGCTGTTGCCTATCGAATTCCTTCTGCGTTATACCAAATCCCAGGTGTTCTTGCAGGGGCATTCTATCCTGCATTATTTAAAAGTTATAGCAGTAAAGGTACTAAGGAGCATTTACAACTAAATATACTGCAACTGAAAATGATGGCCATAACAGGCATGGCAATGACGGTTTCCTTCTATTATATACCGGAAATCCTGATTCGATCATTATTTGGAGAAGAATGGATAGGTGCTTCTAAAGCATTGCAAATAATGTCTTTCTTACTGGTCCTGCAAAGTATTAATGTAGCACTGGCGGATGGGTTGACAACTAAAGCCTTGCATCATCGGAGAACTGCTATTCAAGCGTTTGCACTCCTGTGCGGAATTGGTTTTTATATTGGGTTTAGTCGCCAGTACGGAATTGAGGGAGCGGCATGTGCTGCAGTCGCAATTGAACTCGTATCATTGGCTGGATATTGGTTGTTAAATCCATCAAAGAAAACGTTGGCTGTTAAAGCGTTACTGCCCTATTGTTCGTTCTTTTCTGGTGTGTTTTTAATTATCAATTACTCTTTATCTGCAAATCCAGTGTTAGCCACGTTTTTTCATTTACTATCCATGACAATGATCATACTCATTGATAGGCAGTTAATGCGCAAGATAATGAACCTTATTTTTAAAGATAAAAAAGTAGAAACAGAGACGGTAGAGCGGGGGATTGAGAATGGGATTTCTTAGTACTGTTACTCAAAAACGGCGGCATACCAGTCTGTTTATATTACTTTTCTTCTTTATGCTGAGTAATTATAACGTGTATGTTGGGTTTTATTTAAAACCGTATATGGTCTTTTTAAGTTTGTTTTTGCTCTTTCATCTTTCCACATTCTCTTTCCAGAAAATGTACTCGTTTGAAATTATGTTGGTCTTGTTTTATTTGTTTTATGGTTTTACTGGCGCGTTCTCCGCATATCCATTAGCCAGTATCCGGATTATGGCAGGAATTGCTTTACTAATCGGTTTTTTTTTCATCGTAAAGTTTTTCTTGAAATCGTACTCAAACTTTGCAATACAAGAAGCCATTGGAAAAGCTGGTTTACTGTTTAACACAATCAGTCTTCTTTTATATGCAATTGGTTTGAAAAAAATAGGGTTTCAAGCTGTGGAGGAGATGACCGTCAGTTATGGAGTCCTCTTTGACCGGAGCTATCCACGTCTTGTGGGCCTGCTGCAAGACCCTAATTTGTATGTTTTTTATAATTCACTTTTCTTTGCATATTTTTTAACGAATATGACCAACTGGAGAAACAAAATAGGGTTTGCCTTATGTATGTTCACAACGGTTTTAACTTTTTCACGTGGCGGTATCTTGGCAATGCTCATAATTATTCTGACTTACATGGTTATATGCAATTCTTCAACAAGAAGGCGAACTATGACAACGATGGGACTAATCTTCATAGCAGCAGGTTACATTGCTGTATTCATTATGAAAATCAATATCGGTGGGCTGCTTACGGGAAGAATTACTGACTTTTCGAATGATGGAGGAAGTGGACGATTTGAGCTATGGGGGCGGGCATGGGAATACTTTTTGGCCCATCCTGTTATAGGAATTGGAGCAGATAATTTTATTGAATATAACAAAGTCTATTACGGGGAAAGCCTTTATACGCACAATACGTTATTACAAATCTTATCAGAATCCGGTCTTGTAGGGCTTTGTTTGTATCTACTATTTCTTCTATTAGTTCTTGTCCATCTCATGAAGAGACATGTAATTAAAGAGCATCCTTATTTATTGTTAAGTTTTCTCGCATTTTTAATGCAAATTATGTCTCTATCTTTAATTATCCATGAAGTATTTATTCTGTACCTTGCTATTCTCTCGGTAACTCTGCAAAGGGCAGAGAACGTGCATTTTGAACAGAAACAAAAGGTGGCGACCATTCAACTGACCACCTAGGAGGCTGAACGATATGAATGTGTTATTAATGACGGATAAGCTGATAACAGGTGGAGCTGAAAATTATTTTTGTAAATTAGAAAATATGTTAACACACCCTGAGATTAAATTTTATACGGCAGCTGGAAGTGGCGAGTTGTTCGAGACCATCAACAATAAAGAACAGTTTATTCATCTATCTCGAAATAACCATGTTGCCAACCTGTCAATCATTAGAAGGAATGTATTGGAACACAAGATCGATCTGGTTCATGCAAACAGTCTCCGAATGGTCTTGTACGCTGTGGGATTGCAGAAAGTTATCAAGAAAAGGATAAAAATTATCTACACAAAGCATAATGTCACGATGTTGGAAAAGGGCTATCGTTTTGCGTTTGCACGGTTGTTAAACCGTCATGTCCATCGAATCATAACAGTTAGTGAAGATGAAAGAGAAAACCTTTTGCAACTTGGTATTCAGGCTGACAAGATAACGACCGTTTATAACGGGGTAGACATAAATCAATTTATGTATCACAAAAAAGAGCAAAGAGAAACCTTTAAAGTCGGTATATTGGCGAGGCTATCTCCAGAAAAGAATCATGAATTGTTTCTGGAAATCGCGAAAAAACTTAACTATGACCTCAATATTCAATTCTATATCGGTGGAGAAGGTCCTGAATACAGTAAGATTCTTCAAATGATTGAAGAGTCAGGACTAACTAAACAGGTAAAAATGATGGGCGATATTAAGGAGCCCGTAGACTTTATTCGTGAAATGGATGTACTCCTTTTAACTTCCCATCGCGAAGTATTTCCAATGGTTATTCTTGAAGCGATGGCAGTTGGTACTCCAATCATTTCCGTAAGTGCAGGCGGTATTAAGGAAGCTATTAGTAGTCCGGACTTGGGATTTCTTGTCCCAGACTATTCAGTGGAGAGCTTTTGCAATCACATTACATGGATGAAAGATCATCAAGAGCTAAGAAAGGAAATCTCTGAGGCTGCACGTGATCGTGTACAGAAGAACTTTACTTTAGAAAAAATGATTAGCGAAACAATGAGGGCGTATTTAGTAGAAAGATAGAGATGAAAATTTTCACCGTTTTCTTAAGCGGTCGAAAACGTTACGAATTGGGAAGGGTGGTCGCAATGATCAGAGATAGCGAAAAGCGTTTTGTCAAAATGGCGCTTGTACTATTCGATGTCGTTTTAATTCATTTAGGATATATAACTGCATATTGGCTGTTGAAAGGATCAGTTGCACCTTTGCATGACGCACAAGTAGTAACTTTCATGTCAGCAATAGCATGTTTTGTTTTGTACTTTTTTGGCTTTTACACGGATTTGAAACGAAAGGGATTCAGTCAGATAATCTATACGAATATATTTTCGTTGGGAATTGTGGCATCTTTATTGACCTTGGCTGTCTTATATACACCGATGATGTTTCTATCGCTGGAAGTTGTTATCACCGGTTGTTTTATTCATACCATTTTTTTAATAGGAAGCCGTTTTATTATTTGGAGAGTAATTAAAAAGATTCATGGAATGAAAAAGGTAATGATTTTCGCTAGTGATGAAAATAGTGGAGTTTCCTTAGCTAATAAACTTCTGTCGCACCGTAAGGGATGGTTCGTTGTCAGTGGATTAGTTATTTTAAATGAAAGAAAAAGACTTGAAGACTTTTTAGAAGGGGTCGACGTGTTCCTTATCAGCCCATCAGTTGATGAAAAGCAAAGAAGAGAGCTTGTTAGTCTTTGCATAAAGCATGAAAAGGAGGCATTGATTGTACCTCAGTTCTTCGAATTGTTTATTCACGGGTCCACCTCTCAGCAAGTGGATGATCGATTAGTTCTCTCTATTCCATCGATTAAGACTAGTAGAGGAAAACGTGGTGTTAAACGAGCTTTCGATCTAACTGTATCCTTTTCATTACTCGTTGCGATAAGTCCTGTCATGTGTTGTCTATGGATCTTGATCCCGCTGACATCTAAGGGACCAGCGTTATTTAAGCAAGAGAGGCTGGGGATGAGTGGTAAACCTTATCAAATTTATAAATTCAGAAGCATGGTACGAGATGCGGAAAAAAATACGGGGCCTGTGCTGGCTGTAGAGTATGATCCGAGGATAACGACGGTCGGTAAATTGCTTCGAGCTACGCGGCTAGATGAGTTACCACAGTTATACAACGTCCTGAAAGGAGAGATGAGTCTGATAGGGCCGAGGCCCGAAAGAAAGTATTTTTGTGACCAGTTCCAACAGGAGTTTACAGAATATTCTTACAGAATGAACGTTAAGCCAGGTATAACTGGTCTTGCACAAGTAATGGCGAAGTATACGACAACTCCTGAGGATAAGCTTCGCTTTGATTTGCTGTATATTCGTCACTATTCTTTTGGAAATGATATCAAAATATTACTCCAAACAATTCGGATACTCTTTCAAAGGGAGCAGGCAGAAGGGTTGAAAGTGACAGCCAAACAGGACGAAAAGAAGCTATTGCAGTCGATTGGTCATAACCAGGCTGCTGGCTTATAAAGGGGATATCGAATGAACATTCTATTCATTACTCATCGAGTACCAAAGGTTCCCGGGAAAGGGGATCAAGTAAGAGCTTTTCAACAGATGAAAAGTCTAGTAAGCAATGGGCATACTGTTCATTTTCTATTTCAAGAAAATGACGAGGCACATTGGTGCTGTGCTTCTTCCCTAATAGATGGAAGCCCTGAAGAGAAGGATAGGCTGAAAGCAAAGAATAATCACCTTTCAATCATTAGAAGTTTCCTTCTGAAGGGATATCCGTTAAGTGTATCCCTCCATTCATTTCCGATTTTAACTGTATTCCTTAAAAATATATTAAGCCAAATGCATTATGATGTCATACACATTCAATCTAAAGTACTTCACAACTTTTCTTCCCTGGACATTCCACATTCAACACTTGTGGTTGATTATATCGACGCTATCAGCCTGAATTTGGAAAGGAGAGCTCAGTGGACAAAGAATCCACTTGAAAGATTAGCCGTTGGGGGAGAACTAGGAAGAATGAAAAAGTATGAAAAATTCGTTGATGCACAAGGTTCTAAAGCAATTATCACTTCCCCGGCGGATAAAGAATATCTTCACCCGAAACGCTATGGAGATATAAATGTGGTACCTAACTATATCGATTTATCGTACTTTCATATGAATCGTTTAGAAAATAAAAAGAATGCGTTGGTGTTTACGGGGACGATGAACTATGCCCCGAATGTAGACGCAGCTATAAGACTTGTGAAAGATATCTATCTTCCTCTCAAAGAAAAATTCCCGGATCTGGAATGTTGGATAGTAGGTGCAAATCCTTCATCTGATGTTCAAAGGTTAGGCAAAATTAGTGGTGTCGTAGTAAGCGGCTTCGTGGAAGACATTAGACCATGGCAATGGAAGGCAGCTGTCTATGTTTGCCCACTCCGTTTCGGTGCAGGTCAACAAAACAAAATATTGGAAGCAGCGGCTCTTGGTTGCTCAATTGTTATGAGTACCATTACAAATGCAGGTATTGGTTTTACACATCAGGAAGAGGCACTCGTCTGTGAGGATAATGAAGAGTTTATAACATGTACCGAACAAGTTTTGCGCGACAGGGAATATGCAAATTCTTTAGCCGAGAGAGCGAGGACGTTTGTATCCAATCATTTTTCAGAGCAGATCGTGACGGATCGATTAATCGAGGCGTATAAAGAAACAATCTAGTGTCAAAAAAATTGATGGAATAGGGGAGCTTAAATGGAACTAATCTTACTTTCAGGTGGATCAGGAAAACGTTTGTGGCCACTATCGAATGAGTCAAGATCAAAACAATTTCTGCAAGTGCTCGCTGATGAGAGAGGACAGCTGGAATCCATGGTGCAGAGGGTCTGGAGGCAGCTGGATAAGGCGGGGCTACAACAATCCACCATGATTGCTACAAGCAAATCCCAAGTAGATATGATTCAAAGTCAGATCGGTGCACAAATTCCCCTTATTATTGAACCGGAGAGAAGGGATACCTTTTCAGCGATTGCCTTGGCGGCAGTCTATCTATATTCCGTAAAAGGTGTGGACGTACAAGAAGTGATTGGAGTCCTTCCTGTTGACCCCTTTGTTGAAGAACGTTTTTTTCAGAGAGTGATTGATTTAGAAGATGCATTACTATCTTGTGATGCTGAACTCGCCTTAATAGGGGTAGAGCCCACATTCCCGTCTGAAAAATATGGGTATCTTTCTCCTAAATCAGATGGTCATCAAGGAAGTTACATTGAGATAAGTAATTTTAAGGAAAAACCGTCTAAACAACAGGCGGAAAACTTAATAAAGCAACAGGCGTTATGGAACACAGGAGTATTTGCATTCAAGTTAGAATTTATCCTTTCCATTCTTGAAGAACGGGGCTTGCCAATCCAATACGAGGAATTATATGTACACTATTCACTTCTGCCGAATAGGTCATTTGATTATGAGGTCGTAGAAAAAGCAAATAAAATAGTGGCGATTCCTTATAACGGGTGTTGGAAAGACCTGGGTACTTGGAACACACTCACTGAAGAAATGTGTACAAATCAAATGGGTACTGGAACCATGACTAAGGATTCTACAAATACACATATGATCAATGAATTAGACATTCCAATTATAGCAATTGGTGTTAAAGATCTTATTATCGCAGCGAGCCCTGACGGCATTCTGGTATCGGATAAAAGAGAAAGTCCTCAAGTGAAAGCACTATTAGAAGGTGTTGAGCAAAGGCCGATGTATGAAGAAAGACGCTGGGGATGGTATCGTGTCCTTGACTATACGAAGGTGGAAGACGGGGAAGAGGTTTTGACAAAGCGGATTTGCATAAAAGCCAACAAAAACATTAGCTATCAGAACCATAGGTATCGTCGGGAAATTTGGACCATCATTAAAGGGAAAGGTGAATTTGCCCTTGACGGTGAACTCTATTCTGTAAATGTCGGGGATGTACTTCATATCCCAATTGGTGCTGAGCATGGTTTAAAGGCAATTACAGATTTAGAATTTATTGAAGTTCAATCGGGGACAAAGCTGATAGAAGAGGATATATTTCGCATATACATGGAATGGGATGAGGTGGTGAAGCATTGTAGCGTTGTTGTGAGCTAGGAAAGTAGATGAGTAAATGGAGATTAAAGATGTATGCATAAGATGGATAGCTATAATTGTCATCAGCAGTGCCGTTATCCTTTATTTAATGTTTAACAACGAGATGTGGGGGAGAGCAAATGTGGAGCGAAGTAACCTAAACCTACCGGAGGACACAGTTGCTGTAGAAGATTTTATAACAAATGAGAATGGTCAAACAGAAGATTATTTAAAGGCAATTCAGTCGGCTATTGATTTTTGTGCAACGCAAAAGAAAGAAAAAGTGAAGTTGAAAGCCAATAAAATATATACAATAAAGTCTGGTTTTACCGTGAAGGAAGGGGTAGAACTAGAGTTTGGAAGTAATTCCGTAATCGTGGTGAAAGGGAATTATCGAGTGTTGACGGTTGAAAAAGATGCGGTCATTAGGAATGGGACTATCCAAGTAATGGATCCAACCTTTCAAGCAGAAGTTATATTTCTAAAAGGCCAGGATCAGTATGATGCTACAAATAAAACGCGAGTTGAAAATATGACAATCATTAATAAAAGTAAAAACTACAATGGCACGGGGCTTTCATTATATGCTAAAGGAAAGTGGCACAATATTAGCTTCGTCCAGTTTGAAAATATCTCAATCGTGGGATTTAAAACAGCTATTCAACTAAAAGCAGAGAATCCAGGAGCTGGCACATATAGCTGGATTAATGCTAATCGCTTTGAAAATATGACGATAGATGATTGTGTGTTAGGTATACAAATAATAGGTTCCATGACAATCCCCAACGAATGTTCAGGTAACCTTTTCACGGGATTGCAAGTGCAACTAACCGAGAAAACAAAACAAATAATAAAAGTAGACGGTTCATATAATAAATTTGAAGGAATGGTTTGGGATGCGCAACGTATTAATGGTTCGAATCCACTTGTGCTATTTACAGCTAAAACCGAATACAATAAATTAGATATGAATGTGGCGACTAAATCTTTAAGCGACAAAGGGCAAAATAATCAGTATTAGAGAATAACTTAACACTGTCATTTGAATCTATGCGATATTAGCTTCAATCGACCACCTGCCATCGCGGGTGGATTTTTACATACTAGTGGTTGAGTTAACCTCTATGTCTGAAGGTAACACAAGGAACCGAGATTATACTTAACGCTACAAATAAAGTGCTTAATTAACTGTATTAATGGAACTGTTTGAAAAAAAGTGCCTACCCATTAACATTCGTCAATATTGTCATTTTGAATTTTCCTATATGATAGTGGTAATTAGGTATAAGTACCAAATCATAGAAAAGGCAAACTTACTTAAAAGTAAGGACGCAAAGCTTCAGGTCTAAGGGGAAAGTTGCTATGACGGCTGAGCTACCTATCCTATTAGGGGGATTTTCTGATGAAGAACGATCGAGAGATGTTGGATGGGGAATGGGTGTTCTTGATGAAGAAAGCAAAAAATCTAGGTGTCTCCCCGGAGGAAGTAAGAGAGTTCCTAAAAAATGTGAAGTTGAAGGAAACGAATGATGGATTCCCAAAGGAAAAGGCAAACTAGCAGTCTTATGGAATGCTAGTTTACGTAAAGAGAGAGGTTAAGTCCAGAAATGTAAAATCGATCTTGAAAATAAAAAGTTCGCAATCATTTTGTGGATTTCATCCTTATGAACAATCAGGACTGACATGGTTGGACACCTAAACTACAGATTGCTAAGCTACTTGTGATTACAGCACGCAACCATCAGATTTCACATCACTGCAGCTCCCCTTGCGTTAACAGAACAGCTACTTCTAACTTTAGACACACACCATAAGGATAATAATCATAAGGGACTCACGATAATAGACGTTAGTTATTATCGTGGGTAGACTTCTGCCATTTTTGGAATTCCAAATACTGTTTGAACTGCTCTTTGCTAATTCCAGAATCCATTGCCTCTTTGGCTAACTCTAGCCACTCAATGTCCAAATCCTCTTCTTGAGCCTCATCTTCAAGAATTAACTTCTCAACACTGACATCTAGAACTGCAGCTATTTTGTTTAAAAATTGAATAGAAGGATTTAATTGTAGTTGTCGCTCGACTGAAGAGATATAGGATTTTGCTACACCAGCTCGATTTGCTAATTCAGTTAACGACAATCCTTTTATCATCCGAAGTTCGCGAATTCGCTTTCCGATAGACATTATAATCACCCTTAGTTATGCAAAAACTAAATTTTATCACTAGCATCGCATGAATTTTACGTACAGGACTTGCAATAATCAGGTTTATTAAATAAAGAAGTATGGTATAAAAACCTATTGAAATGGGTCTATGGTATTTGTTTATGGTTATGACTATAAAGTACCAATTCGAAGCTATGACTTTACAAAAACCATGTGAACTGTGATTATTCCCTGTTCTTGTTAAAGAACAGGGGATGCACATCGTTTAAAACTACTATACAAAGAAGATGCACCTGCTGTCAATTTGAACATTTCACAGAAGGCTGTGTAGCGTTCGATGAGTAGTATGGCGAGAGTACGTAGGTGAGAGCAGCATAGATTACCAATGGGAGATTGGTCTTGCGAATTCAGCATTTCTTAAAATGAATCCAAAAAACTTACTATATTTGGAGGATGGAGTACTATGGAATTGTACAAGCAGTCTGTTAATATTTTGTAGCATGTGTAACAAGCAATTGAAATAAAAGGTGAAGCGATGGTCCGTATGCCGTTAGCTTAACTGGACGATAATGAGAGGGGGGTAGTATACAGTTTTTTGTGTTTGAACTTATATATTATAGGGAATTATAATTAGATAACTGGAGTAGTTAGCTTAACTAAGTTGAAGAGGGGGAGTATGGAATGACCATTAAAGACGGGAAATATCCAAACAAAGAAGACTTGGAACCCAAAGTGCCGAAACAAGGGAAACCAGCAGGACCTGCGGATGAGTTACCATTGTCGGATCCTGCCGATTCGAATTTCACCCAGGAGTTTCTGGAAAACGAACGCGAAAAAACAGGGGAGCATGCGCCTTCTGTATTTAGGGAAAGTGAAGAGAAGTCCTCTGAACGTAATCATAATGAAAAAGCCCACACGGAATGGAACGAATCTAAACGCAACACATAAGCCAGCTGACGCAACCAGTCAGCTGGTTTTCTAATGCTTAGCTTATTAACCGCATAGGTCAATTTTGAATGAACTCTTGGCTTCTATTAAGGAAACTTATATTTAGCAGGTTTACCAATCTCCATTTGTAGGAATAGATGACTAGACTATTTACTAGAATGGAGGATCTTAATGTTCCGAGACCCGTATTATTCAAACCTTTTCAGCTGGCTACCAGATCTACTGCTCGGCATTATTGTACTTATCATTGGTTTTATCATTGCTAAAGTTGCCGAAGGGGCAGTTGTGAAAGCCATGAAAAAAGGTCACATGAATGAACGTTTAAACATGCAACACCAAAAGTGGAGTGCTGACCGAATTGCCGGCAAGATTGTATTTTTCGGTATTTTACTACTCACCATCCTCATCTTCTTTAATATTATGAACCTCAACACAATTTCTTCACCATTCCTGGATGTGTTTGCAGGACTAAGCGGTGCGGTACTTGGAATTCTAAAAGCAGGTCTTATCCTGCTGCTAGCTTGGGTGCTTGCAACCCTCGTGAAAAAGCTGATTCTGTCTGCAGGACATAAAGTGAATGTACACAAATATGTCTCTAAAGTAGGCGGATCTGCAGAATCAGTCGATAAAGCACAGTGGATTTCGACGGCTGCGAACGTTGCATTCTATTTGATTTTACTTCTGTTTATCCCAGCGGTATTGAATGCGCTTGGTTTAAGTGGAGTAAGTGGTCCGTTTGAGAACTTATTAACTGGATTTGTCGCATTTATCCCTAAGCTCGTTGGTGCTGCACTAATCTTTGTAGTAGGTATCCTGATCGCTAAAATTGTTCGCATGATTGTGACGAAGTTGCTCGAATCAATCGGTGTAGATAAAGTTGCGGACAAATTGAAGGTTTCATCTGCTGTAAAAGGGACAAGTATTTCAAAAGTGATCGGAACCATCGTGTTCGTACTAATCTTGATTCCTGTTACCATTTCAGCACTTGAAGTACTGGACTTAGAAGGGATTTCCCAGCCTGCGATTGCCATGTTGAATGACATTATGGTGATGCTTCCTAAAATCATCGTTGCGATTGCATTGATTCTCGTTGGTGTATATGTGGCGAAATGGATTAAAGGGATTGTGGAAACGTTACTTGCCAATCTCGGCGTAGACTCCTTATCGAATAAGATGGGTGTGAAGTCAACGAACCGTTCTGGCAGTTTTACAGTTTCATCTGTTATCGGAACGATTGTACAAATTGTAGTGATTCTATTGTTTGTTGTAGAAGCGCTTCAAATTGTACAACTTGCGTTTATGGTGACTCTGGCAACTGCGATTTTCGCTTACTTGCCAATGGTACTTGCTGCAGTACTAATTCTAGCAGTCGGGTTCTGGCTTGCGAACCTTGCAGAGAAATTCATTGGAAATGTTATGCAAACGAAGCAAGGGAATCCACACATTCTCCGCTACGTCGCGAAATACGCTATCTTAGCGTTCGCGTTCTTCATGGCGCTTAGTCAGCTTGGGATTGCACCTGCGATCATCAATGCTGCATTCATTCTCATCCTAGGTGGCGTTGCACTTGCATTTGGTCTAGCTTTTGGACTGGGTGGACGCGATCACGCATCTCGTTACTTGTCTAAGATGGAGTCCAGCTTGCAAGATGTAGATGTTTCGAAAGAAGGTTGGGAACAGCAAAAAGAAGAAATGAAACAAGACGCAGAGCAAGCGAAGCAACAAGCAAAACAAGGAATGAATACTACAAAAGCTCAAGTTGAGCGTGAAAAGGAACAGCTGAAACGAGCAACTGAACAAGCTCCTCCAGTTCCTCCTGCCGACGATTTCCCTGGAGACACTGAAGCAGGGTTAACAGGACCTGCACATTCTGATGTGAATGACGTCCCGCCAGCTGAGAACTTTGGAGGGAATGATCCAATTTCGTTCATGGAAGATGATGTGGATACGGGCTATAACGAAGTGGAACCAGGAGAAGAATATCCATATGGTGACCACAATCAGAAGAGCCGGTTCAACAAAGAAGCTCATGAGCAATGGAACAATCAGAAGCCTAAAGATGATCACAATCACGAATGATGACAAAAAACGCGCAGTAGGGGATACCCCTGGCTGCGCGTTTTTCATTGGACTAATTTATGATGAAATGCATAAATGACCGCCTGCGTACGGTCTTGTACTTCGAGTTTTGACAAAACATTACTGACGTGTGTCTTAACAGTTTTCAAGGAAATGAATAGTTCATCCGCAATTTCCTGATTGGACTTTCCTTGAGCGAGGAGTAACAACGTTTCTAGTTCGCGCTGCGTCAACTCTTCGTGAAGAGGATGGTCAGATCCGCCACTTCGCATTTTCTCCATCATTTTGACCGTCACTTCCGGTTCTAGAACCGTTTGGCCTTGTACGGTTTCGCGGATCGCTTGGGCAATACGCTTAGCGTTTGAAGTCTTTAAAATGTAACTGGCAGCACCTGCTTCGAGTGCTGGATAGACTTTATCGTCATCTAAAAAACTTGTAACAACGATAATTTTGGCTTCTGGCCATTGTTGAATGATCGCTTTCGTTGCTTCAGCACCGGTCATGATTGGCATGACCATGTCCATTAAAATGATGTCCGGTCGCAATTCAAGTGCTTTTTCAACCGCTTCGCCACCGTCGACTGCTTCTCCAACGACTTCCATATCAGGTTGAGTCCCTAGATATGCAGATACTCCGATGCGAACCATTTCATGATCATCTGCGAGTAGTACGCGTATCATGCGCTTCCTCCTCCTCTGTCCTAATCGGTAATTTCACTTCTACAATCGTTCCTTGCGAAGGGACGGATACAATTTTGCACACGGCACCAATTTCAACGGCACGCTCTTTAACGTTCTGAAGACCATACGAGCCACCCTTACCGCCCGATTCACTAAATCCGACACCGTTATCTTGTACGCGGAAAATCGCGAGACCCTCCCGTTCGATGAAGACTACGTCGACTTCCGTGGCTTGTGCATGACGGAGGGTGTTCGATAAGGTTTCCTGTGCGATGCGGAACAAATGATCTTCTGCACCTTTCGAAAGGGGAACGTCTTCAAGTCGGAATCGAATGGTAAACGTTACTTTTTCCTGCAGTTCCGTCAGCAATTCCTCAAGTCCTTCTTTCAGTGATTTACTATTAAGGACTGCAGGACGTAAATGTAACAGTAACGCGCGCATCTCGAGTTGTGCTTGTTGGACCATTCGTTCCACTTGGAGTAGTGGTTTTTGGAGCGCTGTTTCTTCGGGTTGCTCTGTAAGTGACGACAACAGCATTGATGCTGCGAACAATTGTTGGGAAACGGAGTCATGAAGGTCGCGAGCGAGACGTTGCCGTTCTTCAATCAATCGCTCCTGGATGATTTGGTCTTGGTCCTCAGCCCGTTGATCAGTAATTCGCTGTAAGCTCCGTTTCTGTGTATCCAATACTTCTGACACGGAAGCGATTGTTCGATTTAGTTTGCGGGAGATGCTTTTATTCGAAGGGGCGGTTCCTTCTTCTGCGAGCTGGTTGAGTGTGCGTTCAATGGTCTTTTCCTTTGAGCGCGCAATGTTGTAGATCCAAATCGAAAACATCCAGCCGAGAGTAATCGGAATGACAAGCAACCAAACTCCTACGGGCACATCCAGGAGATTTTGGTTGTACAGATATTCCCATTCAAATGATGGAGGGTATTCAATGATGTAATAAACCCCGCCGGCACAAACAGCGACGAATAGTGTGGATAGTAAGATTCCACGCCAAAAGAGTCCGGTCATTTTCGAATCACCTCGACATCCCCAAATCGGACAGATATTGAGATGATGAGTTCAGCTTCTGTACCAATTGCGCGGTCATATCCATCTTTCATATGGATGGATTCGTTCAACAATCGCTTGGGGGGTAAATCGAACAGACGACATTCACCAAATAAGACTGAGCTATGGATTCGCACGGGCAAATCGTACGGTAATTCGATTTTAACACGTCCCAGTCCTTGCCTGATGGAGATGAAGGAAGTCTGCTTCGGCAGCACCGTGTCTGTCACATCAATATAGAAGTCTCCAACGATTCCTTGTACGTGTACGTCTTGCCATTCATAGGAAGTGAATGGAGTCGACTGGCTGGAGAAGAGTCGGTCTTTCCAAATACCGTTCTGTGTTTCTCGGGTGGTTTCTTTTAAAGGACGCATAATTTCTTCTGCCGGCGTCCCTTTCCACAATCGGATAACCAGATAAATGAGCAAACCGAAAATGAGTAAACGTAAACTCCATAACGAAAGCAAGGCAATCACGATGAATATGCCACCTGTTATGACGAGCCATTTAGAGCGACGCTGAAGTCCGAAGTACATGGCAATGGCACCGAGAAAGAAGAAGATGACGTTCCCGTTTCCAAACAAACCAGCTTCCACAAATACAAGGAGTGCAAACGCCATAACCCACAATGTAGTCCGTTCTGTTTTGCTCCGCTTCATTCTGCTTCCTCTCCTTTCTCAATGTCAGTACTTTACTAAGGGTGGAGGCGATCTCGGATCACCGGGCAACTCGCTCGTTTCAGGGGATAACCCGCTCGTATCGCCGGGCAACCCGCCCGATTCACGGAGAAACCCGCTCGTATCACCGGGCAACTCGCTCGTTTCACGGGGGAACCCGCTCGTATCGCCGGGCAACCCGCCCGATTCACGGAGAAACCCGCCCGATTCCACTCGCCAGCAAGGTTAGCGTTCAGAAAAAAGAACTGCCGAGCGGCCAAGGATGTCCCTGATCACCCGGACAGCTCGTTGCTGTCTTTTCAGTTTACACGATTTTCTCGATGGTTGCTTCTTCTGCCGTCAAATCGTCAAGACGGCGTCGCATAGATGCGATGTCATCGTCTTTGGCGGAATCGCGATTCATGGGTTCGTCAGACGAAGGCTCAAGATCTGCAGAGAAAATGCGATCCATCCGGCTATTTGCCCGTTTTGCGTTTTCTTCACCCATTAACTTCAAACGGCGGACTTGCATATCTTTTACTTTGTGCTTCATGCTTTCAAAACGGCGTTCCAACGCAATCATGGACTCCGTCGTGTCCGTTTCAAGAGAACGCAATTCGTCTCGGCGTCGACTATAAGCTTCGGCCTCGTCTTTCGCGTAGTTGATAAGCGCTTCGTCTCCTGTTGCTTCAGCTAAAGAGAGTTGTTCTGTCCGTTTGTCAGTGAGCTGTTCCGCTTCGAGTAATTCCTTTGTGACTTCATCGCGCAAAATCCGTTGGCGCTCCAAAAGTTTCCCAACTGCTTTCGTTTGTTGCTCGGCTTCCTTGATGGTTTCGTTTAACACATCTGCGGCATTTTGAGTATTGCGTTTTGCTGTTATCTGTTCGAGATCGTCTTGTACGGCGAATTTGAATTTATACCATAGTTCATTCATCAAAAGCCCTCCTTATTTATTGAATTCGTTCCATTGTTTTTCAAACTTTGCGAACGGATCTGCATCGATTACATTGCTATTTGTACGTTGGTTCAGTTTCCATTTGCGCCATGCATAATAAGCTCCGGCTGCAGCAAGAAGTCCGATGAATGCAGGGATGTTTGAAATTCCTGTTAGGACTCCGACTAACATGACGATTCCCCACAGAATACGACCGATTGTTGAGTCACTTTTACGGAAGTAGTGGTAACCGAAGACTGCAGCAGCTGCTGAAAGCGCGAGTGCTACGATAGAGCCTATATTGGCGACTGCTACAATTGCGGCGATAATTCCGAAGACAATGAGTAGAAGTTTTTTCATGATTTGTGGTGCCTCCCTTCGTTTGTACCCTAATGATAAGACGGAATGGGATTTATCCAAACAGGCTTGGTATGGAGATTTGTCTCATACTTTAGGATGAGATCCTATCGAGACTATGAAACAAAGATTGAAACCGCTTTCAATAATTGGTATAGTTATTAGAAAACTAGGACTATTCTAATGTGAAGGAAGTGTCGTAATGAGAGAGACTGTAATCGTTGCGGGTGTTCGGACGCCGGTAGGAAGAAGGAAGGGGAGTCTCGCCAATACGCGACCTGATGAACTCGCTGCGCTTGTTTTGGATGAACTGATGGAACGGGCGGGCGTTGCGAAAGAAGAGACGGACGATGTCATCCTTGGTTGTGTCACCCAATCAGGAGAACAAGGTGGGAATATCGCACGTTCAGCTGTGCTTATTGGTGGATTTCCGGTAACTGTTCCGGGTGTAACGATTGACCGTCAATGTGGATCGAGTCAACAAGCGGTTCACTTCGCATCACAGGCGATTGCAAGTGGGGATATGGACGTCGTGATTGCGGGTGGAGTGGAAAGTATGACTCGAGAGCCGATGTTCTCCAATATGCATGTCGCTAAGCCTAGCGGCAAATTGATGTCACAGTATGAAATCATCAATCAAGGCCTGTCTGCGGAACGGATTGCTTCAAAATGGAAGCTATCGCGTGAGACGCTTGATCAGTTTGCATATGATAGCCACCAGAAAGCCATGCAGGCAATCGATGGAGGACGGTTCGATGAAGAAATCGTTCCCGTTGCCGTGATGGACCAAGAAGGAAACTCGAAACTATTTTCTATAGATGAAGGACCTCGACCTGAGTCGACGCTAGAAGCGCTGGCTGGATTGAAAACGGTATTTGATGAACAAGGCGTCATTACGGCAGGAAACGCGAGTCAAATGAGCGATGGGGCATCCGCGGTGTTGCTCATGAGTCGAGATAAGGCCAATGAGCTTGGCGTTAAGCCGATTGCGCGAATTGTGGCGCGAACAGTAGTCGGTTCAGATCCGACGCTTATGCTTACGGGTCCGATTGAAGCAACCCATCAAGTGTTAAAGAAATCCGGGTTGACGATTGACGACATGGATCTCTATGAAGTGAATGAAGCGTTTGCGCCTGTGCCGCTTGCATGGCTTGCGGAAACGGGAGCGGATCGTACAAAGTTAAATGTGAATGGCGGGGCGATTGCACTCGGCCATCCCCTTGGTGCAACGGGGACGAAGTTGCTTGTATCGCTGATGCACGAATTAAAACATTCCGGAGGACGTTATGGGTTACTCGCGATTTGTGAGGGAATGGGTATGGCCAATGCAACAATTATTGAAATGATTTAATCCCAGTGAAAAGGGAGGTTAATATAAATGAAGCGCTATCGTTTTGAGACGGAAGAACATGTGTTATTCAGAAAGACGCTTCGGAAATTTCTAGAAAAGGAAGCAGTGCCACACTACGATGAGTGGGAGCAACAGCGCATTGTTCCAAAAACGTTTTGGCGGAAACTTGGCGAGATGGGCTTTCTTTGCCCTCAAATTGACGAGCAATATGGCGGGTTGGGATTGGATTTCAGCTACGGTGTCATTATCGGCGAAGAGATGGAAAGAGTCGGTGCAGGTTTGACAGGAATTGGTTTGCATAATGACATCGTTGTCCCATATATTGAATCGTACGGGACAGACGAGCAGAAAGAGCGGTATTTGCCGGGATGTCTGACGGCTGATTTCATCACTGGAGTAGCGATGACTGAGCCAGGAACTGGTTCAGACTTAGCGAATGTCCAGACGAGCGCTCGTAGGGAAGGCGATTTCTATATTGTAAATGGTCAAAAGACGTTCATTACGAATGGAGTCAACGGCAACTTGTTCTTGACAGTTGTCAAAACGGACGACCATGCGGAGCCTAGGCATCGCGGAATCAGTCTTCTGCTCATTGAAGAAGGAATGGAGGGCTTCACAAAAGGGCGTAAGCTGAACAAAGTCGGCATGCATTCACAAGATACTGCAGACCTCTATTTTGAAGATTGTAAAGTGCCTGTTGCGAATCTGGTTGGTGAGGAGAATAAAGGCTTTCACTACTTAATGCAAAAATTACAGCAAGAACGTCTCATTGTCGCACTATCTGCACAAACGGCTTCAGAAGACATGTTAGAGATGACGCTTGAGTATGTGAAGGAACGGCAAGCATTCGGCAAGTCGATTGGATCTTTTCAAAACACACAGTTCAAGTTGGCGGAAGTGGCAACAAAAGTGGAACTTGGAAAGACCTTCTTGGAGTCATTAATTGAAGAGCATATGAGCGGTGCGGATGTCGTCACAAAAGTATCGATGGCGAAATACTGGATTACGGAAAGTGCACGGGAAATTGCAACGGAGTGCATGAAATTGTACGGCGGCTACGGTTATATGGAAGAGTATAAAATCGCCCGACGCTATCGCGACATCCCCGTAACGTCGATTTACGCAGGAACGAACGAAATTATGAAAGTGATCATCGCTAAAAATCTCGGTCTTTAATTCATATGTATGACATACGCATGACCAATTTAAAGGACAAAGGGAGATGGCCATAATGATGCAAACACCACTCAATTTAACGTCGTTCATCCGACGTGCTGAACAGTTTTTCCCGGAGAAGCTCATCATTTCACGTACCGCAGCAGATACAATTCACCGCATCCCGTATCGCGAATTTGCGATACGGACGCGGAAGCTTGCAGACGCACTGACGAAACTAGGAATGCAGCACGGAACGAAAGTAGCGACGTTCGGTTGGAACCACCATCGTCATCTAGAAGCGTACTTTGGTGTACCTTGTACCGGTGCGATTTTGCATATGGTCAATATCCGTTTGTCCCCTGAACATATTGCGTATGTCATCAACCATGCAGAAGACGAAATTCTCTTAGTAGACGATAATCTGTTCCCACATCTTGAGAAGCTGGCACCTCTACTGAAAACAGTGAAACACTATGTCATAATGGGCGACAGCAAAGAAGTGCCAGATACGAACTTACCGAATGTCTATGCGTACGAAGCACTTCTCGAGGATGCTTCGGACACATTCGAATTTCCAGAGGATTTGGATGAAAACACGCCTGCTGGCATGTGTTATACGTCTGCAACGACAGGCAATCCGAAAGGCGTCGTCTACACGCACCGTGGGATCGTGCTCCATAGTTATGCTCTCGGACTAGCAGACGCAATGGGATTGAATGAGCGGGATGTTATTATGCCGGTTGTACCGATGTTCCATGTCAATGCTTGGGGACTGCCGTTTGCTGCTGTGTTCTTTGGTTCTACACAAGTGCTCCCGGGGCCAGGAATTATCCCAGATTTATTGCTAGATTTGATCGAACAAGAAAAGGTGACGCTGACGGCGGGAGTGCCAACAATTTGGCTAGCTGTATTGAAAGCTCAAGATGCCAAACCACGTGATCTGTCTTCATTACGCGCGGTTGTCTGTGGCGGTTCGGCTTCGCCGAAAGGGTTGATACGCGCATTTGAGGAACGTTATCAGGTTCCGTTCATTATTGGGTACGGCATGACGGAAACCTCGCCACTCGTCAGTTTGTCGGTGTTGACGTCAGGGATGGATGACGTCACGATGGACGAAAAAATCGATATTCGTTCGTTGCAGGGTCTTGTGATGCCAGGACTGGATGTGAAGATTGTCAACGAAAACGGAGAAGTTCCGTGGGATGGCAAGACGATGGGAGAGCTCGCGGTTCGAGGACCATGGATTGCGGATGAATACTATAAAGATGAACGGACATCAGAGGCATTCCGTGACGGTTGGCTGTATACAGGAGACATTGCGGTTATGACGGACTTCGGCTACTTGAAACTGACGGATCGGACGAAAGATCTGATCAAGAGTGGTGGCGAGTGGATTTCATCCGTAGACTTGGAGAATGCGCTTATGTCGCATGATGCTGTGTTTGAGGCTGCGGTAATTGCAGTGCCACATGAGAAGTGGCAAGAACGTCCTCTTGGCTGTGTCGTATTGGCGGATGGTCGGGAAGCGAATGAGGCCATGAAGGCGGAACTTCTGGAGTACATGGAAGGACAATTTGCAAAGTGGTGGGTCCCGGACGACATCATCTTTATGGAAGAGATTCCGAAAACCTCTGTCGGGAAGTTCTTGAAAGCCGAGTTGCGCAAACAACTGGTTGAAGTGAAGTAAGTATGGACAATGGAGCCCGTCTGGCGGAGAATGCTGGACGGGTTTTGTTATGCTGAAGTCATAGAATGGAAGCTTGTTTCGTAAACTAATAGAGATTGGGCGAAACTTGTGACGGGGGATGTCGTCTTTATGACAAGATAGGCGAGTTGGTTATGATCAGATTTTGGGATTTATGAGCAGAATGCGGGGGTTATGATCAGATTCCGGGATTTATGAGCGGAATGCAGGGTTTATGATCACATTTCGAGATTTATGAGCGGAATGCGAGGTTTATGATCAGATTCCGGGATTTATGAGCGGAATGCAGGGTTTATGATCACATTTCGAGATTTATGAGCGGAATCCAAGATTTATGATCACATCGCAAGTTTTATGAGCATTTCCCTATGATCTATGAGCAATAGTAGTGGGCGTTATGCAGTTTAGTGACAACTAGTGACGGGAGGGCGTGGATGGAAGAGTGGATCATGGAGTTGTTGGCGGAATATGGCTATTATGGCGTGCTTGCACTCATCTTAGTGGAAAACCTGTTTCCTCCGATTCCCTCTGAACTGATTTTGACTTTCAGTGGTTTTTTAGTGGCATCCCACAGTTTATCAATGGGATGGATGATTGCGGCGGCTACGACCGGATCAGTAATCGGAGCCATGTTCCTATATGGAATCGGCATGTTTCTTGATGTTCCCCGGCTCGAACGACTTACAGATCGATATGGTCGTTGGCTCAGGCTGAAGAAGAAGGATATTCGTCGGGCGGATGCATGGTTTCACAAGTATGGACCTTGGACAGTGCTCATTTGTAGAATGGTTCCGCTTGTTCGAAGCCTCATTTCGATACCAGCGGGAATGTCTGGGATGAACTTCCCTCTTTTCATCATACTCACGACTTTAGGAAGTTTCGTTTGGAACAGTGTCCTCATTTTTATGGGGGTCAAGCTTGGGGCGAACTTTGAATCGGTCATCCGATATATGGACATCTATTCAAACGTTGTGTATATTTTAATAGGAATTGGCGGAGTGATCGCATGCATCTCGTATGTCAGGCTTCGCAGAAAGTGGGTATAATCAACTATGGATTTATTTGAACTTTTAAAAGCGCTTCTGTTAGGATTTGTTGAAGGAATGACAGAGTTTGCGCCTGTTTCGTCCACAGGGCATCTAATTATTGTCGATGACATGTGGTTGAAAAGTGAAGAATTTCTTGGGAAATATCCTTCTATCACATTTAAAATTGTTATTCAGCTCGGTTCAATACTAGCCGTTGTTGTCGTGTTTTGGAAGCGGCTATTCAGTTTAGTCGGTCTTTATAAAGTGGAAGGTCAAAAGGCGAGCAAAAGTTTCAACTTGCTTCACGTGATCGTTGGTATGTTGCCTGCTGTTATCCTCGGATTTGCTCTAAAGGATTTGATCGATGACTATTTGTTTGGCGTTGAAACGGTCATCGTCGCACTTGTCGCAGGTGCGATTCTCATGATCGCGGCAGATCGATTTGGACCAAAGACTCCACGCGTAACAACTCTTGACCAAATTACATACCGTCAAGCCTTTACCGTTGGACTCGTTCAATGTTTGTCACTATGGCCAGGATTTTCACGATCAGGTGCCACGATTTCAGGTGGTGTATTATTTGGGATGAACCACAGAACCGCAGCGGACTTTACGTTTATAATGGCGGTTCCGATTATGATGGGTGCCAGTCTTGTTTCTGTGATGAAAAACTGGGAGTACCTATCGATGGATCATATCTCGTTCTATGTCGTAGGATTCCTCAGCGCATTCGTGTTCTCGCTGCTGTCAATCCGATTCTTCCTGAAACTAATCTCGAAGATCAAACTCGTTCCATTTGCAATCTATCGAATTGTATTAGCGATTATTTTAGCGATTATCGTATTCTTCTAAGAAGCATCCCCGCTAACAAAGCGGGTTGCTTCTTTTTTGTATGCTTGCATTTAATTTCTCTTACTAGACAGAAAACTGATAGAATTAAAGGAAAACTTGTTTTGACAAAATCCGCAGCACAAATATAGAAGCGAATGATGTCTAGCAACTAAGTGACGGGGTGAGTTTTTTATGACTGAAAAAGTATTGATTGTTGAAGATGAAGAAAGTATCGCTCGCGTCTTACAGTTAGAGCTCGAATTTGAGGGCTACGAAGTGTCGACGTGTCATACCGGAACGGACGGTCTCATTATGTATCGTGAACAAGAATGGGATCTGGTTCTGCTGGATCTCATGTTGCCAGGTCTTAATGGTCTGGATGTTTTGCGACGTATTCGTGCCGATGAAACGATGACCCCGGTTATTTTACTGACGGCGAAAAGTGATATGGAAGACAAAGTGACGGGGCTCGATTTAGGCGCCAATGATTATGTCACTAAGCCCTTTGAAATTGAAGAATTGCTAGCACGAATTCGTTCAGCGTTAAGGTTCTCTGCCAAAGGAGTGCCTGAAGAAGCAGATGTTCATTTACATGAGTTTAATGGCATTTCCATTCATGACCAAACTCGCGAAGTTCGTTGCAATGGAAGCCTCATCGAACTGACCCCGCGGGAGTATGACTTGTTATTCCATTTGCTGAAGCATCCGAATCAGGTGTTGACGAGGGAGCAATTACTCGATGCAGTGTGGGGATATGATTATTACGGAGATACGAATGTTGTCGATGTCTACATACGATATGTTAGAAAGAAGATTGATCCCGAATGTGGTCCATCGTTCATCCATACTGTGCGAGGAGTTGGATATGCACTAAAGGACTCGCGTCATGAAACTTAAAAATAAGATCCACTCCCTTTCCACTTTGATGATGCTGATTTTACTCATTCTTAGTAATATAGGAATTTACTTCACGTTTGATCGGACTCAACATAAAACCGAATACAGTCAACTTCTTGGAAGTGCGAAAGAATTAACGGTTGCACTCAGCAAAATGACGGACGAAGAAGAAGCTGAGATTATTTTACGTGCGTATGTACCTCCGAATGGGGCTCTGCGAATTGTTGGGAAGAACGGCAACGAAGTCTTGTCAGTACAGTCAATGGAAGGGTTAGACCAAAAGTTCCCGGTTCCGGATAGAAGTGAGGAATATACACTTGTTCCTTACGATGGGTATGAAGCCCTTTCGATTGCCATCCCTACGATCTGGCCGACTGGGGAAGTGGTCCAGCTTGAGGTCACTCAAGTTTTGACGGACTTAAAAGCGAATTTGAGATTGTTGAAGATGGTTATGATCGGCATTACGTTGTTTGCCATGATCCCAATCATTATTTCAAGCATCACGCTTGGAAGAATTGTTACACAGCCAATTGAGAAGCTCATCCAAGCGATGACGGATAGTCGGCGCTCAGGAACGTTTCAGCAAATTGTTGTTCCGGAAAAAGGGAAAGACGAATTGACACAAATGGGTCAGACGTTTAATGATTTAATGGTTCAGTTGGAACAAAACTATCGCAAGCAGGAAAAGTTTGTGTCAGACGCCTCTCACGAATTAAAAACACCAATTACAGTCATAGATAGTTATGCGAGGCTGCTCGAACGTCGCGGAATGGACAAGCCAGAAATTGCACTAGAAGCACTGACGGCGATACGTAATGAGACGAAACGGATGACCGAAATGATTGAGCAAATGTTGGACCTTGCCCGAAACAATGAACCAGCTTCCTACGTATTCGAAGAGACAGATGTCCGTGTAATTGTGGATGATGCTGCCCAAATGATTACGAGTGCCTATGGCAGAGCCGTTCAGATTAAGGGATCGGACCAGCTGACTTTATCAACAGATGGGACTCATTTAAAGCAGCTTTTAATAATCTTGCTCGATAATGCGCGGAAATATAGTGAACGTGAAATCGATGTTGAGATGGAAGAGCGAAATGAATATGTGCGGATTAGTATCCAGGATTACGGAAAAGGAATTCCTGAAAAAGATATCCCATACTTATTTGACCGTTTTTATCGGGTGGATGAAGACCGTAGCCGTAAAACGGGAGGAACCGGCTTAGGACTTGCCATTGCAAACGAAATTGCGATTGGTCTAGGGGCGAAGCTCGACATTGAGAGTGAGGAAAGTAAAGGGACGAAAATAACAATTTGGCTATTAAAAGCGTCTGATTCTCAGTGAATTTTAATGTCTACCTGGTACTTTAAAGGAGAGGTGAACCGATATGAAAAAGAGCAGGAAATTTTTGCTGCCATTCAGTCTCGTGCTACTCCTGGTGGTTGCAGGTATGCTTTATATGAAAAGCATCGTTTCTCACGCGGATACCATTCCGTCCGACTCGATCAAGAACCAACTGGAAACAATGTACAATGGCGAAGTAAACAATTTATTATTGCATGATAATATATATGGGGCGACACTAACACGGGAAGGATCCGTCTATGCGGTTCGTGTGGATGGAGCAACAGGGAAAGTCCTATCAATGATTTTGAAGGAGCCTTCGACAGAACTGGTTTCAAAACAAAAGGAAGCTGCTGAAAAAGCTAAGAAGGACGAGTCATCGGTTGGAAAACCGGAGGAAGTGCCTGCTCAGTCAGCGCCAGAAAAGCCTAAGCCACAACCGGAGACTCCAACTGAGGCTCCAAAACCAGCTCCGGTTCAGCCGAAGCCGCAACCCAAACCGCAACCCAAACCACAAGAGAAACCTCAGCCCAAACCACCTGTAAATAAGCCGGCGCCACAGACAACGGTTTTACTTACAGAACAACAAGCCATTCAAATTGCATTGCGTCAATTGAATGGCGAAGTGGATGACGTCGATTTTGTCAAAACGTCAGAAGGAGGCTATTACCTCGTCGAAATCGAAATTGACGTAGATGATGGTCCTGACGAAGCGACCTATCAAATCCACGCTATCTCTGGCAAGATTATGTCCGTCACATGGGACGACTGATTTTTAAGTGAATACTGAATGAAAACCTACCAACCAGCATGTGCTGGTTGGTTTTTTATTGTAGTCAATCGAGATTTATAAGCAAATCGCAGAGGTTATGATCACATTTCGTGATTTATGAGCAATATCCAGAAGTTATGATCACATTTCGTGATTTATGAGCAATATCCAGAAGTTATGATCATATTTCGTGATTTATGAGCAATATCCCGAGGTTATGATCACATTCCGCGATTTATGAGCAGATCGCAGAGGTTATGATTAAATTTCATGATTTATGAACATATTTAATCATCTCGCAGACACAGATCTGCCAACAGATCATCATAATTTGAGAAAAAGAGGGAAGAGCCCTCAATGATTGGATACATTATGCCGAAATAGACTAGTAGAGCCGCTTCGCACAGAACGGCGGGGCATGAGACGAACGATTAAAATTGCGACTACATGAAAAGGACTGATTGCAATGGCTTATGAAAGCGGAATACTCTTAGAGAGTGGTACAAACGAACTGGAAATTGTGGAATTTGAAGTGGCAGGGAGCCGGTATGGTATTAATGTCATTAAAGTGAAAGAGATTATTGTGCCGATGCCGATTACACCCATCCCTCACGCGGATCCTGCAGTAGAAGGAATTATTCAATTGCGCGGTGAAATCTTACCGGTTATTAGTATGGAACGCGTATTAGGGATGGGACAGTCTGCGAACCCACAAAATGACAAGTACATCGTTTCATCTTTCAATAAACAACAAGTCGTGTTCCACGTACACAACGTGACGATGATCCACAGGATTTCATGGGATGCAATTGAGAAGCCATCTGGTGCGTACTCGACAGAAACCTCTCCAGTTATTGGAGTCATCAAGCTTGGCGGTGACATGATGTTGTTGCTGGATTTTGAAAAAATCGTCATGGAAATTAGTCCTGAAACAGGAATCCGCCTAGAGCAAATCAAGAAGCTAGGGAAGCGCGAGCGTTCTGATAAGCGTTTACTTGTTGCGGAGGATTCTCCACTTTTACGGAAGTTGTTGCAGACGACGTTATCTGAAGCCGGTTATGAGAGAGTAGAGTTTTTTGAAAATGGGAAAGATGCACTCACCTATTTGGAAAAGGTTGCGGAAACAGGTGATGTGGCGGATACGATCCAACTCGTCATTACAGATATTGAAATGCCACAAATGGATGGTCATCATTTCACGAGGAGAATTCGGGAACATAAAGGGCTTGCGAAACTACCGGTTATTATCTTCTCTTCTTTAATCACAGATGAACTAAAGCACAAAGGAACAAGCGTAGGTGCAGACGAACAAATCAGCAAACCTGAAATTGCAGAACTTGTCTTAAAGATTGATCAATACGTGATTTGAAAATATTCTGTGTATAACAATTTCTATTGCAATACATGCAGTGTCGGTGGTTTACTAAACCATCGGCATTTTTTCTTGTCTACCCTTTAAAAAAAGAGGGTATAGGAAGAAGCAAGTTGGATTGAAGTTTAATAGAATACAATAAGTGGAGGTGTGGCTTGATGCTTACAGATTTTTTAAATTGGATAACAGGCTCGTTCAATAATTATTTGTGGTCTTATGTACTTATCGGCTTGTTGCTAGTGCTCGGACTTTACTTCACCATCGGAACGAAGTTTGTTCAATTTCGTCTCTTCGGTGAAATGTTCCGATTGATAACTGAAAAGAAAGATAGTGAAGACGGTGTTTCGGCATTCCAAGCATTTACAATCAGCGCTGCCTCTCGTGTAGGTACAGGAAATGTGACTGGTGTCGCTCTTGCCATTGGAATTGGTGGTCCAGGTGCGATATTTTGGATGTGGATTATTGCAATTATTGGAATGGCAACCGCTTTCATCGAAAGTACGTTAGCACAAGTCTATAAAGTGCGAGATGGTGATACGTTCCGAGGTGGTCCAGCGTACTATATGCAAAAGGCGTTGGGGTTAAGAGGGTTAGGAATTGTTTTTGCTATATTACTTACACTATGTTTTGGTTTTATATTTAACGCAGTTCAGTCAAATACAATTAGTCAGTCATTCTCGGATGTGTTTAATGTTCCGGATTGGGCTGTAGGTATTGTTCTTGTTGTGTTAACAGCAATCATAATCTTTGGCGGTGTTAAAAGGATTGTAAAAGTAACTCAAGCGATCGTGCCCGTCATGGCCACATTATATATTATTGTAGCTTTGTATATTGTTATTGTGAATATTACTGAAATTCCTGCAATGATTGCTTTGATTGTTGAGCATGCATTCGGCATTAAGGAAATGGTAGGTGGCGGTGTCGGAGTTGCAATCATGCAAGGTGTTCGTCGAGGGTTATTCTCAAACGAAGCAGGTATGGGTAGTGTACCAAACGCTGCTGCAACAGCAAACGTGACGCATCCTGCGAAACAAGGACTTGTTCAGAGTCTTGGAGTGTTCTTCGATACGATTATTATTTGCTCAGCGACAGCGTTCATTATTCTACTTGCCGGACTTTATGATAAAGGCGAGACAGATGGAATCCTGTTGACACAAGCTTCCATGGCGGAGCACGTGGGTTCTTGGGCTCCTTATTTTGTAGCGATTGCAATTTTGTTCTTTGCATTCAGTTCAATAATCGGAAACTACTATTATGGGGAAACAAATATTGAATTCATTAATGCACATAAGGTTTGGATGACGGTGTATCGTCTTGCTGTACTGGGCATGGTCATGTTCGGTGCAATGGCGAAAGTCCAGACTGTATGGGATCTTGCGGATGTCTTCATGGGTCTGATGGCTGTATTGAACCTCATTGTCATTGCAGTCTTGAGTCGAACTGCCTTCAAAGTATTGGATGACTTTACTATTCAGCGTCGCAAAGGGTTGAATCCTAGGTTCCAAGCAAAATCGATTCCAGGGTTAAAGGGAACTGAATGTTGGGGCGAAGAACAATCAAAGTAAATGCTAAATTGCAATAAGAAGCAAATACAAGAAGCTACTAGATGAGTCATTGGTCTAGTGGCTTTTTTGTGACGAAAGTTCTAAATGCTATCCTTTGAATATGCTATTAGGTATAATCGTTAAGTCTTAAAGTATAGAAGGGATGTACATAATGAAAAAGTCGAAAAGTGTTGTCTTTAAACTCTCATCACTCATAATAGGAGTGTTTTTCCTGTTGTTTGCGCTCTATGCATTTGGAACTATGATTTACACACATAGCATTACCGTAAATGATGCTGAGGAAATTGCAACAACGAATACAGAGCGAGTTGCATTAAAGCTAAGTGAACAATTTAAGCAAACGGATGAATCGCTTAGTACAACTAAACGAGTATTAGAAACGATGAATTCGAATTCTAAATTGGCAGCGACTGATGTTCTATCAGTGCTTCAAGCGAATCTAGAAGGAAATCCGAATGCAGTTAGTATGAGTGCTGTATTTGAAAAAGGTGTTCTTTCTACAGAAGGTTTGTCTGATTCTAACCAGAAACTTATAGACTCAGAAGGAAGGTTTACTCCGTTCTTATTGAAAACAAAAGATGGAATACAAATTGAACCTGCAAGTGGTTATGAAGAATCGGGCCAAGGTGATTGGTATTTACGGCCAAAAGCCGATAAGAAATCTTATTTCCAAGAACCGACAACGTATGAGGTAGATGGGAAAAATAACAGTTTTACTTCTCTATCCGTGCCGTTACTAACAGGAAACGGGGATTTTGCAGGGGTAATCAGTGCAAACATGTCACTAGATTTTCTTGGAGAGTTAACTAAAGAAATTGCACCTGAAGGCGGATATGCTTCTGTCATATCTGACGATGGCGTTCTTATCCAAAACAGTCTGAAAGAGCAACTGAACAATTCGAATATGAAGGACGCCATTGATTGGCAGCCTGTGAAAGACAAATTAACAGCTGGAAAAACAGACTCACTATATGTGGATTCAAAAACATATGACGAAAAAGCATTCAACGCATTTGCTCCAATTACCTTGAATGGATTTGAACAGACATGGTCCGTCCAAACAGTATTACCACGCACAGTAATCGTTGCTCCTTTTGCACGCATTGTGATCTTTACGTTAATTGCAGCTGCAGTTATGGTGGTATTAATGGGTCTCGTTACCGCATTTTTCGTATATCGCCACATAAACCCACTGACACGCATTCAGAAATCGATGGAATTGGCGGCGTCAGGAGATTTGACGGAACAAGTAGATGTGAGCAAGCTGAAGCAAGACGAAATTGGCTCTGTTGCCACTTCGTACAACCATATGCTCAGCCAAACAAATGAAGCGCTTGTGGAAGTATTGTCTGCTTCTTCACGACTTACGGATTCATCCGCTCAGGTAAATCATGCGTTTGAAGAAATCGTTGCGTCCAGCCAAGAGGTCTCAGTTGCAACAGAAGAGATTGCTCAAGGGGCATCTAAGCAATCAGAAGACACAGAAGAGACGAGCCACCGCATGGGGGACCTCGCAGATCAGATTACGGCCATTTCAACACTATCTGAAAATATGGATGGCTTATCACGTCAAACAGTGGAGTCTACGCAAAACGGACTTGCAGAAGTCGATCGGTTGCGCGAACAAAATGAGTTGGCAAACCGTATGAACGCGCAAGTGGAGCAGCAAATGACAGCCCTAACAGACAAAATTTCAGGCATTAACCATGTGATTACGTCCATCCAGGATATTACGGCTCAAACGAACCTGCTCGCGCTTAACGCGAGTATTGAAGCAGCGCGTGCAGGCGAGAACGGAAAAGGCTTTGCCGTAGTTGCTGAAGAAGTACGTAAGCTTGCGGAGCAATCGAGCCGCGAAACAGGAACAATCCAACAGACCGTCCAAGAAATTCTGGATCAGTCGAAAGCTACGGTTGACGTGATTGCTCAAAATACGAAATCAATGAAGACTCAGAGCGAGTCTGTCGCGAGTACAGAAATGTCATTTGCACTCAATGCGCAACTAACTAATGAAATGAACAAATCGATCGCGGAGCTCTCAGCGAATTTATCGGAAATGATTTCACATAAAGATCAGGCCGTACTTGCAATTCAAAGTGTATCTGCAGTTTCAGAAGAAACAGCTGCATCTGCAGAACAGGTGAGCGCTTCTTCAGTTGCCCAGCAACAAGAACTTGAACGTGTTGCAGGTTCTGTGCAACAAATGTCACGCATTGCGAGTGAACTTCAAGAAGTTGTCGAACGGTTTGAATTAGCAAAACAAGATTAAGTATATTGGGTAGTTAACAATTAAAGCAGAGGTTGAGATTGCAAAATTTCTCCTCTGTTTTAAATTTTTCATGCATGAAAATGCATCTATCTGATAAGCGGAATAGGAAGAAAAGAGCAAGGATTTTGTTTCTAATAATTTGGAGCGGTGCGAGTAACTGTCCTAACTCAATGTGTGATAAACTAGTCTTTCGAGAGAAAATCCCGGGTGCAAAACACATATAGGCGACAAAGGGAAATTAACGTCACTTTTTGCCTATTTACTGTTTGGACACAAGATGTTAGGGTAGATAAAGAATATAAACACTATATATAGTGCTGATGCCGAAATGCCGTCATAAAGGCTTTCGCAGGAAACGCCTTTGAATCGCGTTTTCTCAGCTCTTTTTTAATTGCTAAAATATGAGAGAAATTGGAAGGAGACGGTCGATATGACATTAACCCGTGAAACGAATGATACAACACGCGTGCTTGAAACTTTGCAGGAGGAATTTGGTGCAGAACGAATTGCTCCACTTACAGGAGCGAGTGACAAATGGTTTGCAAAACATCCAGGAGGAGCACTTGCTGAGTGGACAAATGCAATGGTTCTTGAAACGTTAAGTCTGATTGACGAAGCATCTAGCTACTGGACGTTCGTTGCAGCACGTCTATACTTGCAAAAATTGTATGCAGACCAGCAGCAACTTCGCGGGAAAGCTGTTTATTCGAACTTTGCGGGTCATGTCGCGTCTCTAGTTAAACAAGGTCTTTATACGGAAGACTTGGCGAAAAACTATACAACCGACGAATTGACAGCAATCGGGGCTCTTATACAACCTGAACGGGACAAGCTGTTTACATACATCGGCTTGAAAACACTGATGGACCGCTACGCAGCTGTCAACTACTCAAAAGTTCCTGTTGAGTTGCCACAAGAGCGTTGGCTTGTAATTGCAATGACGCTTATGCAACGCGAAACAGAGGATCGTATTGGGAAAATCGCTGAAGCGTATTGGGCGATGAGCAACTTGTACATGACTGTTGCAACACCGACACTTTCTAATGCAGGAAAACCACACGGTCAGCTTTCCAGTTGTTTTATTGACACGGTTGATGATTCATTAACGGGAATTTATAACAGCAACACGGATATCGCAAACTTGTCGAAATACGGCGGCGGCATTGGCGTCTATATGGGGAAAGTCCGTTCACGTGGATCATCCATCCGTGGTTTCAAAGGTGCTTCCAGCGGAGTCCTCCCTTGGATCAAGCAATTGAATAACACTGCGGTTAGCGTAGATCAGCTCGGACAGCGTCAAGGCGCAGTAGCCGTCTATCTAGATGTTTGGCATAAAGATATTTTCACGTTCCTTGACTTGAAATTGAATAACGGTGACGAACGTCTTCGTGCACATGATATTTTCACTGGCGTTTGCTTGCCTGACTTATTCATGGAAGCTGTCGATGCTCGCGCAGATTGGCACTTGTTTGACCCACACGAAGTTCGTACAGTGATGGGGTATTCACTCGAAGACTCTTACGATGAAGCAAAGGGTGCTGGAACATTCCGTGAGCGCTATGAAGCGTGTGTGAATCATCCTGAAATTTCAAGAGATTCCGTCCCGGCGATCGAAATCATGAAACGCATCATGCGCAGCCAGCTTGAAACGGGCACACCTTATATGTTCTACCGTGATGAAGTAAACCGTGCAAACCCGAATAAGCACGCAGGTATCGTGTATTCAAGTAACTTATGTTCAGAAATCATGCAAAACATGAGTGCCACTGAATTTGAGTCCGTCACATTGGAAGATGATATCGTTGTGACTCGTTCAAAACCAGGCGACTTCGTAGTTTGTAACTTGTCGTCAGTCAACTTAGGTAAAGCTGTCCCTGCAGGTGTATTGGAGCGCTTGATCCCAATTCAAGTTCGTATGCTCGATAACGTAATCGATTTGAATAAGATTCCGGTTGTCCAAGCGCAGCGTACAAACAGCCGTTATCGTGGAATTGGACTTGGGACTTTCGGATGGCATCATCTTCTTGCACTGGAAGGAATTCAGTGGGAGTCAGACGAAGCGGTTGAATTCGCAGATCGTCTGTATGAACAAATTGCGTACTTGACGATTCGTTCTTCTATGGAAATTGCTGGCGAAAAGGGAGCGTATCCATTGTTCGAAGGATCCGATTGGGAAACAGGAGCGTACTTCGACAAACGCGAATACGTTTCAGACGAATGGAACGAGCTACGTAAAAACGTTGCGGAAACAGGAATTCGTAATGGTTATCTGATGGCGGTTGCACCGAACAGTTCAACATCCGTCATCGCAGGTTCTACAGCATCAATCGACCCTGTGTTCAAACCGTTCTACCATGAAGAGAAGAAAGACTATAAATTGCCGGTCATTGCACCGGACTTAGACCATAATACGTACGATGTTTACCGTCGTTCTGCATATATTGTCGATCAGCGTTGGTCGATTAAGCAAAACGCTGCGCGTCAGCGTCACATTGACCAATCGATTTCATTTAACTTCTATGTACCGAATAATATCCGTGCTTCTGTATTACTTAATCTTCACTTGCAAGCTTGGAAATCAGGAATGAAAACAACGTATTATACTCGTTCAACAGCTTCAGAAATCGAGGAGTGCGAATGGTGTCATTCTTAATTGCCTATGCTTCTTGGAGCGGCAATACTGCAGAAACTGCGGAATTGATAGAAAAGACATTAGTGGCTAGCGGTGCATCAGTTCAGATGCATCGCATCGGCATAGGACCCGTACCAGATTATCGAGATTTTGACGCGATGATTGTCGGATCGTTTACATGGGACCAAGGCTCAACGCCTGACGAAGTGAAAGATTTCGTACTGGATGTCGGCGTAAAGCCGGATCACGTGTACGTATTTGGAACGGGAGATACACAATTCGGTGGCGATGATCTGTTTTGCAAAGCAGCCGTGAAATTAGCTCGTTTTTATAACTCAGCGCTTGAGCCGCTGAAAATTGAACAAAGCCCGCGTGGCGCGCAAGAGATCCGCGTGACAGACTGGGCAGAAGGAGTGCTAGACCATTGGAAACACTTACACGAGTTAACGTACTAAATCCAACAAATCCAAACAAAGCAACCGCGATTTTCGGCGGGGAAGCAAGTGGTATCCTGAACTGGAACAACTTGGCACATCCGCATTTCTATACATTGCGTCAGCGAATCCGTTCATTGTTCTGGACAGCCAATGAAGTAGATTTGACACAAGACGTGAAGCAATTCGCGAACCTTTCTAAATTAGAGCAAGACGCATTCTTGAAGATTATCGGCCTACTTGCAACGCTTGACGGTCCACAGACGGTCGTTGCGATGAAAATCGCTGACTTTGCGACAGATCCATCCGTCAAATCGATTATGGCAACGATCGCTGACCAGGAAAGCGAGCACAACCATAGCTATGCATACGTCCTGTCTTCCGTGACAACATATGACAAGCAAGTGGAGTCATTTGAAATGGGACGGTCAGACGAAGTATTAATGAAGCGAAACGAACGCATTGTTGAGATTTACAATGAATTCGCAACGAATCCAACGATTGAAACCGTACTAAAGGCAATGGTTTACACAACGTTGCTTGAAGGGCTATTTTTCTATAGTGGATTTGCGTTCTTCTACAACCTAGCTCGCCATCAAAAGATGGTAGGTACCTCGACGATGATTTCGTACATTAATCGTGATGAGCTGCAGCACGGAAAAGCAATTAGCGATATCTTCCGTGCGGCACTTGCGGAAAATCCTGAGTACAATACAGAAGAATTTACGGAATGGATCTACGACCAGTTCCGTCATTCTGTGGAGCAGGAAACGATTTGGAGCCGCTACGTGCTTGCTGATATCGATGGCATCGACTTGGATGAAATGGACGGCTATGTCAAATACCGTGCCAACAAAATGCTTCGCATGCTCGGACTCAGCGAAATCTATCCGGAATTCATCGACAATCCTATGAAGTGGATCCGTGCTTATACGGACAATTTCGATGGAACGAAAACAGACTTCTTCGAACAAACTTCCCGTCAATACGTGAAAACGAGTGATTTAAACGGATTCGACGATCTATAAATAATGGAAAAGCCAAGTGTTCAGCATATTGCTGATCGCTTGGCTTTTTTTATGGAGTAAATTCAAGGAGACGAAAAGAAAAGCCCTGAATGACTCCGAGTAATCCCTCACAACAATCGCATTGTAGTCAAGTAGTGATCAACTCATCAATCTAGTGTAAAACGAGATGATTTTGATAGTTAACCTACTCTGGACGATGGAAAACTCTCTTCAATTGAAGTGGAACTTGGCTGATTTGACCGATAACACTCAAAAATGTGTAGTGACTCATTCTTGCAAGAGCATTTCTTCGAAACTTACCGACTATCCCCCCTCCATTTCCCTAAGTCCATCGGGAAAATGGTCAAAAATCTTGGTGTGAAATAGGACTTACCCTCATATATATCTGGAGAATTCATCGATATACTCAAATTAAGGCACAATACATTTCTTTAAAAAGTAATGGGAATTAGGGGGCGATGGACATAAAACTATCCATGCCAATACACTCCTAATTAGCGCCGATACGTCTTTCCCGAAAAGGGAAGAGACTAAACTGATACTTTATATCAATATTCTAGATGTGAAAAAAGAACTGAATTTAGTAATAGGGAAAACCCTAATGGAAAATAGTCAGAATACATTATAGGATAGAAATATAGGAAAATTCTAGAATGTATCATCATTGCACATCTTGTTGGTCATTAGGAAGGGAGCATGAAATTCAATGAAGAAAACGAAATTCAATTTGAATTACTTCAAACCGGTTGAAAAGTATTCAGGCAATTGGTCTGCGCTAGAAGAAAAGAACCGTGATTGGGAAAACATGTACCGTCAACGCTGGTCGCATGACAAAGTAGTCCGGACAACACATGGAGTGAACTGTACAGGTTCATGCAGTTGGAAAGTGTTCGTCAAGAACGGAATCATTACTTGGGAGAACCAACAAATCGACTACCCTTCCTGTGGCCCGGATATGCCGGAGTTTGAACCGCGCGGATGTCCACGTGGAGCATCATTCTCTTGGTATGAATATAGCCCGCTTCGTATTAAATATCCGTACATCAGAGGGAAGTTGTGGCGCATGTGGGGACAGGCGCTGACAGAGCATAAAGATCCTGTTAAAGCATGGGCTAGCATTGTAGAAGATCCAGAGAAATCGACAGACTATAAACAAGCTCGCGGAAAAGGAGGTCACGTCCGTATTCATTGGCGTGATGCAACAATGCTCATCTCCGCACAACTCATTTATACGATTCAAAAGTACGGACCTGACCGAATTGCAGGCTTTACACCAATTCCGGCGATGTCGATGGTCAGTTATGCATCTGGTGCTCGCTTTATCTCCCTTATTGGTGGGGAAATGCTCAGTTTCTACGATTGGTATGCAGATCTTCCGCCTTCTTCACCGCAAATTTGGGGTGAACAGACAGATGTACCAGAGTCGAGTGACTGGTTCAACGCAGGATACATTATCATGTGGGGATCGAACGTTCCGTTAACACGTACACCGGATGCTCACTTCATGACTGAAGTTCGTTACAAAGGAACAAAGGTCGTCTCGGTTGCACCAGATTATGCGGAAAGCGTTACACATGCGGATGACTGGATTGCAGCGAACCCAGGAACGGATGCAGCTGTTGCTCAAGCGATGACACATGTCATTCTTGATGAGTTTTATGAACAGCGCAAAGAGCCGATGTTCTTGAATTATGCTAAACAATATACAGACATGCCATTCCTCGTCTTTTTGGATGAACACGAAGGGGCATATAAAGCAGGTCGATTCCTGCGCGCAAGTGATATCGGTCAAGAATCGCAGCACTCAGAGTGGAAACCGGTTATTTTGGATGAAAGCGTCAATGAAATCATCGTTCCGAACGGGACAATGGGTCAGCGTTGGGAAGATGACGTCAAATGGAACTTGCTCCTCGACAAAGAAGATGGTACTCGCGTAGAACCTGCATTGTCCATTGCGGATGCAGATGCAGAGTGGAAAGAAATTCATTTCCCATTCTTCGATAATTTATCGAACGGTGTCTTCACACGTCCGATTCCAACGAAGGTACTTACGATGGCAGACGGCACAACAAGACGCGTCGCAACTGTTTACGACATCATGCTCAGTCAATATGGTGTGAATCGAATCGGCAGCGAATTGGAAGCAAAAGATTACTTCGACAAATCGTCTATCTATACACCGGCGTGGCAAGAGAAGATTACGAGTGTGAAACCGGAACTTGTCGTCCAGATTGCTAGGGAATTTGCACAGAATGCACTGGATACAGGCGGACGTTCAATGATCATCATGGGTGCAGGGATTAATCACTGGTTTAACAGTGATACGATTTATCGCGCAATCTTAAATTTAGTGACGTTAACAGCTTCGCAAGGTGTGAACGGTGGAGGTTGGGCTCACTACGTCGGACAAGAGAAATGTCGTCCAATTGAAGGGTGGAGTACAATCGCCTTTGCACGGGACTGGCAAGCACCGCCACGTCTGCAGAACGCGACATCCTTTTTCTACTTCTCGACAGACCAATGGAAGTATGAAGAAGCTGGCACTCAATCCCTTATGTCACCACTTGGCGGGGACGCTAGATATGAGCATCCGGCAGACTATAACGTACTTGCGGCGCGCCTAGGATGGCTTCCTTCCTATCCACAGTTCAATAGAAACAGTCTACAACTGACGGAAGAAGCAGCGAAAGAAGGAAAAACAACGACACCTGAAATTGTAGAGTATGTGAAGGAACAACTGACTTCCGGAAAAATGAACTTTGCAGTGGAAGATCCGGATGCACCTGAAAACTTCCCGAGAAGCCTATTCGTGTGGCGCTCAAATCTAGTGTCTAGTTCAGCGAAAGGTCAAGAATACTTCATGAAGCATTTATTCGGAGCTTCTGATGGGTTGCTTGCGAAGCCGAACGAACGCATGAAGCCTGAAGAAATCGTCTGGCGCGAAGAAGTTGAAGGGAAACTCGACTTGCTCGTTGCACTCGATTTCCGTATGACAACAACGCCACTATATGCGGATATCGTTCTTCCTGCAGCAACTTGGTATGAAAAAGTAGATTTGTCTTCAACGGATATGCACCCATTCGTTCACCCGTTCAACCCGGCAGTGGATCCACTTTGGGAATCTCGTTCAGACTGGGATATTTATCGATCCATTGCAGAAACGTTCTCAGAAATGGCGAAAACTCATTTACCGGGTGTGTACAAAGATCTCGTCACTTCTCCACTTGCTCATGACTCAATTCAGGAGATTGCCCAGCCACACGGGGACGTGAAAGATTGGAAGAAAGGCGAAGTTGAAGCAATACCAGGGAAGACGATGCCGGGCATGACAATCGTGGAGCGTGACTATACAAAAGTCTATGACAAGTACGTCACACTCGGTCCGCTTCTATCGACAGGGAAAGTCGGAGCACATGGTGTCAGCTTCTCAGTCGCTGAAGAATACGAGATGATGAAAGGCATCAACGGTGTCTACGAAGACGACACCATTAAGGACGGCTTGCCGAAACTGCACACAGCGAAGCATGCGGCTGAAGCGATGTTAACTCTTTCATCCGCAACAAATGGTCGTGTTTCTCAAAAAGCGTTTGTATCAGCGGAACACGACACAGGCGTCGAGCTGAAGGATATTTCAGCAGACCGTGCAGCAGAGCGATTCACATTCGCGAGCATCACAGCACAGCCACGTGAGGTCATTCCGACACCAGTGTTTAGTGGATCCAACAAACTTGGACGGAGATACTCACCATTCACAACGAATATCGAACGGATGGTACCGTTCCGCACACTCACTGGACGTCAGCATTTCTACTTGGATCACGAATTGTTCTTGGACTTTGGTGAAGCATTACCGGTATATAAACCGACGTTACCACCGCTCGTACTTGGACCGCATGATCGACCGGTCGCAGGGACAGAGGATTCACTGGTGTTGCGTTACTTGACGCCACATGGCAAGTGGAACATCCACTCGACGTACCAAGACAATCAGCACATGTTGACGTTGTTCCGTGGAGGACCAACTGTATGGATCTCTGATGTGGATGCAATAGCTCACGACATCGACGATAATGCTTGGCTTGAAGTGTACAACCGGAATGGTGTCGTAACAGCACGTGCTGTAGTCAGCCACCGGATTCCTAAAGGCACAATGTTCATGTATCACGCACAAGACAAACACATTCAAGTTCCTGGTTCAGAGATTACGGAAGAACGCGGAGGCAGTCATAATGCACCAACTCGTATCCATATGAAGCCGACCCAAATGGTAGGCGGTTACGCACAACTCAGTTATGGATTTAACTATTATGGACCGATTGGAAACCAACGTGACGAATACGTAGCCGTCCGTAAAATGAAGGAGGTCAACTGGCTTGAAGATTAAAGCGCAAATCGCAATGGTGATGAACTTGGACAAATGCATCGGCTGCCATACGTGCAGTGTGACATGCAAAACGACATGGACGAACCGCGAAGGTGCTGAATACATGTGGTTCAACAACGTGGAAACGAAACCTGGGATTGGCTATCCGAAACGCTGGGAAGATCAGGAAATCTACAAAGGTGGATGGAACTTGCGAAACGGAAAATTGGAGCTCAAGTCGGGCTCCAAGCTGTCCAAGATTGCCCTCGGGAAGATTTTTTACAATCCTGATATGCCTGAGATGAAAGACTACTACGAGCCGTGGACGTACGACTATGAAAAACTGACGACTGCTCCGGAAAGTAAGCATACACCGGTTGCACGTGCTAAATCGGTTATAACAGGCGACTATATGGATCTAGAGTGGGGTCCGAACTGGGAAGACCAACTAGCAGGAGGTCACATTACTGGACCGACTGACCCGAATATCCAAAAGATCGAAGAAGAGATCAAGTTCAACTTTGAGCAAGCGTTCATGATGTATTTACCCAGATTATGTGAGCATTGTTTAAACCCGAGTTGTGTAGCATCTTGTCCTTCAGGCGCTATGTACAAACGGGATGAAGACGGAATCGTACTCGTTGACCAAGAAGCGTGCCGAGGATGGCGCTATTGTATGACGGGCTGTCCGTATAAGAAAGTGTACTTTAACTGGAAAACAAATAAAGCCGAGAAATGTACATTCTGTTTCCCTAGAATTGAATCTGGACTGCCTACTGTATGTTCTGAGACATGTACAGGAAGAATCCGTTATCTAGGCGTTTTGTTGTATGATGCAGACCGTGTACTAGAAGCCGCAGCAACTCCAGATCCGAAAGACTTGTACAAAGCACAATGTGATTTGTTCCTTGATCCGAATGATCCTGAAGTCATGGAGCAAGCACGAAAAGATGGGATTTCAGAAGACTGGATTACAGCAGCACAAAATTCACCCGTGTATAAGCTTGCGATCGAATACAAGCTCGCATTCCCGTTACACCCTGAATATCGTACATTGCCAATGGTTTGGTACGTGCCACCACTAAGCCCAATCATGAACTACTTTGAGGGGAAAGATTCCATCCAGAATCCGGATATGATCTTCCCGGCAATTGAAGAGATGCGGATTCCGATTCAGTACTTAGCGAATATGCTGACAGCTGGAGACACGGAAACAGTGAAAGGGTCCTTGCAGCGTATGGCGATGATGCGATCATTCATGCGTGCGCAATCCTCCGGTAAAGACTTTGATGAATCCAAACTGGAACGCGTCGGATTGACGGCATCTTCAACAAAGAAGATGTACCGCCTCCTTGCGATTGCGAAATACGAGGATCGATTTGTTATTCCGACTTCCCACAAAGAAGGACAGATGAATGTCTATCGATCACAAGGTTCAGCTGGTTACACAGATATGGGGACGTACGGTGAAGCTGCACAATCCGATAACTATAGCTATTCAGTAATGGGATCCAATGGTAGTTGTGATGGATGTGGACCTGCATCACCAAGTGCTCCTGTAAAGACAGGTAAGGAAATTTATGAAGAGAACTTCTATGGGGGGATCTGGCGTGATTGACTTAGACCTTCTCTACGAAAAGAAACAGATCTTCGGATTCTTTGCGAAGCAATTTTCATATCCCGACAAAATGACGTTTCATCCGAGTGTGTTGGAAGGGTCGCTGAACCCTTCCGATCCTTCCTATAAAGAGGTCAAAGAGTATTGGGATAAGATGCAAACGTACAGTCTCGATGAAATCCAGGAAATGTACACGTACACGCTGGATTTTCAAAAAGATGCCACGTTATTCATGACCTATGTGAAATATGGTGATTCCAGAGAGCGTGGTCAAACACTGGCTCGTCTCAAAGTGTTGTATGAAATGTTCGGTCTTGTCATGCCGGATAGTGAACTTTCGGATTCGTTGCCGCTCATGTGTGAATTCATCTACGCCGCTGAATGGAAAGGAGATCCACGTGCGCAACAAAGTTTCTCCATGTTGTTAGCTGTCCTTGAAGATGGTTCTTATCATTTGATGAAAGCGTTAGAAAAATACGAAAGCCCGTATCATTCGCTTGTGAAAGGGATGAGAGAAGAATTCAAAGCATGTATCCGCCGGGAGGTTCCAGCCAATGACTAGTCAATTTCTATGGGTGATTTTCCCCTACCTCTGTATTGCAGTATTCATAGTCGGACATATTTTTCGCTATAGACACGATCAGTTTGGCTGGACGGCGAAGTCCAGTGAATTCATCGAAAAAAGGCAATTGATGATTGGGAGTTTGCTATTCCATATCGGGATATTCCCTGTTATTCTGGGTCACGTTGCGGGGCTAGGAATTCCAATGGAGTGGACGCGTGCAATGGGAGTCAGTGACCATATGTATCACATCGGTGCAGTATGGGGCGGCGGATTTTTCGGAGTCGTGACGCTCGTTGGAATGATTATTTTGACAAGTAGACGGTTTACGAATAGTAATGTCCGTCATTTGTCATCCGCTTCGGATTTGATTGTGAATTCGTTCTTGCTGTTTATTGTATTTATCGGTGTATACAGTTCACTGATTACGAACACTACGACACCGGGATTTGACTACCGTGCGACGATCTCAATCTGGTTCCGATCCTTGCTCATTCTACAGCCTCAAGCTGAGTTCATGGCATCCGTTCCTATTGCATTCAAGCTGCATATCCTCACAGGTTTTCTTATTTTTGCAATGTGGCCCTTCACACGCCTCGTTCACGTATGGAGTGTGCCGTTGAATTATGTAGGTAGAAGTTATATTCTTTACAGGAAGGATAAGAGAAACTGATGAAGAGAGAGGCGTAGTGAGCCCTTTCTCAAGTTAGAGGGGGGGATGTCTCATGGAAAGCCAGTCAGCATTTAATTACCAGCAGCAAGTTGAAGAGATTCGTCTTGCAATGGCGTGTGATTTCGTCGCATTGGCACTTGTGCAACCCGAGGAGCGGCACTTTCAAATTCGTTGGGAGTACGCATCTGGGAATTTGAGTCAACGTTTTCGACGCATTGTTCTCCATTCTGGAAAAGGCGTTGCAGGGATTGTATTCAAGACAGGTAAACCGATGTACGTACCGGATGCTCAGAAATATTATAAAAAAGAAGATTTATATAACTATCCAATTCTTATAGCAGAAGAGCTTGAAAGTTTCGCAGCAATTCCTTTGTTTAAATACAACCGTGTGAAGGGGATCTTGCTAGCGGGGTGTCGCAAGAAGAATAGTATGTCTGTTGAGAAGTATGAATTGTTGCAATCCCTAGTTGCACCGACATTCGGACCTTATTACAGTGAGGAGTTGACCGGGAATTGAATGGAATTAGTCAAAGTGGCATGAGTAATCTGTTAGAGCAGCTATATGAAAACTCCACAGAAGCTATATTCTTCTTCAGCCTTGAGGGTAGCGTTCTTTCGATGAACAAAGCTGCTGAAAAAATTCTCGATCCTCAGGTCGCTCAACTCATGAAATCTGGAAGTGCAGATGCAATCTGTATGGCGTGCAAAGGATTCACAAGTGCTGAAGAAGAACAGACATGTATTTCTTGTTATATGTCAGATCCGAATCGGAATATCCCTTCATTTCAAGTGTTTCTGGAAACAGTTGGTCGAGGTATTGTTCCGTATACAGGAAGTATTCAAATGATCGATGAGGAACAAGGAATTCGCGTGTTCATGCTTCGGGATTTGACGGAGCAATTCAAAACGTCTGAAACCGTGCATCAAAAGACCCTCGTCAAACGAGTCATTAAAGCACAAGAAGATGAGCGCAAGAGAATCTCCCGTGAGTTACATGACAGTGTGGCTCAAGAGATGCTGAGCTCTTTAGTTGACCTTCGCGTGTTGAAGTACATGAATGTGGAAGATGATGTATTGAAAAAGGTTAGACAAACAGAAGGATCACTTATGCGTCTACTCGATGATATCCGCCATCTATCGGTTCAGCTAAGACCGGCAACGTTGGATGACTTAGGGTTAGAAGCAGCATTCCGCACACACTTCAAATGGACTGAAAAAAATTATGGACTTCTCGTCCATTTCAAAAGCAATATGCACTCTCAACGATTCGAAGGTGAGATTGAAACCGTCGTCTACCGAGTTTGTCAAGAGGCTGTATTCAATGCATTGAAGTACGCAGATGTTGATGAAGTCGATGTCGATCTTTTATTGTCTTCAGATGAGTTGACACTTACTATTTGCGATTCAGGAGTGGGATTTGACTCGAATTCGCCGACGTACAAAGGGACAGGGCTTGGATTATTTGGGATGAAAGAACGTGCGGAGTTGGTGGATGCTACTTTAACGGTTCAAACAGGCATTGGAAATGGAACGACAATAATACTCACCGTGCCTCTAAAGAAGGAGGAAACGGACATTGAAAATAATCATCGCGGATGATCACGCAGTCGTAAGAAGCGGCTTCATGCACATATTGAATTTCCAACGGGATATGGAAGTCGTAGCAACAGCCGCGGATGGCTTGGAGGCTTATGATTTAGTCGCTAAACATAAACCGGACGTACTTTTGATGGACTTGAGCATGCCTCCTGGAGAAAGTGGTTTGATCGCCACTGGGAAAATCAACGAAGATTTCCCAGACACAAAAATTGTAATTTTAACGATGTATGACGACGAAGAATATTTGTTTCATGTGTTGAAAAACGGAGCATCCGGATATGTATTGAAAAACTCACCGGACGAAGAATTATTTACAGCGATTCGTACAGTTTATGACGGCGGTACGTACATTCAACCATCTATGGCGACTTCGCTAGTTCGAGAGTTTGTAAAAAAGGATGGAGAGCAAGTGGAAACAGATCCATTTAAAATTCTCTCAAAGCGTGAAATTGAAGTGTTGCCACTCGTTGCAAAAGGATATGGGAACAAAGAAATTGCTGAAAAGCTATATATATCTGTAAAAACAGTGGAAGCACATAAAGCGAAGTTGATGGAGAAGTTAGACTTGAAGAGTAAACCAGAGCTAGTTGAATATGCGCTTAAGAAGAAGTTCTTGAATTTCTAAAACTGGTTTAGTTGAAACGGAGGCTTCGTCATGGAATCTAAGCGATTCAAATTCGATTTGCCTGCGTTGCAGGTATTGGAAAACGAGCATCAGTACTTGAAGTATTTAATGGATAATTGGCATCCGATTGTTCTTGGATTCGAACGAAACATCTACTCACTTGAAGAGGCTCGTGAAGCTATTGCCTCATTGCGGAAAGCGCTAATTGAGTTTATCGAACCGTTTAAGAATCATACAGAAAAGGAAGAAGATATTTTGTTTCCTGTGCTTGCGCAATATATAGGAGGCGATCAGGGTCCAGTCAAGGCAGTTGAAGAAGAGCATGAAGAGCTGGATGCCTACATCGGACATTTCCTTCACCATACACGAGGTAGTCTGGATGACCTGTCATTGAAAGATCTTGAAGCCGTAGCAAAAGACGCGGGAGAAGCTTTTGAAGCAATTACTGTGCATTTCATCAAGGAAGAATCGATTGTTTTTCCGATGGTAGAATCCATGTTGCGTATTGAACAACAAGACGCGTTATTCGAAAAGTTATATACACCAATTTTGTAAGGTAAACAGGAAATACCTGATCTACAAGAGCCTTTCATTCCCTATAGAAATGGACTGATATGGATGATTAAAAAAGTGCAACTGCCGTTACAAACGGCAAACTTAGTCGTAGGTTTCATGGTGTGGGTGCTCATTTCGTCACTGCTTCCGTTTATTCGTGAAGACGTTGCGATTCCAGCATCACGTGTTGCGATAGTCACTGCAGTTCCAGTCGTTCTCGGTTCGATCTTGCGAATTCCGCTTGGCTATTACGCAAACGTTTTTGGAGCAAGGATTATCTTTGCAGTGAGTTTCATCTTGTTACTATTTCCAGTGTTCTACATAAGTGCTGCATCATCGTTCACGGACTTAATCATTGGCGGTACGTTCCTAGGTATCGGGGGTGCTGTGTTCTCTGTTGGGGTTACTTCACTGCCGAAGTACTATCCAAAAGAAAAACATGGTTTGATCAACGGAATCTATGGAATGGGGAACGTGGGTACAGCCGTTACAACGTTCGCTGCACCTGTTTTGGCGGTACAGTTTGGATGGAGTGCTACTGTTAAATTCTATCTGATTCTACTGCTTGCGTTCGCAGCATTGAACTTCGTACTCGGTGATCGCAAAGAACCTAAAGTGAAGACATCGATGATCGGACAAATTAAAGGTGTCTATAAAAATGAAAAACTATGGTTCTTCTCGTTATTCTATTTCATCACTTTTGGAGCGTTTGTCGCGTTCACAATCTTCTTGCCGAATTTCCTGGTCGATTACTTTGAGTTGGAAAAAGTGGATGCAGGAATGCGGACAGCAGGATTTATCATCGTAGCAACACTATTTCGTCCAGTGGGCGGATGGCTTGCGGATCGCTTCCAACCGTTGTTCCTATTGATGGGTGTTTTCGCAGGACTGACATTCGCTGCGGTTCTACTCGCATTCTCCCCATCGATTCTTCTATACACAGTCGGAATCATGCTCATTGCCCTAACTGCTGGTATCGGAAATGGTGTTATTTTCAAACTAGTTCCGTTTTACTTCAGTAAACAAGCAGGAACAGCAAATGGTATTGTATCGATGATGGGTGGTCTCGGTGGATTCTTCCCACCATTACTCTTATCTGCGGTGCATTCAATGACAGGGTCGTACTCAATTGGGTTCATGGCGTTTGCCCAATTTGCACTCGTAAGTCTAGTCCTCGTCATCTGGCTCTATTACATGGACCGTCTGTCTACTGCAAAAGAAGTATTTGACTCGACAGGTTCAGGGATTCTTGTCACCGATGCATCTGGAAAGATTTTGTCGGTCAATCCTGCCTTTACTAGATTGACAGGATATCCTTCAGATGAAGTCATTGGGAAAACCCGAATGTCCTCAGTTCAGGCAAGCAATCCAAGGAGTTCTACACATCTATGTGGAGCGTCATTGGGAACGAAGGATCTTGGCAAGGAGAGATATGGAACAAACGGAGAGATGGTTCTGAGTACTTAGAGCTGTTGACCATCAATGCCATTAAAAATAATGATGGTGACGTAACCCGTTACGTTGGGACATTCAGCGATATAACCAGAGCTTAAAACGGGGACGGCCGGTCTAATCGACTGGCGGTCCTCTGCTTACTTTAAGCGAAATGAAGGTGCGTATTTTGAAACAACGATACTCAAGACAAGTTTTGTTCAATCCAATTGGAGAGACAGGACAACGGAAATTGGAAAACTCCCATGCGTTTGTCCTCGGATGTGGGGCACTTGGGTCGGCAATTGCAGAGACACTTGTGCGTGCGGGTATTCAGAAACTGACGATAGCGGATCGGGATTACGTAGAGCCTTCGAATCTGCAAAGACAACAACTGTTCACAGAGCAGGATGCTGTTCAAGGCGTGCCGAAAGTAATTGCAGCAGAAGCAAGACTGCGTGCGATTCGTAGTGATGTGACACTGGTTCCGTTACTTGACCATGTTGATGGGCAACTTCTGGAACGATATGCGCAGGATGCGGATATCTTATTGGATGCGACCGATAACTTTGAGGCTAGATTATTACTGAATGACTTCGCGTGGAAATATAAGATTCCATGGGTGTATGGAGCGTGTGTCGGAAGCTCCAGTAGCGTATTTCCATTCATCCCGGGTAAAACGCCTTGCTTCAGATGTTTGTTGCCAGTACTTCCTTCTGTCAATGAAACCTGTGATACTGCGGGCATTATTGCACCAGCTGTTCAACTTACAGCTGCGCACCAAAGTACAGAAGCGCTAAAATGGTTAACAGGGAACCAAGAAGCGATGCGTACAAAATTGCTACACACAGATATTTGGCATAATACGCAAGTGGAAGCGGGCATCACACGATTGAAGAAGGAAGCGTGTGAAACATGTGGAAGTACTCCTACATACCCGTCCTTGAATTCCGAGTCAGGCACGAACTACGCCGTATTGTGCGGTCGGGAAACGGTTCAAATCATCCCGGCAGCTGAGCGTAAGTTGACTGGAGAAGATGTCTATCGCGTTGCGGAACGTCTCGGGACAGTGGAAAAGCATACCCCATTTTTTGTTGAGTTTTACGCAGAGGGATATCGTTGTGTGGGGTTCTCAAATGGAAGACTGCTCATTCATGGGTTGAAGGATATGCGGAAAGGGCGCAAAATCTATCATCAACTGTTCGGATAAGGGGAGAATCGATGTGTACAAAGAAAACTCAGAGATGAAAAGGAAATTGAATGTGTGTGTATTAACAGTGAGCGATACACGTACGGAGGAAGATGACAATAGCGGAAGATTAATTAGAGAAAAGGTAGAGGAAGCGGGACATAAAGTGATTGCCCGAGTCATTTGTCCGGATGATAAAAACGCGATCTTGAAAGCGGTGGAATCGTGGATTGGCAAGAAGGATGCGAATGCGATTATCATCACTGGCGGAACCGGCATCAGTTATCGGGATGTGACAATTGAAACGATCCGTCCATTTTTCACGAAGGAATTAACCGGTTTCGGAGAGTTGTTCCGCTACATTAGTTACGCAGAGGATGTTGGCTCGAAAGCGCTGCTAAGCCGTGCAGCTGCTGGAGCTGTCGGAGAAAAAGTCCTGTTTGCGTTACCAGGATCCGTAAAAGCAGTTGCGCTTGCGATGGATCGCCTTGTTATGCCGGAGCTGCTGCACATTCACTATGAGTTGACGAAGCATTTATAAGGGATACAAAAAGACGGAAGCGAGTTACGCATCCGTCCTAGTATAATCCCCGTTTTTCCCACCAGTTTTAGATTGAAGCATCGTGGGGCCGATGACCATCTCTTTACCAGCTGCTTTACACATGTCATACACCGTTAAGGCAGTCGCTGATGCGGCTGTGAGTGCTTCCATTTCAACGCCGGTGAGTCCTGTTGTTTTCACTTCTGCGCGAATGAGTACTTCATAGTGTTGCATAGATTCATCGATATTCCATTCAAATCGAATATCGACACCGGTTAGAGGAAGTGGATGACACATTGGAATGATGGTTGCCGTATTTTTAGCTGCCATAATCCCAGCGACTTGTGCCACTGCGAAGACATCGCCTTTTTTATTTTTACCGTCTTTAATTTGATTGTAAATCGTGTCATTGACAAGGATGGATGTGCTCGCAACAGCAGTGCGTGATGTAATAGATTTGTCGGATACATCGACCATCCGTGCACGTCCTTGGTCATTAAAATGAGTGAGTTCAGACATTCGAATCATTCCTTTCAACTCTGATACACTCAGTATAACAGAAGAAAGCAGGTGCTTTTGGTGGAGATGAGAAAGCCGATCCCAGTAGCTGAAGCAGTAGCGCAAGTAATGAGTCACGTTCAACGATTAGGAACCGAATCGATTTCATTGGAACAGTCTATGAGCCGTATTTTAGCTGAACCGATTGTTGCCCGCCATAGCGTACCTCCGTTTGATCGATCACCTTATGATGGTTTTGCTATCCGAGCGAAAGACAGTGAAGGGGCATCAGGTGAACATCGTGTGCCATTTACGGTTATTGGTGAGATTGGCGCGGGCTACGTAGGAGAACAACCTGTGGGACCTCACGAAGCGTATAGAATTATGACAGGTGCTCAAATACCTGAAGGCGCAGACGCTGTTGTAATGTTTGAACAGACAGTAGAAACGGCAGAAGGCTTTACAGTGAGGAAACCATATGAATCTGGGGAAAACATCTCTTACAAAGGAGAAGACGCTGCGGAAGGCGAGTTGCTTATTGCAGCAGGAACTCTCATTCATGCAGGTACGATTGCATTGCTTGCGACTTTTGGATATGCAGATGTAGCGGTTTATCGGCAGCCAGTCGTCGGGATTTTATCGACAGGAACAGAATTGTTGGACGTATCGGATGATTTAGTGCCAGGTAAAATCAGAAACTCTAATGGTCCTATGGTGAAAGGGCAATTACAGCGACTAGGCGTACTATTTAGATCATATGGCACTTCTTCAGACGACTTGGATGCATGCACAGAAGTGATTGAGCGTGCCCTGCAGGAAACGGATACCCTCATTACAACAGGTGGCGTTTCAGTCGGAGATTTCGATCATTTACCTGCAATCTATGAACGGTTAGGCGCAAAAGTGTTGTTCAACAAAGTTGCCATGCGCCCGGGAAGTGTGACGACGGTTGCAGTCCTAGGGGACAAGTTCTTGTTCGGACTTTCGGGTAATCCATCTGCTTGTTTTACAGGGTTTGAATTGTTTGCGCGTCCTGCCTTGCTTTCAATGATGGGATGTACGGCACCATACCTGCCCTATTTAAAAGCCAAATTAGCAGAAGATTTTACAAAACCGAATCCGTTCACTCGATTTGTCCGCGCGGTTTGGCAAATGACTGAAAAGGGTGTAACTGCAGCTCCTGCAGGATTCAATAAATCCAATGCGGTGTCATCTATTGCGAGAGGAAACTGTCTAATTGTATTACCAAGCGGTACGAGAGGGTATTCTACAGGCGATGAAGTAGATTTATTGCTAATTGGCGCTGAACAAGGTGTGGAGGATTGGGTGCTTTGAAGACCCTCCATATTGTTGGCTATAAAAACAGCGGAAAGACGACTCTGCTAGAACGTTGGATCAGTGTTGTGAAAGCGAAAGGGCTCACGGTCGCTGTGTTGAAGCACCATGGCCACGGGGGACAGATTGAGCTGCCTTCTATAGAAACGGATACCAGCCGCTTTTTCGATAAAGGCGCGGATGCGACACTAGTGGCTGGCGGCGGCAGTGCTCAGCTTTTATTGAACAATGAGCCCCCCTTTGGAGCATTAAAAGCGCTAGTTACATACGATTCACCAGACGTGTTGCTGATCGAAGGCTATAAGGATGAGCGCGGCGCGAAGGTTGTTCTCGTTCGCAGCTGCGAAGACTGGGATACATTGCAAGAACTTGAAGGAGTTCGGCTTGTTATTGGAGAGGTTGCGCACAGTGAATACTCGACTATCAAAGATCGCGGTGATTCGATGCAACTCGATAACTGGTTCACGGATTGGCTGAATAAGGAGGATCATTATGAAACCATTTGAAGTAGTGGAAGCACCGATTGATGCGCAATTATACTCCAATTACGTCCTGCATGCGGGTGCAGGCGCGGTCACGTTGTTCACGGGGCACGTTCGGGAATGGACCCACGGCGTACGGACGGTCTATTTAGCTTACGAAGCTTATGTACCAATGGCGGAAAAAAAACTCGCTGAAATCGGTGCGGAAATGGAAGCGAAATGGCCAGGGGTCAAAGTTGCGATTGCGCATCGCATCGGAGAATTGCACATATCGGATATTGCTGTTGTGATCGCGGTTTCATCTCCGCATCGAAAAGCAGCTTACGAAGCAAATGAATACGCAATTGAGCGCATTAAAGAAGTTGTTCCCATCTGGAAAAAAGAGATTTGGGAAGACGGCGAAGAATGGCTAGGCGCCCAAAAGAAATATCCTGACAAGGGAGTGGATTCTGTATGATTAGCATTCAATATTTTGCCAGACTTAGAGAGCTTGCTGGAAAAGGTCAAGAAACGCTGGACCGTGAGCAGATGACGGTGCAAGAACTGTTGGACTGGGCTGAAGAAACCTATCCCGGGTTTGGAAAAGACGATATTCAAGTGGCGGTGAATGAAGAATATGCACTTCCTGAAGACGTCATTCATTCAGGAGATGAATGTGCTTTCATTCCACCAGTCAGTGGAGGTTGATGTCATGATTGGTATCGTATTAGCAGGGGGTCAGTCGAGACGGTTTGGTTCAACAAAGGCATTCGCAACTTATAATGGAAAGTGCTTTTACGAGTATACGATTGCTGCGTTAACGCCCCATTGCACGCAAATTGTAGTCGTTGCTAGACCAGAAGACGTTGACCGGTTTCCTAGTACATTGCATGTCGTCACGGATTTGCAGGAGTTTGCGGGACAAGGTCCTCTCGCAGGGGTTTTAACGGGAATGAATACCATTCAAAGTGATTGGTATGCGGTGCTGCCGTGTGATGTTCCGTTTGCAGATGACTCTATTATTCGGAAATTAATGAACCATAGGGTGGGCAATATGTCCGTTGCGATTGAAGAAATCGGCAAGTTACATCCGCTGCTCTCCATTTGGAGCAAGGAGGCGGAACCGATGATCCGCTCTTCGCTCGAGATGGAGAACAGAAGTGTCCGACCACTCATTCATCATTGGGTGGATGGACAGGCGTTATTGGAAAAGAAGCCATCGCTTTTTGATAATGTAAACAGGCCTGGACAACTTGAGGGGAGATGACAACATGGAGCCAATAACAGATAAGTTTGGTCGTCCGATTCGTGACTTGAGAATATCCGTGACAGACCGCTGCAACTTCAGATGCTCCTATTGCATGCCGAAAGAGATCTTTGGGGACGATTATGTGTTCCTACCAAAAAGTGAGTTACTGTCATTTGAAGAAATTGAAAGGCTTGCGCAACTCTTTGCGAAGATGGGCGTGAAGAAGTTACGGTTAACGGGTGGAGAACCACTCATGAGACGAGGACTTCCTGAACTTGTAGGGAAACTGATGCAAATTGAAGGAATTGAAGATATTGGCCTCACGACAAACGCCGTTTTACTCGGTCAATATGCAAAGCCATTATATGACGCGGGCTTACGCCGGTTGAATATTAGTCTGGATGCACTGGATCCGGAGTTATTCGGGGAGATGAACGGTCGAGGCGTGAAGCCTGAAGTCATACTTAAAAATATCGATAAGGCTCACGCTTTAGGGTTTACTATAAAAATGAACATGGTCGTGAAAAAGGGAGCCAATGAGCAAGAAATCTTGCCCATGGCTCAATACTTCAAAGAGCGCGGTATCACGTTGCGATTCATTGAATTTATGGATGTTGGAAATGACAATGGTTGGAGTTTTGAGAAGGTCGTGACGAAGAAGGAGATTTTGGAACGTTTGCAAGCTGTCCATGATCTTGAGCCGGTTGAGGAAGAGTATTATGGAGAAGTGGCGAAGCGCTGGCGCTATAAAAACAATGGAGCCGAGGTTGGTTTCATCACATCGGTATCCGAGTCGTTCTGTTCAACGTGCACACGTGCTCGTCTTTCGTCAGAAGGTAAGTTATTTACGTGTTTATTTGCGTCAGAAGGATTCGATGTCCGCGCGCTTATACGTGAGGGTGCTACAGACGAAGAACTTGCTGCAGCTGTAACGGGCGTATGGGAAAACCGTGCAGATCGTTATTCGGATGAACGTACGGAACAAACTGTGAAAAATCGTAAAAACAAAAAGATTAACATGAGTTACATCGGGGGCTGACCAACAGCCTCCTTAAATAGTCGGGGTGATTTGAACATGACTGGAAGAAACGAACCATGCCCATGCGGCAGTGGGAAAAAGTATAAAAAATGCTGTGGGAAAGTTGGCGATGATCTGCTTAGTGCTGTCGTCAATGAAGAGCTCGATCGTATTCTTAGTCAATTTTTCGATACATATCCAACAGGGGACAAGCGGGAATCCATGATGCGTCTCATGCGTCAGTGGGCTGAAAAACTCCGTGGCAGTTGGGAACCGGCACATATAGAAGAGGCGGCTTCTGAATTTTATTTATTCATAGAAGACAATTCACAATGGAAAGAGTATATCCGCAAGCAACAAATCGCTGCGGCCCGTGGAACGGTACAGGACGTTCTTAAGAAGTGGGAAGAGCCGTTTATGCTACTTGGTGAAATTACAGCGGCGAAGCCAAATGCGTTGGAGATTACAAAGTTATTGACTGGCGATGTAATTGAATTGGCGCGTATCGAAGGGATGCCTGCAGATGAAGGTACATTAGTGTTTGGCGTTGTACTTCCGGATGCCCGCCGTGGTGACAAGTCGATTGCTCCGGTTTCATCTATGCTGTTTTTAGCTAAATGGAGCAAACAGACGAAAAAATCATTGCTTGAGCTATGGGAGAAATCATCTGATCAGTCACCTGCAGAATTCGTCCGCAAGCATACGCTTCAAATCTATGAACTGCTCGTGAAACGCAGCATGGCTTCGATGAATGAAATGATTGAAGATGTGCTTGCGCCGGCACAGTTGACTGCATTGAAGCAGCTTGACGAACATCTTGCGAAAGCAGATGAGCCTGCAGATGTCAGAGAAATGCTTCAGAAATTGGCGGTTGCATACTTTTTGAATACCGAAATGACAGAGGATGCTGAATTGGATGTGTCTGCGTTTGTACAGGCATCGCTTCAAGTCGGTCAATCATTATCACTGGTCAAACAAGAGGCTATGCTTGAACCGGCAGAAGATCCGGACGCGGTTGACCGCTTCTCGAAAGAGTTGAGAGAGTTATATGAAGCGATGATGACAGATGGAGATGCTGCAGCCGCTGCTATCTACGAGATTGGTACAGACCCAAGACCAACAGAATCGGAGTTATGGGAAACGGCGATGACGACTTCAGGTGTTGTTGAACCTGAGCGACGTCCAGGGGTGGATGAAGGACGTGCACAGCGACTTGCTTATGAAGCGTTTGGCGCAGAAGACGAAGAAACGCGCCGGAAATTAGCCGATTCGGCGTTGTCCATTGTACCGGACTTGTCTGATGGGCTATTGCTGAAAGCGGAAACAGAAAAGGATGCAGAGAAGGCGAGCGAGCTCTATGAGCGGGCAATCCGAGAGGCGAGTAAACGTTTTGAAGCGGGCGAAAATCCGTGGCAAAACATTCCCAATCGACCGTTCATGCGGGCGGCATTTGCATACGGTACGCATCTGTTCATGCACGGAGAGTTCAACGAAGCCGCCGAGGTGTTCTTGGATCTCGTCCGCATGAATACGACAGACAACCAAGGAGCTCGCTATGAAGCGATTGCTTCGCTGATCCACGCTGGACGCTTCAATGAAGCAGGAGAGTTATTAGTTCGCTACGAGCGCGGTTCTGAAAATGATGCCACGTATTTATACTTGGATTGGAAGCTCGAAAACGAAGCATCTGGTGGCGAGTCTGAAGAAGAGGCAGATATGCTGAAGAAAGCATCTGCAGTAAATGGCAACGTCATGCACTTGATGGCGTTCCGTGCTCAAACGATTGAATATCCACGCCAACAGCGTCTCGAACCTGGCAGTAAAGAGGAATCGCGCTATATTTGGTTGTTGTTGAATGGACCGAGTGGTTTGAAGGAAACATTGGAAAAAAGTAAACAAGGCGCTGCTAATTAATCTTTTCCGATGGAGAATGGGTATACATTTGATTGGTAAAGGGCACTTAGTGCAAAACCTTCTCTCAGCATTTGGTCATTAATCTTGGATAGCCATAAGCGATGGGAAAGTGCTCATAAATCATGAAAAGTGATCATAACTCTTGGGAAATGCTCATAACTCTTGAGAAGTGCTCATAAATCATGAAAAGTGATCACAACTCTGGGAAAGTGCTCATAAATCATGAAAAGTGATCATAACTCTTGGGAAATGCTCATAACTCTTGAGAAGTGCTCATAA